>DATHHK010000071.1:0-4758 GCA_035317225.1 Candidatus Udaeobacter sp. | reverse complement strand
GGCGACATTAGTTCAGACGCGAGGCTCGACTTATCGAAAAGCGGGCGCGCGTCTGTTAGTCGATCCGAATGGGGCTACGCTTGGTTTTCTGACTGGCGGTTGTCTTGAGGAAGAGATTGGTCGCCAGGGGCGCGATGTCATTCGCGATGGTTCGCCGGTGCTGCTTTCGTTCGACACGAGACGGCTGTACGGATGCGATGGCCTGCTAAAAATTCTGCTTGAACCGCTTGCTCCGGCCGAAGAGAACGGCAACCTCATCACTCATATCGGTCGGTCTCTTAGAGACCGAGAGGTTTGCCGCGTCCGCACATGCTTCGAAGGCACCAAGCTGGGTTCAGAAATCCTGCGCTCTGACGTTCTTCTGACCGAGCACGCTGGCGTATTTATCGAAACGCTGGCGCTTCCAATCCGCTTGTTGCTGTTCGGGGCCGGGCCAGAAATCGAGCCTGTCACGCAACTGGCCACAACTCTTGGCTGGACGGTCGGACGTTTCGGTCACCCATTCGAGCTGACGCAAGATTTTCGGAGCGACACTCAAACCGCCGCGGTGGTGATGAATCACAATTTCGGTCGCGATCTTCTTTCGCTTCATCGACTTCTGCCGTTGCAACTCCGATATGTAGGATTACTCGGACCAAAAAAGCGTCATGCCGAGATTCTGGCACAGCTGAGCGAATATGCGGTCGTCGATTTCAATAGCGCCCTGGAAAATCTGTTCGCGCCAGCCGGGCTCGACACCGGCAGTGAAGCGCCGGAAGAAATAGCGCTATCGATTGTGGCCGAAGTTGCCACGGTATTGTCCAGTCGCGCGGGCGGTTTTCTGCGAGAACGCGGCGCTAATATTCATGCTAGAGCAACGACCGTCGGCGGAGAGGCCGCATAGTAGCCGATGAGAGTAGGCGCGGTCGTGCTCGCCGCCGGTGGTTCGGCTCGCTTTGCGAAGCCAAAGCAGCTCGCGATTTTTCGCGGTGAAACGTTCGTTAGGCGAGTTGTTGCGGCCGCGAACGAGGCCGAATGCGTGCCGATCGTGGTCGTTGTTGGTCGAGAGGCGGCACAAATTACGTCGGAGCTGGCCGGGCTTCCGATATCGATCGCGGTGCACCGGCGCTGGTCTAACGGCTTAGGCTCGTCAATCGCTGTGGGTCTGAAGCATGCTCTCGAAATCGTCGCTAACCTCGACGCGGCGATTCTGCTCACTTGTGATCAGCCATTCGTGAACGCAGCGATCCTCAGGCAGCTTATTCAGCTGCATCTGGAAGATGGGAAGTCAATCGTTGCATCAGCTTACGCGGAGACTCTTGGAATCCCGGCGCTGTTTGGTCGATCCTGCTTCGCAGACTTACTGCAACTCCGAGGAGACATGGGAGCCAAAGGAATCATTCTTGCCCGACGAAACGATGTCACGCCATTCGATTTTCCGGCTGCGGCGATCGACATCGACACCACTGCGGATTACGAAAAGCTTCGCGATGGCGAAGACCGCGTGCAGAAAGAATGCAAGGCAAAGCACGACAACTCGTCGGTGAACGCACCGTTTCGCGTATGACGAACATTTCCCGGTTAAACTTTGCAGATTTGCCAACGCCGATTGAAGCGCTGCCGCGTCTGTCCGATGCTTTGGGTGGACCGAGTCTATTGATCAAGCGCGACGATCAAACCGGACTAGCTTTTGGTGGTAACAAGACGCGCAAATTGGAATTCCTCGCAGCGGAAGCGCGTGACCAAGGCGCGACCACGTTGATCTCTGGTGGAGCATTACAATCGAATCATTGCCGACAGACCGCAGCGGCAGCGGCCCGGTTCGGATTTAAATGCATTTTGGTCCTAACGGGCGAAAAACCGGAACAGCCTTCTGCAAATCTATTGCTCGACGAATTGTTTGGAGCAGAAATCGTGTATGTCGCCGAACGCAAAGATCGAGACAGAATTCTTCAGGAGACATTCGATCGTGCCGCCAACGAGGGAATGAAACCTTATCTTGTTCCCTACGGTGGATCGAGTCCCACAGGTGCGCTGGGATATGCGTTCGCGATGAAGGAGCTGGTAAACCAAAATGTCCAGGCGGATTGGATCGTGTTTGCCACATCTTCGGGTGGCACGCATGCGGGGCTAATCGTGGGTCAGCGCATGTTTGGATACAAAGGCAAGGTCCTGGGAATCAGCATCGATGAATCAGAAGAATGGTTGAAGGAACATGTCTCGGAGTTGGCGTCATCAACAAGTGAAAAACTGGGAAAGCGTAATGACTTCGTGCCGGATGATGTCATGGCAAGTGCCAACTATTGCTCAGCCGGTTATGGCGTGTTAACGGAAGCAGAGCGAGAGGCCATACGGTTGTTTGCAACGTACGAAGGCATTTTGCTGGACCCAGTCTATACCGGACGCGCGGCGGCGGGGATGATTGATTTGATCCGCAAAGGATTTTTCAAGAAGCATGAAACTGTGTTGTTTCTGCATACAGGCGGACAACCGGCATTGTTCGCGGATCAATACGCTAACAAGATTTAACGGGGCAGATTTACAACTGGGCGACCACCAGACAAGCATCGTCCGTCAGGATTTTCGAACCGGCAAAGTTGTAAACATCGCTAATCACGGCTTCGAGAAGAGATTCGCCGGGCTGATGAAGATTGGATCGAATGCTTTGCTCCAAACCTTCAATGCCAAAGTCACGGCCCTTCTTATCTTCTACCTCAATAACGCCGTCAGTGAAAAACAAAAGGAAATCCCCCTGCGCAAGTTTAGTTTCGACCGTCTTAAACTGTGCGTCGGGAATTAGCCCCATCGCAGGTCCGCTCGAGCCTTGGCGAAATGCCACGGCCTCTACTTCGCCTTTCATTCGGCGCACATGCAGCGGCGCAGGATGACCGGCACGGGCAAGATGGGCATCGCGGTCTCTGATGTTGATGACGCAGTAAAGCACCGTGGCGAAGACTAGCGTGCCGGTCTGCTTCAAAATTCTCGTGAACTCGCTATTCAGCTGTGTGAGAAATCGACCCGGATCGGCGGCCTCAGCCGCGTGCGTCTCGATCAACGCCCGCAACATCGCTGTGATCAACGCCGCGCGTACTCCGTGTCCCATCACGTCGCAGATACAAACGCCCGCGGTGTCGTCCGAAAGCCGTGCGATGTGAAAGAAATCACCGCTCATCATGCTGGCCGGCAGGTAACGATGATAAAAACGCAGGTTAGTTTGTCCCTCGCTTGGACCTGCCGAAAAACTCGGATAGGCGTTGGGCATCAGTGCCTGCTGTAACTCCCTTGCCATACGCAGGTCGGTTTCCATCTGTTCATTCTTCCGACGAATCACACGGTCGCGCTCTTCCAGTGCACGGATGTTCGCTAACAACAGGGCGTTTTGTACTTTGAAGAGAGTCTCGGTAGCGATGAATCCGAGGAATCCGCCGCGTTCATCCACTAAGAGCACATCGTCATAGAAATTTTTGTCCGGACGCGCAAACACAGCGCCCAAGACATCTCCGATCGGCACCGTGACCTTGATGCGGGTCTCTTGCTTGCAAAGATGCTGGGCAATCGGCTTGCGCGCCCAAAGTGAAAAACCGTAGCGTCCGCCGAGCAACGCTGCCGTTTCTTGCCGCGAACACATCCCGAGCAGACGCTCGCCGTCAAGCACCGCGACAAAATTTGCGATTTCGCTCTTGAAGATCTCAAAAACGGCTTCCATCGATGCGCCGCTCTGGGTCGCAGTCCGATGGCTGACAAGCGCCCGCAAATCGATCGAGTCACCTCGCACCGGCGGACGAAGATCGAGAGCCAACGGCAGAAGGTTCTTCCTGAGGTTGTGCGGTCGCGTGCACAATCACCTTACTAACGGATTTTCACGATCGGCGTTTGTTACAAATTTGTGACAATGTGCTGACGCAAACCGAGATCACGTTTCACTGTACGGCGTCGGATTCCGGTACAAATCGACGGACACGCAGTCAGTAATCCCGGGTATTTCTATCTCAAATGAGGGAACCAGCATTATCTCATTCTTGGCAGCACAAAATCCCGCGAACGCGAAATGGCGGAAGCGTCGGTAATCGACAAACATCGCAAACTTCAATAAAAACAAACCAACCGATATAAACCAATCTCAGAAAGGGAAACACATTATGCCATACGTAACTGCAGGAAAAGAAAATGGAACTAACATCGACATCTATTACAAAGACTGGGGTAAAGGACAGCCCATCGTGTTCAGCCATGGCTGGCCGCTGAGCGCGGACGATTGGGACCCGCAAATGCTGTTCTTTCTCTCCAAAGGTTATCGGGTCATCGCCCACGACCGACGCGGCCACGGCCGTTCTACGCAAGTCTCCGACGGCCATGACCTGGACCACTATGCCGACGATCTGAAGGCCGTCACCGACCATCTCAACTTGAAGGATGCAATTCACGTCGGCCATTCGACCGGCGGCGGCGAGGTGGTGCGTTATCTCGGCCGTCATGGCGATAAGAATGTGGCGAAGGCGGCGATCATCAGCGCCGTGCCGCCGCTGATGATGAAAACCCCTGGCAATCCGCTTGGCCTGCCCAAGTTGGTGTTCGACGATCTCCAGGCCCAACTCTTTGCCAACCGGGCCAAGTTCTATTACGACCTGGCGGCCGGCCCGTTCTATGGCTTCAACCGTCCCGGCGTGAAAACGATCGAGCCTGTCGTTTGGAACTGGTGGCGCCAGGGCATGATGGGCGGTGCCAAGGCGGGTTACGACGGCGTCGTCGCGTTCTCGCAGACCGATTTCACGGAAGATC
>DATHHK010000070.1:0-3552 GCA_035317225.1 Candidatus Udaeobacter sp. | reverse complement strand
GTGCACGCAACAGCATTGCTTCCTGGCTTTGCGGATTGCGCTTTTCGATGCACCACGCGCACTGCTCGGCCAGTTTGTAGAACCCTGGATCGAAACTTTCGCGCGCTTTCGTAACGAACGCCCACCCGAGCTGTTCAAGCCTAAGCTGAAGATTCCTTCCGTTGCGGATCTGCTGCTGTAGCCGGGAAATTTCCCTGTCGTTACGGTTGTCACCTGTCTGTGGCGTCAGCACCAAGGCCAGCGGATCATCGAAAATTGGGACCGATGCAGCGGCCTTGTTCGCTTCGTTCTTGTCCTTTGGCCGTGCCGACAATATGAGCAAGCAGGTGACAACGAGCAGTGCGACGACAGAAATTAAGATTCTTCGACCGCACTTGCCTGCGCACTTGTCGATTGCTTGCTTGCGAGTTTTCATTTTTTCGCGTTCGGCAAGCACTACGCCCAGGTGCAACGACTGGATGCACTCGCGGCGCAAAAATCTTTTCAATGGCGCTAAAATTCCATCGTGACAGTGACTTCGAAATTCCAGTCGCTATCTTCGTTCTCTAGGTCGAGTGATACGCTGTAACGACCGGAACCGTCCTCCGGGCGATCGAACAAGCCGAGGCGACCAATAATACGTTCGTCAATTGCGCGCTCAAATATCTGATCCGCTTGATCGGTAATCGACACAGCCTCCGCCATCGCGGACGATGCGCCGTTTTCATGCGCACCGACTGATCCAGCAGTGAGAACGGCCAGTATGAAAACAAAGATGCTTACTCTCATATGACCGCGATACGCTGCGGTCATCTGACTGGATGCTTTGTCCTAACGCTCACGAAGGACAGCGGTCGCGAGCAGGAGACGATTACGAACTATTTCACGTGGTACCGACGAGCAAAATGGGCCCCTCTTTTTTCGGGACACCACCTTCGCGCTCCAGGCTGATCGCAAAAGCCTTTACATGTTCCGCTTTCTCGACCGGTTTGAAGCGAACTTGCGCGACACCATTCTTATCTACCCGAACGATACCCGCGCTAATTGGATCCTTGTGTTCTGCATCGACCGCCCACAACTGATAATCCTTGCCCGGCTGCGGCACAGGAAGGTTGCTGATGCGAATCACGCCGCTTTGACGGCCAGGTTGCCATGCCACGGTCGCTTTCGCATCGGCGGGAGCAGGCGTAGATGGCGCCAGAGTGAAAAACGTCGTCTGCATCAGCGGGTCGGCGGCGCGTACATCGGCGAGTTGGCGCTCCAGGTGTACGCGATCGAAAGCGAGCAGTCCGCAAAACACCGCCAGCGCCGCCGCTATTGCCCACGGTACCCAACCAAACGCAGCGCGTCGCGTCGGCATTGGAACCACCCGTTCAGTTTCCACCGCTATCTCACGCATGATGCGCTGCTTTAACGATGCAGGCGGCAGCTGCAATGGAGCGGTTATGGCGAGGTTGCCGGCGGCCTCACGCAGGTCGCGGACGAGATCGCGCAATTCAGCGTTCGCTCTCAGCTCCGATTCGAACGCCGCGTCCTCATCCGCGCCGAGCAACCCGAGCGCGTACAGTGCCGCTTGATCCTGTTGTTCCTCGGAAATCATAAGGTGTTAAGTCGTTGCCTCAATTTGAGCAGTCCCCGACGGATTCGGGCTTTTACGGTACCCAGCGGTTGCCCAAGCCGCGCCGCAATTTCGTGATGGCTGAGATGCTCAAAAAAAGCCAATTCGATCGCCTCGCGTTGTTCAGAAGGCAAATTGTTCAATACATATCGCACACGCGCTGCCTCATCATTCTTCTCAGCGGTATCCGCAGCGCTCTCGACGGTGGATGCATCGGCGGCGGTGGGTGCGTCTTCAGTAGAGGCCACCACGACTCGGGAACGACGACCGCGCGCCCGCAATCGATCGATGACTCGGCTTCGGGTCAGCAGGACAGTCCAACTGAAGACGCTGCTTTGTTCCGGGTCGTAAGTTCCGGCACGCGACCATATTTGGAGGAAGACTTCCTGCAGAGCGTCCTGCGCCTCTGCAGGGTCTCCGAGCATCTTCATCGCCAAAGAATAGAGTGGACCGCTTAGCCGGTCGTAAAGGGCGCTGAAGGCGCCTTGATCGCGGCGGCCAATCCGCGCGATCATTTCCTGATCCAGCATCTGCTGCGCTGTGGATGTTTCCGCCATGCTCAGGTCAGTCCGCCAAGTTTTATCCCACGGGCACCGAAACCGATAATTGTATCCAGTGATCCGACGAATCGTCGAGCATGGATGCAGCGATTTTGCGGGGCGACCGGTTACGACTCCTTTCGCGAATCCAGTCTGCGCGAACGATGGCGTGTTTTTGGCTAGTTACGGCGCGTCCCTCAGCGCCAGGATCCGCGCCTTTTTTTCACCGTAATCGAGTGAATGAAAGCGCCGGATTTCATCAAGACGCCGCTGGCTATTGAGCGTGTCGAGGTAATGTGTGTAGCTCGCCGCGAGCTGGCTCGTCTCGAGATAACGGCCACGCAGATTTCCATCGCGAAATGCCTCCGGGCATTGGCGCGCGAAGAGGTGAAAACGGAGCCAGCGCCGGTCCATGCGTGAAACTCGCTGCGTCTTTCGGAAGAAGGCGATAAACAAAAGCAGAACGAGGTAGGTATCGACCTGCGCCTGGAGCTCCAGATTGCGCGCAAAATCTTCTGAAGCAATCTCGCGGATCCCGCTCTTGAACTGAAGCGCCGCATGCAAGGCATGATTGAGTTCCTCCACGAACATGATGAGCGAGCGGATATTGCGATCGCCCACGCCCGCGCGGGGATCATGCTGTTCGAGCTGCTCAATGAGCCAGCGCGAATAGTAAATACCCACATAAAGTTGATCTCCAGCGCGACGCAGAAACGTGCGTGCGAGCTCACTTAATTCGCGCGCGGATTTCCCCGCAAGGATCGACAATTGCGCGCAGCGGGTCCGATCGATTAGACAATCTTCCAGATTGATCCCCACCTGCGCGTAGGTTCGCTCAAATAACTTCTGGATTTGACTGAAAAGTGTCTCGTTCACAAGGAGAGGGACGGGCGCACGTCATCATCCAGGTTGAGCAATCGATCGGAGAGTTGGTTCAGCGCGAGTCGAACGTCGCGAAACTGATCCGCCAATCCTTCGAAAACGTCATCCAGTTCGCAGCGGCGGGCGGTGGCGTGTGAGGCAACGAGCTGATAGTTCGTCCGACCGACTTGCTCATAGAATTCAAGATCCGGTCCGCCGCGCATACTGCGCTGTCCCGCGACTGCGGGATGAAAAATTCCGCTGATAAAAAGCGAATAGTTACCTATGTGTGCCCGGAGCAAAAACGCTTGCTCGGGCGTCGCGCGGGTCAGCGCGATGAGTATGTCATGGATGTATTGCTCAACACGTTCGCCGATGCTTTCAGAAATTTGCAACTGGCTTGCGCGCGAAAAGGTCTCAAGCAATGATGCGACATAGTCGCACAACTTTCGATCGCCAATTCCGCCCTGCTGCAAAACGTGCCGGGCCAGAACATAAAAATAAAACTGCGACGAGATCCGCAGATGTCCGCAGTGATTTAGAATTGCATCAACC
>DATHHK010000069.1:0-11514 GCA_035317225.1 Candidatus Udaeobacter sp. | reverse complement strand
TCATCCAGCTTCGATTGCAACGCGTGCATATGCCCGATGCTTGGCGTACTCGGCGTCATCCATTCTGCTTGTTGCTTCTTGAACTCCAGGAAATCAAAGTAAAAACCGCGGTTCGGGATTTTCTCTGCGCGAGCAAATGCTTTCTCCGAAACGGAGAACAACGAAAAACCCGGTGGCAACGCCAGCGCTTTTTGCACACCCGTGAGCATCACGTCGATACCGAGCGCGTCCATGTCGATTTTGACTCCCGAGAATGAGGAGACAGTATCGAGGACGAGCGCCACATCCGGATACTTGGCGAGCATGCAGCAGATTTCCGGGAGCGGATTCATCACGCCTGTTGACGTCTCGTTGTGGACGAGGGTGACAGTGTCAAATTTTCCCGTGGCCAATTGCCTATCGATCGCCTTTTGATCGATATGTTTTCCCCAATCGACCTGGAGTGGAGTGGCCTCCTTGCCACAGCGCTTTGCCACCTCGAACCAATTGTCCGAGAACGCGCCGCACATGCAGCAAAGCACTCCGCGATCGACCAGGTTCCGGACGGATGCTTCCATCACGCCCCACGCCGAAGAGGTGGAAAGGAACACTGGCTGCTTTGTTCCAAATAATGTCTGAAGCCCTGGATGAATCGCGCGGTAAAGATTCTTAAAATCTTCGCCGCGATGCCCAATCATCGGACGCGAAAATGCGGCCCATGTTTTTTCGGATACTTCAACGGGACCTGGAATGAAAAGCTTGTCGTGTGGAATCACGGCAGAAAACGTCCAACGTCCGACGCCAAACGTCCAATATTAAACTCTAGCGGATGACTTGCATGCAGATCACGTGCGATGTACGCGTGACGCGTGAATGCCCGATTTATCTTTTGCCTGATTCTTGCAAGCGCAATGCCGGTGCGCGCTGAATCGCCAAACTATTTTGTTTATGTCAGCAATGAACGATCCGGCGATATCAGCGTGATTGACGGTGCAACGGATGCGGTCGTCGCGACTTTTAAAGCAGGCAAAAGGCCCCGCGGAATTCACGCAGCGCCAGACGGCAAGCGGCTCTTTGTGACGTTGAGCGGTTCGCCCCGAATGGCCCCCGGTCTGGACGAAAATCGCGCGCCAGCGGACAAAACTGCCGACGGGCTTGGTGTAATCGATCCAGTCGAGCACAAATTAATCGATCGCTGGCATATCGGGTCGGATCCGGAGCAATTCGCGATCAGCAAAGATGGGAAGTTTGCTTTTATCGCGAATGAAGACGACGCCAGCGCCTTGATTGTCGATCTCGGCTCCGGGCAGTCTCGTGGAAAAGTAAAGGTCTCGGAGGAACCGGAAGGTGTTGGTGTGAATCCGCACAACGGCGAAGTCTATGTCACCTGTGAAGAGAAAGGCGAGGTGTTCGCAATCGATCCCAACCAACAGCGCGTCGTCGCAACGATCGAGACAGGCGGACGGCCGCGGTCGATTGCATTTTTGCCGGACGGCTCGCGCGCGTACGCCACTTGTGAGAACGGCGGTTACATTGCCGTTATCGATGCAACGTCGTACAAATTGTTATCAAAAATCCAACTGGCAACAGGCTCGCTCCCGATGGGCATTGCAATGGCCAAGGATGGAAAAGAGCTTTATGTGTCAACAGGCCGCGGAAACACCGTTGTGGTTATCGATACTGGGAAAAACGAAACAGCGGCAACGATTCCGGTCGGAAATCGCGCATGGGGAATTGCGCTAGATCCAAGTGGATCGAAACTCTACACCGCCAACGGTGCATCGAACGATGTTTCAGTTGTTGATGTGAAATCGCGCAAAGAATTGCGCCGTATCAAAGTCGGTGACGGTCCGTGGGGCATCACGACTGTTTCCAAGAACTGACGGCTTCCCTGCCGTCAGTTCTTGTTACGGCCGGCTCAAGCCGGCCGTCCTTGCTCTACCCGCCGGCGGCGTAATTCGGATATCGTTCGTGCAGTTCTCGCGACAACCGATCTGCTTCGTCGCTTTTGCCCGCTTGCCGATACGCGAGTGCCGCTTTATCCAGTGCGCGCGGAGTGATGGCCGGATCGTCGTAAAGCAAAGCCACTCCCTTGAATGCCTTACCCGCGTCATCGAAATTCCCACGCTCCAGTTGGACTTCGCCCGCGAGCAAGCGCGCTTCCGCGTTGACACGTCCCTCCGGTTGCAGGGCGATGATCTCTTCGGCGATTTTCTGAGCCTCGTCGGGTTTATGGGCGCTGATCTTCACAGCACCGAGCGCGAGCAACACCTTTGCCTTTCCAGCCGGGTCTTTCGCTGTCTGCAAGTACTTGCCAAATGCATCCTCAGCTTCAGGCAGATTCTTTAGCTTGGTCGCCGTGTCTCCCAGATAAAACAAGAAATCGGGCTTAACGCTGCCAGGATTGTCGATTTTACGAAGCGCGCTCAGGTATTTTTCGGCAGCAGCGAAATTTTTCTCGTTATAATATCCAATTCCGAGCCACTCCAGAACTTCAGGTGGCACATTTGTGTTCGGGCTATTTGACATGAAACTGTTCACCTCTTTCGTGAGCGCAGCCCGATCTTTCAAGTAAAACTGAGAGAGCATGATTCGGAGCGACGCGAGGTTGTAATATTGCTCCTTGTTCAGTTGGCGCGCTGCGTTGAACGCGGTCAACGCGGTTTTGTAATCCTTTGCTTCAAACGCGGCTTTGCCGATGTAATATTGCGCCTGCGCCGCAACAGAACTCTTGGGGTATTCTCTCAGGAGTTGGCGAAATGTGTCTACCATGCCCTTGGTGTTTTCCTGCTGTCCGAGGATTAAAGCTTTCAACTGCAAAGCCGCCTCCCGCTCGTGCGCCTTGGGATACTTGGTGAGGATCGTGTTTAAATCCGCCACCGCGGCGGCATAATTCTTGTCCTGTTGGTAAGCCAAAGCTCGTTGAGCCAGCGCGGCGGGCGCTTGCGGATCATCCGGAAACGCCTGCACGTAGTACGTGAAAGCTTCGATCACGCCGGGGATATTTTTCATCTGCGCGTGGCACAAGCCCAATTTGTACGCAGCATCGGCGCGTAACTTGGCAGAAAGCTGAGAAGCGCGCAGTTCCTCGAAAATCGGGCCTGCCTCCGCGCAATTCTGCTGTTTATAGAGGGCTTCGGCCTTTAACAGTTTCGCCTGATCCGCGCGTTCAGCGGTTGGATTCGTGGCGAGAAACTCGTCCACTGCAGAAATCAGCGATGACGGGTCGGAGTTGTATACGTTGATCAGGCGCTGATAGGCAGCATCCTTTGCTTCCTCTCGATCCGGGAACTTTGTGATAATCTGGCCATATAACGCTTCAGCCTCCTTCGAGTTACCAAGTTGCCGCTGGCTGTTTGCTGCGAGTAGCAACACTTCGGCCTGGGCGGCCTCCGGCAGGTTCCCCTGTTCTTTTTTGTATTCTGCTAACAACTGCGCGTACTGCCCGGCCTGATATTGCAAACGACGCAAGCCGACCTGCGCGATCGCCCGGAATTTTCCACCTTCAGGGACAGCGCGACCTTTCCGCAGCAAAGCTTCTGCTCTGTCCGCCATCGCCTTGTCAATTTTGCCCTTGTCGGCCTGGACAAGATCCAGCGCGATCATGCCTCCACGCACGGCCGATTCCGCCTTCAAGGCCGGTTTCTGGGCTTCGTTAGCCAGCGCTTCGTATTGCTTCAGCGCATCGATTTTTCTTCCTCGCGCTGCGAAAATGGATGCTGCCGTAATTCGTGCGTCCTCGCGGAAAGGATTCGGATTTCCGGCCTCGGCAACCTCGGCATAAATATTGGCAGCTTCCTCCTTTCGGCCAAGGGCCTCGAGACAACGCGCTTCGAAATAATGCGCGGAAAGCGCTACTGCGGGTTCCTTTGATTTTCCGACAGAACGATGAAACAGCGGAAGCGCAGCGGCATAATCTTTGTCCGCGAACGCCATCTCGGCGAGCGCATATGCCGCCGGTCCGGCGAATTCGCTGTCGGCGTAATCGTTGAGCACCTTCTGGAGGTTCGTGCGAGCGCCCGAAGTGCGACCGAGGTTGCGATAGCATTCACCCAGCGAGAAGTAAGCGTTCGCCCGGCCGGCGCGTCCGGGATAATCGTCGAGATATTTTTGATACTCAGGGGCCGCCAGATCGTAAAGTTTGCGAGTGAACAGGCCGTTCGCGTACTCGAGCTGACGCTGAGCTGCTCCCTCACCTTCAGGCTGTGATGGCGCTGACGACTCCTCCTTTAAAGAGCGGAGAACTCTGTCGACTGATTCATCCGCTGGGAGAGCGCGCGGAACGGGCGGTTCATCTACGGGACGCGCCCGGCGAACTTCCGGCTGTGATTGAGCAATGACGCTGCTCGCTGTGCAAAGCAGCATCGCCAGTCCCAGGAAACTGGCTGCGCTGCGCCGGGTTTTCATTTTGCTGTCGCGAAAGCTACGTTGGTTACCCCTGCCTCAGTGCAAATGTTCAACACGCCGATGATGCTCTTATAGGCACCGGTTTCATCGCCGCGGATCACTACGGCTTGCTCGGGGTTTAGTTGGACCAGGCTTTTCAGTAATTCGCTCAATTCAGCTCCGCTCAAAGTGCGGCGGTTGACCACCACATTACCGTCCGCTTTTACGTTAACGATAACGTCGCCAATCGGTGCAGCCTTCTCTTTTGCGGCCGATGCTTTTGGCACTTTAACGTCGAGCTCATTCTCGGTTCGCGCCGCGTTCCACGTGAGCAGAAAGAAAATCAACAAGAGCAATAGCACATCTACCAGGGGCGCCAGTTGAATTCCTGGATGATGTAGAGGCGCGTGACCACGCAGATTCATGGAAATGCTTTACAGTTCTTCCTCGATCAGCACCGGAGTTCGCTGGGGCTTGCCATACTGCAACGAAAGGAGAGCCAACACATGGGTGCAAGCAGCTTCTAATTCGGAGATCAGCTTTTGTGCTCGGCCGCGAAAGAATGCGTAAAAAGCCATAGCCGGAATGCCGACGGCCAGGCCGGCGGCCGTATTAACCAGCGCCTCGCTGATCCCGCGCGACAACGCTACGTAACGCGCTGAGCCGACATCGGCTCCCAGCGCGCCGAAAGAATGGATAATTCCAAAGACCGTGCCAAGCAGGCCCAACAGTGGCGCAATCATTCCGATATCTGCGAGGTAGATCACCCGATTATTCAAATTCGCTGCGACTCGCGTTCCCTCCGTCTCAGCGATCTCACGGGCCTGCTGCAGATCTGCTTGCGGATTCTTGGTCATGAAATCGAGCACTTTCTGCACGACCCGCGCGATCGCTTCCCCATGCCGATTAGAAACGGCGAGCAATCCCAAATAATCGCGCTTACGCAAAAGCGCGTCCGCAGTTGCCATATAACCGGTCGAAACCACGGCGCCACGCCGGATTGTCATCAGGTAGACTACGACCAACATGACAAAAAAGATCGACAGCAAAAGCAGTGGAATCATTACGGGGCCGGCTTTAACCAGCGTCTCCAGGATGGTTGGTGAATGTTCAGGTACCAGCGGGGGCGTAGCCGAGGCTTCTTGAGCTACAACAGGAGACGCGCTCGCCAGCGCGGCAAACAACAGGACCCAAATCTTCATGCCAGAAATTTTGTAATGATAGGCAGGGCGATCAACCGATGCAAATGCGCCACTGACAGATCAAACACAGAGTGCCTCGCCAAGTTGCTGGGAACCATTGGTAGAGCGATCGCCAGGAGCGCAGAATCGAGCGGATAGACGGTCTCCCGCGGTTGCGGGATCCCTGCAATTATCAACGGCGCACCAGGAAGACATGGGCGGGTTGAATGTTGGGATCGAGTTCCACGTAATTTCGACTGCCGCGCCAGGTGTATGTCGCGCCGCTGAGCAAGTCCTGTACTTGATAGACGTCGCTCTCCATCTGACCGAAACTCTCAATCGGAACGTAGACAAACGAATTCTGTTTGCGATGCGGATCAAGATTCACAACGACGAGAATGATGTTATCACGCGCAGCGGTCATCTTGCTGTAAAACAGAATGGCGTCGTTGTCGGCGTCGTGGAACCGCAAATTCGTGTAAAACTGCAGCGCGCGATTCTCCTTTCGGATTTTATTTAGTCGGGCGATCCAGTCCTTGATGTTTCCGGGCGCATTCCAATCGCGCTCTTTGAACTGATATTTTTCGGAATCCAGATACTCCTCGCGGCCCGGCAATGGCTCGTTCTCACATAGCTCGTATCCGCTGTATATTCCGTAAAGCGGAGAAAGCGTTGCGGCCAGAGCTACGCGGATCATAAATGCAGGCCGCCCACCTTCTTGGAGCACAAACGGAAGAATGTCAGGTGTGTTGGTCCAAAGATTGGGGCGAAAATACTCGCTCATTTCGGTTTGAGTCAGCTCCGTAAAATATTCAATGAGCTCCTGCTTCGAATGTCGCCACGTGAAATACGTGTAACTCTGGCTGAAACCGGCTTTCGCCAGCGCCTTCATCATCTTAGGTCTGGTGAACGCTTCGGAGAGAAAAATCGTGTCGGGATACTTCTCGCGGACGCCCTTTATCAAATATTCCCAGAACGCGATTGGTTTGGTGTGCGGATTGTCCACTCGAAAGATGCGCACTCCGCGATCGGCCCAAAAGAGCACAACGCTTTTCAGCTCCGCCCAGAGCTCGCGCCAGCTTTCGCAATGAAAATTCAACGGATAAATATCTTCGTACTTTTTCGGCGGATTCTCCGCGTATTTGATCGTGCCGTCCGGGCGTTTGTAGAACCAATCGGGATGCTCTTTGACGTAAGGATGATCGGGCGAGCAATTGATCGCGAAATCGAGGGCAATTTCCATTCCGCGTTTGCGCACCTCCTTTTCAAGCCAGTCGAAATCTTCCAGCGTGCCGAGCGAAGGCTCGACCGCCTTGTGTCCGCCAGCTTCGCTGCCGATCGCCCATGGCACCCCTGGCTCGCCGGGTTCGTAAGTGGTCGAGTTATTTCGGCCTTTCCGATTGGTGTGCCCAATCGGATGAATGGGCGGAAAATAAAGGACATCGAAACCCATTGCCCGGGCGTCGTCCACCCGCGGCAAACAATCGCGAAACGTCGATCCGCGATCGCCTCGGCCTTCGGCTGAGCGCGGAAAAAATTCGTACCACGCAGCGATTAACGCTGCGGGCCGATCCACAACAACACAAAGAGGAGGATCGTATTGCGTCGCTGCGGCGCGATCGGGATATGTCGCCATCAGCACCGCCAGTTCGCCTGATTGTGCGATGGCGCGAATTTCTGAATTAGCGCCGGTCGAAATTTGCTGGGAAAACTCCAGCAATCGCTTGCGGTCCGCTCGATCGCGCGCACGTCTGGCGGCAGCTTCTACCAAAGCCGCGCCTTCAAGCGCTTCGCTTCGAAGATCGGAAATGCCCGCTTCAAATTTCTTTGCGAACTCCGCCTGCCAACTCCGAAAATCGTCTGTCCATGCTTCGACCGTGTATTCGTGAATGTCCTCATCGTACAAAGTGCAGATGCCGCGCCAGCGATCGTTATCGACGAAATTCATCGGCGTTTCCCGCCACGCGCGCTTCCCAAGAACACGCCACTTCAGAATCGCCGCTACCACGTCGTGGCCGTCCTTGAAAATGTCCGCTTCCACAATCAGGTCTTCGCCAACGATGCGCTTTATGGGGTAGCGGCCGCCGTCAATCAGCGGCTGCAAATTCTCGATCACAACGGAAGGAAAAGCCCGAGCCATGGGCCTTCAATCAACCGAGATTCGCGGAGAGCGAAAGAACAAATCAATCAACCACGGCGCTCTCTGACTGTCATCTTCAGCCGCGAAGACGACGAAGGACCTTACCTAATTCCCAATACCACGCGATCGTACTTGTGTGATCAAATACACCAAAGAGAGGTCCTCATTCGCTCGCGATGACACGCGTTTTGTACTACCCGCCGAATTGAAATGCGCACTCGTATAGACCCGAGTTGCGCATTATTTGTCGGCGCACTTTCGTGCGAAGCACGGCTTCAAACATGTCCTGCTCAAACCGACCCACAATCGGATAACGATCAAGCAGATTCAGAATCGGCGAATGGCACTCGACAATCCTGGGCCCGCCATCCTGGTGATTGTTAACAAACTGGGACATGTAACCTTCGCCATCGCGCACATTGGACAGCCATTTGGCGCGCTCGGCGACTGTGTCTCCCTTCGCCTTAGCCTTGAGCGCAGCGGTCCTTTTTTCAAAAATATTGTAGAGAAGTTTCTCGGGAGCGTTGGGTCCGTAGATTTCCTGCGCCGCTTTCAGCAGGTCGAGAGTCAACTGATGACTATCGGCCTGAAAAAGATCATGACTGCGCCGCGTCAACCGATAGACCATCTCCGGCCGACCCATCTTTTGCGGCCGACGCCACGTATCCAGATAGCCGTCGCGTTGGAGAGTGAGACAATGCTGCTTGATGCCCATGTAGCTCATCTTCATTTTCTCCACCAGCTCGTTGACAGACATTCCCCTGGTGCGCTTGAGGGAGTTAATAATTTCAAGTCGTTGGGTACGACCAATTTCCGAGATTAAGCGTTGGTTCATAAATAACAAAAGTGACAGTAAGTAACAAAAATCGAAGTTGGCGACTTTACACGGTGCAATCTTTATTACGCAAGCGTAAAGTTTACGCAACCAGCCAAACGAAAAGAAATTACAAACGACGCCTCCAGACACGCGGCAAGCGCAGCAGGAACAGAAAGGACGCTTGCAACCAATCCGCGAAATAGAGCAGATCAAACGCTATTTAGCTATGACAACATCGCCGCTTTGGATTGGCCTTGGCAGATCGGCCCATTGAATCGTGATGTTGCTGAAGTTCACCGGAATGCCGGCACACATCAGCGGGTCGGGCTTGTCGCAGACGTGGAAGTGCAGATGCGGCTCGGTCGAATTGCCAGATGAACCGAGTTTCCCAATCACGTCGCCGGCTTTCACCTGGTCGCCGATGTGAACGCGCACACTCCCCGGCTGCAAATGCGCGTACAGTGAGTACTCATTCTTTCCGTGATCTATCATCACGTAGTTGCCTGCGATCGCCGTTAGGCCTTTGGCTAGTCGCTCCGCTTGCTCTTTCTGTAGCCGCGTAAAGTACGCCTCCTGGGATTCGTTAGGAAGCTGCATTGCCGAAGGATCTTCCGGCTGATCGCTCGCAACGCTGGTCACACGGCCGTTGGCCGCGGCGAGGACATCCGCTCCGTAAGCGTAATAATCGTTGAAGCGTGTTCCGTCGCCTTTGTGGCTGATTCCACTTTCGCCGATCTTCGCAATATCGAGCGCGAACTCTTCTGGAATGGCCCAGCGATGACCTGTGTGAAACGAAGCTCCCCAGCCCGCATACCAAACACCGCGCAATGGAAAGATGTACTTATTTTGTGCAAATTCGGATTTGATTGGGATTGAACCTGTGAATTCCGTGGTACGGCCGTCGAGGTTGCCGTGCACGCGAACCCGGAGTGTATCGCGCGCGCCGTTGAACGCGAAAGCCTGCGATGCGATGAGCAGTGCTTGATCTCGATCCAACTTTGGTCCGGCCAGCTTAATGTTCGGCGCAATCAAATCGTTGCCGCAGAATTGAAATCCTACCTGTTGAAGGATGCCTGCTGCCTGCAATTTCTCGCCGCGGTCAGCAATTCGCTGGATGGCCCTGGCATCCAGTTTTTTTGTGTCTCGAACCTGCCCTGCCTCCAATAACTCCAATTCAATCTCTTTCACATCAAAAGCGGACTGCCCGTGATTGATGACGGCCGCATTCTGTAACAAGAGACTTTGAAGGTCGCGCCGGCTTTCCAGCGGGTAGGTTCGAACTGCTGATGCAGGACAAAAGCGAACCTCAACTGATTTTAGGGGTTCCGCAAAAGCGCTCAACGACCAGACTGCGAAAAAAGCGACGATGAGATATTTCATTGATTAAGCTTCCTTTTCCTGGAGCAAGGTTGAGATGCACACGAAGCACCTCTGGATTCAACAAATTGGCTCGGCTTCCCCAACCGCTCCATTCTCGGCTACGCTTCGCTCCGCTCGGAATGACAAGGAGCGTCAGGAATACAAGTATTCGTCGTGGTACTCGCGCTGCGGCGCGAACTGGACCTGTTCGTTTCCGGTTTCCGGGTACTCGAAGATTTTGCCTTCGTAATTCCGGATGACGATCTTCTCGTTATCGTGATAAAGAACGTAGCCGGGATTGATAGGCACTTTGCCTCCGCCTCCAGGCGCGTCGATGACGAATTGGGGCACGGCATAACCGGTGGTGTGACCACGCAGGCCTTCAATGATCTCAATGCCTTTCGCGACAGAAGTACGCAGATGCGACGAACCATTGATGAGGTCGCACTGATAAATGTAATACGGACGCACTCGGCATATGAGAAGTTTGTGTACAAGCGTCTTCATGGTTTCCAGATTGTCGTTCACACCGGCGAGCAATACGCTTTGGTTTCCGAGCGGGATGCCCGCATTGGCAAGACGCTCCAGCGCCTGCTTCACCTCGATCGTCAGCTCCCGCGGATGGTTCACATGCACACTCATCCAAAGCGGATGATATTTCGCCAACATCGTGCACAGCTCAGGCGTGATACGCTGCGGTAGGAAAATCGGAACACGCGTGCCGATCCGCACGAATTCAATATGCGGAATCGATCGCAATCGCGAAAGCAGTTTGTCGAGCCTTTCGTCAGAAAAAATCAGCGCGTCGCCGCCACTTAACAGGACATCGCGCACCTCAGTATGCGCTTCGAGATAACGAAACGCTTCCTCGAAATTTGTGTGCAATTCCTGTTCGCCTACACCGCTGACAACCCGGCTGCGGGTGCAATAGCGACAGTAGCTGGCGCAACGGTCCGTTACCAAAAACAAGACGCGGTCCGGATAACGATGGACCAACCCCGGCACAGGCATGTGCGAATCTTCACCGCACGGATCGGCCATGTCATACGGGGATCCCCAGGTCTCCTCAATCCGTGGAATCATTTGACGCCGGATCGGATCTTCAGGATTGCCATGCGGCACGAGATTAAAAAAGTGCGGGGTGACCGCGAGTGCGAGTTTGTCGCCTGATAGCAAAACGCCGCTACGCTCCTCGTCACTCAGCTGAAGGTGCTTTTCCAGTTGAGCCAGAGAGGTGACTCTGTTCTTGAGCTGCCACCTCCAATCGTTCCAGAGTTCCGGCGCGATATCTGGCCAATACCCTGGCGCGTGCGAGATGAACCCTTTTCCGTCCCCTTTTTCTTGGGTGATCATTTTAATTTTGGACAAAAAAGTTAAGACCCTTGAATATTGTGTCAATGCAGGCACTTACTCGTGCGCTACGCACTCGTTAGTCCTCGTCCGATTGGATGATGCTGCACGGCTCTGCTGTCAGTCCCAACACCGGACGCGAGATGGTGGTCGCACAGCTATTTGCCGCCAAGCACGCTTAGCTCCCAGCGGTAGCCGTCGGGATCATGGAACCAAAGGCCCATGTTTTTCGATCCCGGAGCTTCCGGACCGATTTCGTCGCCGAGATCCTCAATGTCGGCATCAATGCTCTTCAAATGCGC
>DATHHK010000068.1:0-22926 GCA_035317225.1 Candidatus Udaeobacter sp. | reverse complement strand
GCTCGGTGATCGTTTCACTTTGCAGGTTCCGGAGGGCGGATTGAATATGGTCGCGTGGCTGAAACGCGAGGAAGACTTCACAACGATTAGCCGCGTTACTGTCCAGATTGGAGTCAAGCCTTCGCCGCTGTCATTTTACTGCATTCGGGCCACGCCGAAGCCGGCGTTCATCTTCGGTTTCGCCGGTTGGACTCCGACACAGATTCGAGAAAGCCTGGTGAAACTCGCGTCGTCACTGCAAAGGGCGGGGATTTCTTAGGCAGTGCAATGAGCGGCATGTCCAACAAGAAATCGCTTCAAGAGAAAAGGCGCCGGCGTTCGATCATCGCATTCGAGATGATTCGACTTGATCGCGCATCCGCCGAACCGCTTCACCAACAGCTTTATCGCCAGATTCGTGATGAGCTAAGATCGGGCAGCTTTATCGATGGCGCTTCCCGGCTTCCGTCCTCCCGCGCGCTCGCTTCCGATTTGGGAATCTCCAGGCTAACGGTCAACCTTGCGTTCTCGAAGCTTCACGCTGAAGGCTATCTTCGTTCAAAGGCGAAATCTGGAACGTTTGTAGCAGATCCTCTCCCTGAGAGCTTTCTGAGCGCGGACAAGTTCGCTACGGGACAAATCCGCCGTGGCGGACGGGAAAGTCATCCGGCGACTGAGTCTCGCATTCGCATTTCTGACCGGGTGAAAGCACTTCCGGACCAGCGTGTAGGAAAACAGTTTGATCTTGGGGCGACAGGCGCTGGCGCGGGCATTTCGCTTGTCCCGAGCATTCCGGCGGTCGATGAATTTCCCATCGGCGTGTGGGAGCGGCTTAGAACACAGGTTCTTGCAAAGAAGGGAGCCCACCTGTTGCGATATGCGTCGAATCGCGGCGACACCGATTTGCGCAATGCGCTTGCGGCTTATTTGTGCGATTTCAGAGCAGCGCGCTGTCATCCCGAGCAGATCGTGATTGTGGGCGGAATGCAGCAAGCCATGTTGATTAGCGCAACGGCATTGCTAAATCCGGGCGATCCCGCGTGGATTGAAGATCCGTGTTATCAGCAGACCCGAAGAGTCCTTACTCTGGCCGACGCCCGGATCATTCCAAAGCCGCTCGACGATCAGGGAATCGTGATTGCGCGATCCCCAAAAGAACCTTTTCCCAAACTCATCTACATAACTCCTTCGCATGAGTTTCCTCTCGGCATGACAATGAGTTTCCAGCGCAGGACGGCCTTGCTCGATTTCGCGCGCGCGCATAACGCGTTCGTCTTCGAAGACGATTACGACGCCGAATTCCGATTCACCGGGCCGCCATTGCCCTCGTTGCAGGGGATCGATCATTCCGGCCGGGTGATTTATGCGGGAACGATGAGCAAGATTCTTTGTCCCTCTTTGCGTCTGGGCTACATCGTTGCGCCGGAACCGCTGGTCGATTCGTTCATCAAGATCCGCAGCGCGATGGATCAACACTCGTCTCCGATCGACCAGGCGACGCTGGCGCGATTTATCACAGAGGGATTTTTCCTCAGTCACATCAAACGGATGCGAAAATTATATTCGGAGCGACGAGATTTTTTCATCGACCAGTTCAACAAGCTGCTGGGTGATCGTTTCACGTTGCAGGTTCCAGAAGCCGGATTGAACATCGTTGCCTGGCTGAAGCGGGAGGAAGACTTTCCGATGATCAGGCGTATTACATTAGATATCGGAGTAAGACCGTCAGCGCTTTCGTTTTTTTGTATCGAGGCGAACCTAAAGCCGGCGTTCGTGTTTGGTTTTGCGGCCTGGACGCCAGCGCAGATTCGAGAAAGCCTTGTTAAACTCGCCTCTGCGCTCAAAACAAAGAGAATTTGACGTTGAGTTCAGATAATTAGCGCTTGTGCTGCACGAGGCTTCGCTCGAAAGCGATAAGGAGGCGCATTGCCTCCAAAAGCGCGTTGTAGCGCAGGGCAAAAGAGGCAGCCGCGACTTGAACGAGGCTACCTCCTTGTTTTGGTCCACACTATCTCATCTCCCCAAATCTTCAGTAGGACATAGAAACGACATTAACAGCCACTACCGGCTTGTTTTGATTCCTGGCAGCTTGCTTTGAAATGAGTCGCTGATTTTTTGCATGGAGACCGATCTGGAATAGTTTTGAGGCGCAACCACATGGAAGGAGAAAATCATGGCTACTTATATCGGTTTGATTCAGTTTGCTGACCAGGGCATCCGCAATATCAAGGACACGGTTAAGCGCGGCGACGCCGCGATCGCGGAGGCCGAGAAAATGGGGATGAAGGTGGTAGAGGAATTCTGGACAATGGGTGCATACGACGCTGTCGTGGTCTTCGATGCACCTGATGACGAGACGATGAGCGCGTTCATGCTTAAAATCGGCTCACTCGGCAACGTCAAGAGTCATACCATGCGTGGTTTTCGACGGACCGAGATGGAAAAAATTCTGGCGAAAATCAAATAGTTTCTGCTGAAACATTTCGGAGTTTCGAGCGCGCGGTTCAGGCGCTTTTGCCGAGCCCGTGACTAGTGCCCATTGTTAGTCCTACTCCTGCTGGTACTGCTACATCCGCTGCCACTCCTTATCCTACATCTACGCCTAGACCGACTCCCTGACATGCGGCCTCTCCTCCCGAGACTGAGCTGCGAGGGGCTCTCAAAGATCATCTATCGCCGAAGCTTCGACGCGGCCGTCCGATAAGTAACAAGATTGAAGACCGAAATCTCAAGTTAGTACGGTTGCCCCGGAGGCAGGGCTGACGGGATGAGAACAACACGATTCGAGCCATCCCATGACCCCGTGAATACGTACGTATGCCCGGGACGGACATTCACCACAGCGGATGTCGGCTCAGAATAGTATGAGTTTGGCGCGGCCGAGGCCGTCAATACATGGCGCCCTGGCGGCACAAAGTGATCGTAGCGGCGTCCCTGAACGACGTTGGCGACCGTTCTGCCATCGATCTTCAGACTGAGAACTATGTTCCATCCAAAGGTCGGACTCCTCAAAATGATGAGACGCCCACCCGCCTGAGTGGCGGCAGTTCCGATCGAGGTTGCGCAAACAAAAACAAGAATCAAAAAGAGTCTGATGGTCGAGGTAAATCTTGAGTTCATGGCCTCGATGCTATCCTCGCGACTCTTTTTGGCCAGCCCGGTGTTCATCGACATTCGGGCTTTTTCCGCTGTCTGTCGTTTGAGAAGTCGACCCCTATTAGGCCGATTTTTTCAACTGTCGCGCACGAATCACCAACCAAGTCTTGCGCCCGATGAATAGCGCGACCTGACTCAGGATAGCCGTCCCGTATCCAGTCAGCTGATATGCAACCAGCCATACCGCGACGCCAATGATGGCGAAGAATAGGCCTGCATACATCCAATATCCTGAGAGGATAAGCACAGGAACGAAGACAAACCGAACGGCGCCGGCGTACTGTTGGACTTCCGAAGCCTCACCATAAATGTAACCGAGTATCGGAATGGTAAAGATGAGGTGAATCCAGCGAAGAATGGAACGTTTGGCAACGTTACTAATCATTCAATCCCTTTCCATTGAGAATTTGCGGCATACATTTTTCAACCCTGGCCTCCCGGGTTTTGGATTGTTTAGCTCCAGAAAAATAAAGGATGTATCCTCTTTGCCGCCCCGGCGTCAAAGCATCGAAAGCAACTTTCAAGGCAGGGTTTTCATTCAGTTTATTTTGAAGTTCTTCAGGAACAGGTTCTGGATTCTTTTTGGAATTCACTTTTAAACCGGCTCTTTCCGCTTCAATGGCTTCATGGATATAGGTTTTCAAGATGGGCTCCATCTCAATTATTTCTCGAACATTGGTAAACGGAATCCGACGTGCCGCCTGCCAGCCAAATTTTTTCAGAACACCATTGGGATCCTTTAACAAGGCACCTTGGCAAAACAGAAGCGCACAGAACTCCTTAAATCCCTGTATTATGACGATGTTGCTTTCCTGAAACGTGTAACAAGGTTTACCCCACTTCAATTCTTCGGTCAGTCCACAGACAAGACAGATGCGTCTCAATTTCTCCATTTCTTGCTGCCATTTTTTGGTTTTTCTCAAATATTCATCAACCTTAGGATTCATACTGTTGATTTATTGATACTCTGAAGTGGGATAATATCTTGATTGGTTGTTTGGGAAATTGCAGAATTTTGTAAAATAGGCTGTGGCCTTCGGACGTAAAGAAAGAAGGCGAAGACCGTATACATAGCATTCCCGGAATTAGCATAGGCTTGACTGGCGAAGCCAAAATAAGGAGTGGTGATGACCTCCGTGGATTTTCATGCGGGGATGCGGGGCGCGCAGGGTAGTTTCGGCTTTCATTTTTGTGTGGCTGGTTATTTGGCAGCTTTACTCCGATGACGAGCCAGAGAGGCCCATTCAGACATTTCCGCGAAAAATTTTGGCGTGAACAAAGCGGCAAGCTGCAAGACCTTTCGCTATAGCTTTGCGCCCCACTGCTGAACGAAAAGGCTGCGTCTGAATCAGATCCCCTTCGCGGTCCACGATCGGGCGCTGCTTGTTAGCGACCAAAATGCTAGATTAAGACACCTTAAGCAATTTTCGCGCTTCGCGAGATCCTCACTATCATCATTTTACAATGGTGCGCGGTACAGGGTTCGAACCTGTGACCCCTACCGTGTCAAGGTAGTGCTCTACCACTGAGCTAACCGCGCGATGGGATCGGAAAATCATAACTGATCGGGGACTAGAAACGAGTCAAGCGAGATATGGAGACCTTCGTGGCTCAAAAAAATTTGGCATACGGAGAAGTCGTATCGTTTGTGCTACCACTTCGCGACTGGACAACTTCGATGTGCAAGACGACTGTTCGCGTCTCGTGAGTGCCCTGTTTTTCAAACAGTTTTTGAAACGACCGTTTCGGATCGCATCGATCGTCCCCAGTTCCAAGGCGCTGGTAGAACGTGTCGCCAGCAAGATGGATTTTAGCCAACCACGTGTCATCGCCGAGTACGGGCCGGGCGAAGGAGTTCATTCACGCGAGATTGCACGGCGGATGTGTCCGGATTCAAATCTTCTTCTGTTCGAGTTGGACCGAGCGTTCGCGCGCGATCTGGAACGCCAGTTCGCCGGCGACCGGCGTGTCCGCGTGATTCACGGCGATGCAGCCTCGTTGCCACACGAACTGAAACGTCACGGCATTGATTCCTGCGACTATATCCTTTCAGGAATTCCGTTCAGTATCCTTAAAATTGAAAAGAAACGCGCTCTCTTGCAGAAAACATATGACGCGCTGGCGCCGGGTGGCAGTTTCATCATCTATCAAGTCACCAACGAATTGAAACAGCACGCGACTCACTTCGAACGCGCCGAATCGGAGTACTTCCTGCAAAACATACCGCCGATGTTCATCACTGTTTTTCAGAAGGCGCCTCCGCTCAATCACCATGAACGTAAGCCCCTGCCCGGGGCTAACTTTAGCGTTAGCGCGCACCGTTCGGCATGACGGAGAAGCCGACCCGAACAGAAAAAGATTCGATGGGCGAGATGACGCTTCCGGCGTCTGCTCTCCACGGCGCGTCGACTCATCGCGCAGTGCTAAATTTTCCGGTAAGCGGTTACCGTTTTTCACGGCCGTTCATTCGCGCGCTTGGCTTGATCAAGTGGGCTGCAGCCCAAGCGAATCATGATCTGGGTCTGCTTGATGCGGAGCGTTCCGCCCTGATCGTGCAGGCAGCTAAAGAAGTTGTTGAAGGAAAACTCGACGACCATTTTCCGCTCGATATTTTCCAGACCGGTTCGGGCACGAGCACAAACACCAATGCGAACGAAGTCATCGCGAATCGATGCGCCCAGTTCGCAGACAAGCCAATCGGCTCGCGCGAATTGGTGCATCCTAACGATCACGTCAACATGGGCCAGTCTAGTAACGACGTAATCCCATCCGCCATCCATATCAGCGCGGCGGAACAACTAAAGAACTGCCTCATCCCGGCTCTCGCAAAATTGCATACCGCGCTTGCGGCTAAGGCGAAGGAGTTCTGGCATGTCATGAAGATCGGTCGAACCCATTTGATGGATGCAACCCCGGTTCGGCTCGGGCAGGAATTCTCCGGTTACGCGCAGCAGGTTGCCTATGCCAAGGAACGCGCGCAGAAGTCGATCGAAGTTTTGCGTGAACTTGCACTCGGCGGCACCGCGGTGGGCACCGGTTTAAACCGACACGTTGATCTTCCAGAAAAAATGCTGCGGCATTTGGAGCAACACACTGGCATCGCTTTTTACGAGGCAAAAGACCACTTTGAAGCGCAGGGCGGAAAAGACGCGGTCGTTGAAGTGAGCGGTCACTTGAAAACGATTGCGGTCAGTTTGTTTAAAATTGCTAACGATATCCGCTGGCTTGGGAGCGGTCCCCGATGCGGAATCGGCGAAATCCAGCTTCCAGCGACGCAACCTGGGAGTTCCATCATGCCGGGCAAGGTAAACCCGGTAATGTGCGAATCAGTGATGATGGTCTGCGCAGAAGTGATCGGTAACGACACCACCATTACCTGGGCCGGGGCCAATGGAAACTTCGAGCTTAACGTCATGATGCCGGTGATGGCGCATAGTCTTCTCGAGTCGATCCGGCTGCTGGCAAACGTGGTCGATGCTTTCTGTGACAAATGCGTTCGCGGCATCGTGGCGAACGAAGAGCGCTGCCGCGAATTGATCGAGCTATCCATGGCGATGGTGACGAGTCTCGCGCCCAAGATTGGCTATGATCGTGCGGCTGAAATCGCGAAGGAAAGCGCAAGAACCGGCCGCACTGTGCGCGAGATCGCCCGCGAGAAAAAAGTCTTGCCCGAAAGAGAGCTAGAACGCGCGCTCGATCCAGTCAAAATGACTCAGCCCGGTGGAAGCGGCTCGGACTGATGAGTCGTGCAGCATTGAAACAAGTTAAAAAGTTAAGAGAGTTAAAAACTACAACTTCTTAACTTCGTACCCTTTTAACTATTACCGGCTCAACAGTATGGTCGCAAAGCTCGAAGGCCCGCAATTCTCAGGCGGAGCGAACATCGCAATCAAATGCCCCAGCCACACGTATGACCAGACGGTCTCCTTTTATCGTGATACGCTCGGGCTACCTTTAATCGAGGAAGAAAAAGACGGCTGTATTTTCCAGTTCGGTCCAAACCGGCTCTGGATCGATAAAGTGCCGAACTTGAGTCATCCGGATATCTGGCTGGAGCTGGAAACAAACGACAGCGAAGCGGCCGCGTCCTTTCTCAAAGTGCATGGTGTCGCGCGGCGCGATGAAGTTGAGCAGCTTAGCGACGATTTTAACGGCTTCTTTATTTCAGCGCCAAACGGTGTGATCCATCTCGTTATCGGCCCCGAAGCCTAGCCGAATGTAAAGGCTAAGACCGTTCCAACGTTACGGTTGGTGCTACATTGAACGTTTAAGCTTCTAACGAGCAATTTCACCGTTGAGGGCCACGCCAGCGTCCGACCCACGTGCTCCAGCCGTAAAAGCCCAGTGGCTGCAACCAACCCGCCTTGGTCAGCGAATCTACGTCGGCTCGGCTCGGAGTGATCTTTGCGTTGGCATCAGCGCCGTAATAATCGTCAATCACCATCCAGCACCCCTCTGCAAATCTCTCCCTATAGCCTTCGATGTCGCGCCGTTTGGCTGCATCGGCGTCAAGAATCAGTAGACCAACTTTGTCTGCACCCAGCATTTCATTGACTGCGGAGATCGTTGTCCGATCAAAGGAACGCCCCTTGATGGTAGTGACCAATTCAGATACGCGCTGCTTGGCAAGGTTCCGTTCCAAGTCGCGGAAAATATTGCGTGTGCCGAGCCGCTTGTGTTTAACGCTACCGCCTGGTTCGATGGCAATGAGTTTCTTCCGCATTCCCGAATCGCGTACGCCGAATGCGGCAGCAATCGTAGCTCCGCCGATGAAGGCGCCGATCTCGAGAACATTGCCGGAGCAAATTTTCGCAAAGTGGTAAATGAGAATCAGCACGTCCAGATGCAACATGGAATATTTGTCGCGGATTTTTAGTAGCTTCGAATGAATCGCCTCTTGCCGGTACTCCATGAGCGTATGCATCAGGTTCAAGCAATCGTCGAAATGATTGGCGGTTTGTGATTGAACCTGCGATTTCGCTTTCACAGGGGAACGCGCGGGACAATGTTGACCCATCACTACGAGGTCGCGCTGGACGCCATCAAGTTGCGCTACCGCCGGTAACAACGCCCACCGCTCAAAGCTCAGACGCTGAAATAATTTCAAGCTCGCCTCGTTATGCCCGAAGATGAGACCGACTAGGGCCGTGATTCCAAGCGAGGGTGCGCGGGCAATCGCGTGTTCCAACAACCGCTGCGCCACACCGCGCCGCCGGAATCTTTCATCGACATAAACGCTGATTTCGGCGGTGCCGCGATACGCACAACGCGGTAGGAATTTTTTGAAATCGAGCCAGCCAATCACGCGACCTTCCAACTCTGCGACCCAAAAGGGATATTGCTCCGGTGAATGTTCGCCGAACCACGGCAGCCGCGCTTCAACGGTGGTCGGTTCGAGTTCGGCCGTCACCATGCGCGTTGGCACAGTGGCGTTGTAAATCTCGACGATGGCCGGCAGATCAGCCTCAACAGCATCACGGATGATCATTCGTAGGAAATAACGGTTCGAACCGCGGGCGAGTTAGACAGCGCAGCCGGTATTCGACGTTCACGGCTTGCGTTTCTTCTTGAGCGGGCTTCGCGTTGCGGTGGGTGATTCCGCCGGCGAAAGCGTCGAATTAGGAGCGGCCGTCGCTACTGCGCTGGGAATGGGAAACGCAAACATTGGCGATGCTGATGTAGAAACTCCCGCGGATACACTTGATGAAGGAGACGCTGTTCCATTTTGCGTCGCCGGAGGACTCGATACCGGACTGGGAGTAGGCGAAGGAGGGATGATATTTTCCCAGCGATGCAGCGGTACGCTCGCTCCCCCGATTTCTTTAACGAGCGTTTCGCAGCGCGCCTGAAGCTTTTCCAAATCCGGAGGACCAAATGGCTTGTCAGCAGTATCAGGAAAGATCATGTAAGTCACCTTGAGATCGCTTACCGGGCGATTGTACGGCGTTGAAAGCGTGTTGATCTCTTTTGCAATTCGCAGCGAAGCCTCTCCGACTTTGTCATTAGGCCCAACATCGCCCACCAGGGCCGGATAAATCGAGTTGCCGAAAATGACGAGCGCATAGTCACCAAGCTTAACCGGATCGCTGCCATGCAAAAATGCACCGGGTACCACGATAAAGGGGTCGGTCGCGCCGATCAGGAAACTGTACTTTTTTAACGTGTCCACTTCCGCACGCAACTGAGCAATGATGTTGCGCAGATCATGTTTGCGGGCAGGAGTCGTAGTTGAAAGCGCAAATTCAGCTTCCGCATGTTTCAATCCATCTTCGGTAGCCGCGAGATATGGATTAGGGGCGGATGCCTTCTTTGGCCATCGATAACTGGTAGACGGCTTGAAATTCGCCGGTGTGCCAGTGCCGATGGGCATCCGATCGGCATCAGAGCCGTCAGCGTCCACGTCCATATCCGCCTGGAGCAGGAGGGCTTTTCGATGCGTCTGGGGATGCTGAAGCTGCAAGACGGTTTGGCAATCGAAAAAGTTATGCCTTGAAAGAAGCATATCCAGGCGGGCAAGGTTCTCTCGTAGCATTCTGACTTTCGTATCGTAGAGTTGAGCGTAGAGCGGTGAAACCGGATCGGGTGCGAGCATCGCCGCCAATCCGGGCAAAAGCGCCGGCAATTGCGGACTGACCTTGGCCAGCTCCTCAATGGTCTTGTTTGGCGAAGGGACCCGTGCCTGCAATTTAAGGTCAAGCACATAGCTGTCTGCCTCGGCCCGATCGGTCGTTGCATCGGGGCCAGGTATCGTCTCGACTGTTGAATGGAGTGTGATGCCGTTGAATAATTTCGCGGTATCCAGTTTTCCAGTGATGAGGGGCGGCCTCGTCGGAGTGGGAGTCGGTGTCGTGACGACTTCCACCGGCACAACGTGCTGCAGGCGTTCGAGTGAGATCCAGCGATAAACAATGGCAGCGAAGAGCGCGCTGAAAATCACCAGCACCAGTCGCCGCCACGTCCGCAGACGAATTCTTCCCACGCGATTACTTTTTTACCCACCCGACAATAGCCGCGATGAGCCCGATCACACTCAGGATCGCCATCATCCCTGCAGGCATGACCCTCCCAGTTCGTATGAATTTGGGAGCAAACTGCGCGGCGAGTAAAAGCGAGATAATGAATGCAGTTGCCAACCCGATTGCGCGATGTTGGGGAAGCAGAAATGCAGCAACAAGAAGCAGTATTCCAGTGATTGATCCGGCAATGATCGAAGCCGTGCTACCTGCCTTGACGTAACCGAAAATGCCTCCGGCGATCGTCAGAACGCCGAAAGCAATAAAATAGATTTTCGCTGCTTCCATTTAACTACGGCTGGCGCATTGGTAAGCTAACAGCTCTGCGCTGTCCAGTGGTCGTTGTAGTCGGCTACAGCGGGCTCTGGCTTGCGTCATTGTAGAATTCGATCTGCCGCCCTCCGAGACGACGTATCACACGCCAACCGTGACTTTTTGCAAACTCTCTGACATCCGTCTCCGACATTTCTCGAAGGATTCGCAGCTCCGCAGGCTGCGTCAGCAGGTACTCCGGCTTGATCGACAGCATCTTTGCGATCTTCACGGCGAGAGCTGGCAGATGCTCGGGCATGGCAATGATTTTCTAACGACTCGCCGCGGGGCTTGTGGTTGTGACAGTTTTCTTCGCAGGCACGCGGGGTGGTCGTTTCGGTTTTCGATTTAGAACCCGTCCCAGCGCGCGATGCGCCTTGCGACCCGGGGAAGGACCGCGCGCGCTCGGTTTTTCCATATCGGAGAGAAATTGAACCATGAATCGGAAATTGCGAGCAGGGTTTGTTGCACAACTGGCGCGGTCACTCTGATCGGCTAAGTTTTACAAATGGTTTCGGAAACGATCGAGTTACGCGGGCATATCATTGATTCTCTCATTTTGCCTAAGATCCTGGATCAAATTCTGACCCATGGTGCGAATTTCAAAATCGGCGAAATCAAGATCGGGGAACGACGAGCGGACCAGAGCTTCGCTCGGATTGAGGTGTCGGCTGAAACAAGCGACGCGCTTGACGAACTGGTGCTGCGCCTTCGCCAGCACGGTGCCGAAGTGGTTGAGCGTGCAAATGTGCAACTCGCCAGCGCGCCTGCGGACGGAGTTTTTCCCAGTGATTTCTACGTAACGACTAATCAGCAGACGTTTGTTCGCTTCGACGGCAAGGAAATCGAGGTGCGCCCTGCAATGAGCAACAGTGCGATTGCGCTTGATCGAAAAAAAGAATCGGCCCGGGCAGTCAAGTTTTTCGACGTTAGCAAGGGAGACGAAATTGTGGTCGGTCATCAAGGGATCCGCGTCGTGCCGGTGCAGCGTTCAACCACGCACACTGATATCTTTCAATTCATTAATACGATTGTTGATGCCGACGAACCAAAATCGGCCATCATTCGCGAACTCGGTGAGGAGTTACGGCGCGCACACGCAGCGAAGGGTAAAATCGCGGTTGTCGCCGGCCCTGCAATTGTACGAACCGGCGCAGGCCACCACTTGGTGCGACTCATTGAAGGAGATTATGTCAATCGCCTTTTTGCCGGAAATTCATTTGCCGCGTATGATGTGGAACGGGCTCTGTACGGAACCTCGCTGGGAATGAATCCTGATCTCGCCTTTGCGCGGGGCGGACATGAGAACCATCTGCGTGCCATCAATACCATTCGCGGGGCCGGCGGAATTGCCGCGGCCGTGCGGCAAAAACTCCTCACCCGTGGCGTCATGCATGCCTGTGTCCGCCACGACGTTGATATTGTACTGACTGGCGCGATTCGCGATGAGGGACCAATTCCCGGGGTAACGACCGATGTAATTGAAGCTCAAAAAGTCATGCGACAAAAGCTCGCCGATGTAACTCATGTGATGCTGCTGGCCACCGTCCAGCATTCGCTTGCCGTGGCCAGCATGCTCGCGCCCACCGTAAAAACGGTATGTGTCGATATCGATCCAACTGCCGTAGATAGAGCGGTCGAACATCAGCCCCTGCAAGCGGTAGGTCTGGTCACGGACGTGGAACCGTTTCTGCAGGAGTTGGCCGATTATCTTACTGAGGCCCGCATTCGCGAGTAAATTGTCAGTCCTATGCGCGAACTGCTTCTCTGTCCGCCCGATTACTACGGCATCGAGTACGAGATAAATCCCTGGATGAACCGCGCCCGAGGCACCGACGCAGCTTTGGTGCAAAAGCAGTGGAAACAATTGCATGCGCGACTCTCGAATCTCGATTCCGAGGTTCATTTGATTCCACCTCAGCCCGGACTTCCCGATATGGTTTTCACAGCGAACGCCGGGTTGACGGTTGGCCGCAAATTTATTCCCAGTAATTTTCGGCATAAGGAGCGTGCGGGCGAACAGCCGTTCTTCGCGAAATGTATGGAACAACGCGGCTATGAAGTGAGTTGGCTGCCGGAAAATCTCTATTTCGAGGGTGAAGGCGATGCGCTTTTTGGCGGTGATGCACTATTTTGCGGTTACAAATTTCGTTCCGACATTCAATCTCATCGCGCCTTGGCGGACATGCTTGGCTGTCTCATAATCTCAGTCGAATTGGTCGATCCGCGGTTTTATCATCTCGACACCTGCTTTTGTCCGTTGCCAGACGGCTCGGCGTTTTGGTTTCCGTCCGCGTTCGATGATTATGGACAGCGCGCGATTCGCGAGCACATCACTGGTTTGATCGACGTTTTGCCAGAGGAAGCAGTGCACTTTTCATGCAATGCGGTCGTCATCGAGCGGGATATTGTTCTACCCGAAGGCGCTCCGCGGCTCGTCGCGACGCTTCAAGATCGCGACTATCGCTGCCACGAATTGCCGATGAGCGAATTCATCAAAGCCGGTGGGGCCTGCAAATGCCTCACCATGTTTATGCCCCAAAGAGAAAAGTGTTAGCCTAAAGCCTAAACCTTAAGACTTTTCTCGCTTCGCTCGCAGCGCGGTCTCGATCTTGGCAAGCGGCAAGCAATTCATCACATCCGTTTTGGTCAGCCAGCCTTTGCGGGCGATCCCGATTCCAAACCACAAATCTTGCAATCGCTCCGTGCGATGCGCGTCCGGGTTAATCACACATTTAACACCCTTTTGTTTCGCCAGCGGCCACCACCGCCAGTCGAGATCGAGGCGTTTCGGTGCAGCGTTGAGCTCGATCCATGTCCCGGTGCGCGCAGCCGCATCGAGGATTTTCGGGATATCAATTTGATAGGGATCTCTTTTCAGGAGCAACCGGCCAGTTGGGTGCGCCAGCATTGTAACAAACGGATTCTCCAACGCCCGGATCACGCGCCGGGTCATGTCAGCTTCACTTAAGTTGAAAACGGAATGAACGGACGCCACGACATAATCGAGCTCTGACAAAATTTCGTTTGGAAAATCAAGCGAACCATCGCGCAGAATATCGCATTCGACACCCGCAAACAGGCGAAAGCCGTGCAGCTTCTTATTCAGCGTCCGAATGCTGGCGATTTGGAAGCGCAGCTTCGCTTCGTCGAGTCCATGTGCCTGAGTCGAGCTGCGGCTATGGTCTGCGATCCCGAGATACTCGAGTCCCAGTTCTTGTGCAGCGCCCGCCATCTCTTCGATGGAGTTGTGCCCGTCGCTCGCAGTGGTGTGACAATGAAATGCGCCGCGCAGATTTTCCTTTTCAATGAGTTTTGGCAACGCATGGTTTTCGGCGGCTTCAAATTCCCCCCAATTCTCCCGTAACTCCGGCGGAATAAAATGGAGATCGAGCGCGCGATAAACATCTGCTTCGTCGTGCACCGTTGGAATTTTTTTTACGGGCTTTTTCTTTTTCGCTTTCGGATCGACCGGAAGCGCAGCGAACCGGTATTCGTTAAGGGTCCAACCACGCTGAAGCGCTCGCCTGCGTAATTCAATGTTGTGTTCCTTGTTTCCTGTGAAGTAAGCCAGCGCGAAAGGATATTCCATCGTGCTCACCACTCGCAGATCGCACTGCACTCCCGATCGCAGTCGCACGCTCGATTTGGTGGGCCCTTGGGCAATAATCGATTCCACCAGTGGGTGCGAAACGAAAAATTTTGTGATGCTCTCGGGTTTCTTTGTCGCAACCAAAAGATCCAAATCGTGTACGATTTCTTTTCGCCGCCGGTAGCTTCCAGCCAGGTCGATCTGCAACGCGTCGCTGTGCGCCGCAAGATCGGACCGCAACGTTTCCGCTTCTGCTGCGATCTGCCCAAATTGAAATGAGCCGGCGTGCGCTGCGCGTTTTGCAATGATATCACAAAGCTTTTGCTGGGTTGTTTCGCCAAAGCCGGGCAGTTCAGCGACGCGCCCGGTTTCGCACGCTTTTCGCAGCTGCTCGATGGAACTGATCTGAAGCTTGTCGTGGAGAGCCTTGATCTTCTTGGCGCCTAGCCCGGGCAGTGAGAACAATTCGAGAATCCCGGACGGGAATTCCGAGCTCAATTCCTCCAGATATTTCAGCGAACCATTCGTCGCGAGTTCCTTGATCTTAAGAGCGATACTCTTTCCGATTCCTGGAATTTTCGACAGCGCTTCTTCATCCTGAAAATTTGTGACATTCCCCCCAAAAGTTTCGATCGCACGCGCGGCATTTGTATAAGCCCGGATTTTGAAAGGGTTTTCGTTCTTCAATTCAAGCAGCGTCGCGATTTGCTCCAGCACGCCGGCGATTTCCTCCTTAGTCATTAACAAAACCGTTAACCCAGATTGCGGCGTCGTCGATAGTTAAGCGGTGCACCGCTCGACTACGCCACGGCAATAACCGCACGTCCGCTCGCTAAAAGGTGAAGCGCCTTAAACCAGGGCAACTGGTCTCACTGCCCGACCAGGCTCCAGCCGGCTGGAAGAGTTGGGCCAAACGCGGCGCTGACGTAGGCGTTGTTGTTCAGATACCAGATCGCTGTTTGACGACTGGCTGGATTGTAAAGCAAGTAATCCGGACGCCCGTCACTGTTAAAGTCCGCCGTAGCCACTAACGCCCAGCCACCGGGAATACTCGGCCCATACGCGCCTCCGATCAGACTTCGCCCTGATAGATACCAGATCGCTGTTTGGTGATTACTGGAATTGAACAACACATAATCTCTATGACCGTCGCGATTAAAATCCGCTACCCCCACCACGCTCCAGTTGACTGGAAGAGTGGGCCCGTAGCCGCCGCTAACGTAAACGTTATTGTTCAGATACCAGATCGCCGTCTGGTGCGTACTTGCATTGTAAAGCACATAGTCCGGGTAGCCATTACCGTTAAAGTCACCTGTAGCCACCAATTCCCAGCCACTGGCAAGCGTTGGCCCATACGCGCTGGCGATCCGCGTTGGCCCTGACATATACCAGATGGCTGTTCGATCGCTCGTCGAGTTGAACAGTGCATAATCTGGATGCACGTCCCGATTGAAATCCGCAACTCCGTCCAGGACCCAGCCAGCTGTGATGCTTGGACCTAGCGCGCCACTCTGATAAATGTTGTTGTTCAGATACCAGATCGCTGTCTGGCGCGTGCCCGGATTGCGGAGAACATAGTCCGGATGCCCGTCAGCGTTAAAGTCGGCTATCGTAGCCCTGGCAGCAGTCACCAAGTCGTAACCGACAACGTCAAGATTAACACCCTCCGGAGATGTCGCTGCGATGTCGGAATATTGTCCCGCGCAACCGAATGCGTTCTGGACGTATGGATGCGCTTGTGGGCAAGCCGTGCTTAGCCAATCACCGAAATCGCCATCCGGATTCTGATTGAAACTAACGATATTCGTGGCCCCGGTATTGATCGAGAAATAACGGGCACCGCCGGTAGTAATATTTCTGACGCCAGGCGACGACCAACTGAACAAGTCCTGCGGATGAAGATCGTTGCCATTATGGCCAAGTCGGGAACCGAGACCAATGACCTCGTCCACTTCGTGCTCTGTCGAGCGCTGGGCATCTAAGTTGCCGGCGCTGGGCGGCCGGCTAAACTGATAAGGCGCCGAGGAATTTAGTGTAACGATCCCATCGTATGGTCCGCCTTGGCCGATGGTGCCGTTGGCGAGCATAGCCGGTGGCGTGTCCAATCCCACTGCCCGTCCGCCCGCACTTCGTGGTTTGATGTTTGGCGATAACGCTGTTGCTGGGAGACTTGCGTTTGCGACGCTATCGTTACTGGTTCTGGCATCCGCTCTCAACGCGTTGATGTAAATGCCCCAGGGAACTTGGTAAATAACAAACAGACTTTGGGCGCCAGCGTGGGCCGGGAGAGGGGTCCCGTCTGGACCAGTGGTCGAATAGCGGAAACGGATCTGGATTGTGATCGGGTCGCTAAAGAGCGATTCGTGAAATGAGATGGCCCGGTTAATCATTGCTTCGATGGCTGCCGCGTTTGGATTGCCGGTAATGGAGCTGTCAAACGTCGGGTTAATAATCAGCCCGGCAGTAGGCTCCGTCGTAGTTCTTATTACTGCGGAGTAGCTGGCGGGACCAGTAGCACCGTAAGCGCGCACCCGGTAGTAGTAAGTCGTTCCCCTGTTCAACCCGGCCACAACTCGAGCGGTCACGTTGCCGACGTCCAGGTCGTGGTAACCATCCACGTAACTGCTGAACGAGTCGCTCGTGGAAACATCCAACATGTAACCGAGCGCACCGTTCACACTGGACCAGCTTGCCATAAAGGTGCTGCGCGTCGGTGCCGGTATTTCAATTTCACCTTGTGCCGCCATTTCGGTGGTGCTTTGAAAACCGGGGGCTGTTTGCAACTCCACACCTGTTTGGTGCGTCGCAACACTTGCCTGGAACGCAGGCGATGCTCCGGGAGGATGACTTTGTCCCGGCAAGTTTGTGTTGGACGGGCCGAATGCCAACACAGCGCCACCAGCAAGAATAATCGTACTCCTTTTGGAAAAACCTATATGCTGCATTGTGGAGCTACGAAAGGCGCGATTTTAGATGGATAATTCTTACCGCACAAGCCGAAAAAATGTGTCGCCGCAGGCCTTCGGGATCTGCCTGAGCGTGCGCGTTCAGATTCATCACATTTGCCCTCTTCCCTGGTAAAATTGGTAGCGCTCGATAATTGAGTCGACGTACTTCCGCGTTCCGGGAAAATCGATACTCTGCAGAAATTGCTTTACCGGGATATCAGTGGTGCTTCCGCCGCTCCACCGTTCCGCACGACTGGCGCCCGCGTTGTATTCGGCCAGCGCAAAAGGCGTGGGATCTGACTGCGCCGCCCACCGTTCAAACGCGCGATGCAAATACCATGTGCCAGCCTCCAGATTGGTTTTCGGGTCAAAAAGCTGGTCCACTTGGAAACTGGTGATCTTGTTTTCGCGTGCCCATTCGCTGGCCGCTTTTTCGCTCACCTGCATGAGTCCCCGCTCTTCGTGGGTCCCATGTTTTCGAGGGTCGAAGCGGCTCTCACGCCAAACGACCGCTTTCACAAGCATTGGGTCGAGATGATGTTCGGCTGCAACAACGCGAATGAGGCGATCGTACTGATGAAACCGCGCCGGGCTCATCCATTCGTAGAACGTGTAGACCGGATCGCCTGATCGCATGGCGAGATAAGCGAAACCTGCGGCCAGCGCTAGCATTACGCAGAGGAGCAGTTTGAACAGGAATCGTATCACTTCGGAATCAAATCTCGTGCTCCTGCTCTCCCGAGCAATTAAATTAACGCGGTCCCTATGACGAAACCCAGTTACGTTCGCGTCATCATTGATCGGGCAATTCACCGCGAGCTCGACTATGCCGTGCCGGAAGGCTTGATGAACCGTGTCGGAGTCGGCTCTCGCGTGCGGGTGCCGTTTCGAGAGAAATCCGCTCTTGCGACGGTGGTCGCTGTCACGGAACAGAGCGAAGCGAAAGGCATCCGGCTGATTGAAGCGGTCGTGGGCGATGCGCCGACCTTGAGCGAACAATTACTCGAGCTAGGCAGATGGATCAGCGTTTATTATTGCTGCCCGATCGAAACAGTGATGCGCAGCCTGTTGCCGCAAGTGATCCGGCGCGCGGAAGTCGGGTGGAAAAAGCAATTATTCGTCCAGCCCGGGCGCCAGATCGACAACGAAGAACTTGAGAAGTTGCGAAAACGCGCGCCTCGGCAGACAGAACTTCTGGAGGCTATCCTGCGATTGGAAGTGCCAATCCGTGCATCGCAACTTCTCCGCCAAACTTCTCTCGATAACCAAACGCTTCGCGCGCTGGTGAAACGCGGTCTGGTGGAGTTGCGCGAAGAAGCAGTAATCAGGGATCCACATGCTGACGAACAATTCATCGCAACGTCGAACCTGATTCTCAACCAGGAACAAACGCATGCGCTTAAGGAAGTCACACAAGCGCTCGATTCAGCGGAAAAGTCGCGCCCGATTTTGCTGCACGGCGTGACCGGTTCCGGCAAAACCGAAATTTATCTGCAGGCGATTCGTGCCGCGCTTAATCGCGGGTCCACCGCAATTGTTCTCGTTCCGGAAATTTCTCTAACGCCGCAAACGGTTGAGCGTTTCAAAGGCCGGTTCGCCGATGTGCCGGACGCGGTTGCGGTGTTGCACAGCCATTTATCCGAGGGCGAGCGGCACGATGAATGGCACAAGATCCATTCTGGCCGCGCGCGCATCGTAATCGGCGCACGCAGCGCGATCTTCGCACCGCTGAAAAATCTCGGACTCATTGTCGTCGATGAAGAACACGAGACCACATATAAACAGGAAGAAGCTCCCCGATATCATGCGCGTGACATCGCGATCGTGCGCGCGAAGATTGAGAAATGCGTCGTGGTCCTGGGAAGCGCGACGCCGTCACTAGAGAGCTATCACAATGCTGCGATCGGAAAATACCGGCTGGTTACACTGACTCAGCGGATAGACGAAAAGCAGATGCCGCTTATGCGCATTGTCGATCTTCGCCAGGAGCGGCGGAAACAGAAGTCGGCAACGATCTTGTCTGAGAAATTGCGCACCGCGATTGCCGATCGCCTCGAAAAACGAGAACAGATCATTCTGTTCCTGAACCGGCGCGGTTTTTCTACTTCGCTCCTGTGCAGCGATTGCGGCGAAGCGCGCAATTGTCCCAATTGCAGCGTCGCGCTCACCTTTCATCGGCATCCCACGGTCGCGGGGCGGTTGGCCTGCCATTTGTGTGGGCACACCGCTGCGGTGCCTAAGAAATGTCCGGCCTGCGGAAAAGATGCACTGATTTACGCGGGCTTCGGCACGGAAAGAGTCGAGACGACCGTGTCGCAAATTTTTCCCAAAGCTGTTGTGCGCCGCATGGATGCAGACTCGATGACGCGCAAGGAAGCGTATCGCGAAACTCTGAGGAATTTCCGCACAGGCAAAATTGACATCCTCGTTGGCACACAAATGATCGCGAAGGGTCTGCATTTTCCAAATGTGACGCTGGTCGGGATCATCAACGCGGATCTCGCGCTGCATCTGCCCGATTTTCGCGCCGGCGAACGCACGTTTCAGCTTCTCACACAGGTCGCCGGACGCGCAGGACGCGGAGAAACATCGGGCGAAGTTTTTGTGCAAACTTACACCCCATTCAGCCCGTCAATTCAGTTTGCACGGCACCACGATTTTGCCGGTTACTTTCAACAGGAGCTCGAATTTCGCGAGCGCTGCGATTTTCCACCGTTCAAACATGCGATTCTGATCACTGTGCGTTCTCCACACGAAGGACGCGCAAAATTGTCTGCGGAAACATTACAGCGCCGCTTGAAAGAAGCGCTGCCGCAGGAATTCATTTTGGGCGAGGCAACCCCCGCGCCGCTCGAAAAATTACAAAGCCAATTCCGCTTCCACATCCTGCTCCGCGGCGAAGCCATCATGCATCTGAGCCGCCACGTGCGCGAAACCGTCGACAAATTGCCCTTCCCCGAAGACGTCACAGTCACCGTCGACGTCGATCCTTATCAGTTGCTGTGATCTGGGAGCGAGTGCGCCTCCCGATGGAGAACCCTCACTGTTGAGTCACGGATTTTACCAACAATGTTTCGCGAGTTGCGACCCTAACTTTCTCTCGTCCGAATTCTACGCCGGGATTTCCGCACGCACTCCGGCGAGCGTCTTCAAGACGCGTTTGAGCTAAACAGCTCGCCAAGTTCCACGCGCGCCCATTTAGCGAAACCTTGAGCAAAGAGTTTCGGATTGGCGGAATGCAATTTGAAACCTGGGATCAGGCACCGGTGCGCGCGGTTCGTCTTACCCAGCATTCGACGTTTGCGACGACGACGCGCAATCTCAGCAAAACGGCGGTTATAGGTTCGCATAAAACGAAAAATCGGGCCGACGCCTGGAGCCGAAAACGGCGGAACCAGCAGAGCGTTCTCGCCATACCTGAATATTCGGGATACTACGCCCAGGTAGTAAAGGCAAAGATCGAAGATTAGGGCAGTGCTCATCAGGTCAAATTCGCCCATGTATTCGTACTTATCCTTGTAAACGGCCTCGAACCAGCAACGATGAGATCTTACCAAATCGCGATTGTGCCTGTCGACTAACGCACTCATCGCTTCACCTCTTCGTTGCGCACCGATCAGCGCTGCCGCGCGCGACGTCGTGAATGAGATCCAATCCATGCCTGGGCTGTAAAACGGATCCATGAACGCCGCCGCATCCCCGACCAGCACAAAACCGTCTCCGGCAAAAGTGGTGCTGTAATAAGCGAGATTTTTCCGCCAGTGGACATCTTCCTCGTCAAATCGCGCGTCAACGAGAATCTCGCGCGCGACCGGATGCTTCATCAGAAAAGCCTTAAGCCGTTCGCCGAGTTTTCCGCCCTCCTGCGGCCAATCGACGAGTCTCTGGTCAAAAACGACGCCGACACTCACGTCACCGCCTTTCAGTGGAATCCACCAGCTCCACCAGCCGTCGCCGATCACATGGTTGGTAGCAGTGTTCCGAGTCGCGTAGACGGCGCGCGACCATGCGGGATATTTTTCGGCGAGCTCACGGCTGTCCCAATCCTTGACGGCTTTCCACCTCGACCACGCTGCCGCGGTCGGATGTTCCGTGTTGGATTTCCACCAGCCTTCCTTGCGAGCGAGAATCGCGGCTACACCCGACGCATCAACAATCCAGCGTGAACGAACTGTTCTGGTGCCGTCGCCGTTGCGAAACGTTACGGTTTGTTCTTCTCCGGGACGCAGCTGCACATCGATTATTGTTGCGGGACGCAGAATCTCGGCGCCGGCAACACCGGCGCGGCGCAGCACCTCTTCATCAAACGCCGCGCGATCGAGCTGATATGACGGCACACGTACTTGATAAAGCGGCCCGAGCTCGCTTGCTTCCGCTAGCGTTTTTACATCGCTGTTTGTAAACCAAAACCGCAATCCTTGCTTCGCGAGATGCGATTCGTTGAGATATTGCGTCAATCCCAGCACTCGGCCCATGAAATAGGCACTGACCTCGACGGTTGCTTCGCCGACGCGTCGCGAAAGTTTTGTCGATTTTTCCAGGATCAATATGCGAATTCCCGGATTTTGGCGCAGCAACAAGGTCGCGGTTGCGCCACCGGACAGCGCACCTCCCATGACTACGACGTCGTAAAAGTCCATATCATCTGACTGAGGCGGATTTATATGGGCTTCCATTTTACGAACAGATAGTTTTCTTGGTCCGGCCTTATTACGTCAAGTGCGCAATTGATTATCAGTCGAGTTGCTAGTCTACGAGACGCCATGTTCACCTTGTCCGATTTAGCCTCATTCGCTAACGTCAACCCCGCATAGCTCCGTCCAATGAACAACACGCATCTTGCGATCCAGTTTTTTATTCAGCTGGCTGCCATTCTTTTATTCTGCCGGTTGGTAGGTGCGATTGCTTTGCGACTCGGCCAGCCGCAAGTCGTAGCGGAAATGGTCGCCGGTGTGCTTCTCGGACCATCGCTTTTCGGTTTGCTCTGGCCGGAAGCGCAGCACTGGCTTTTCCCATGGGACACCGCTCAGAAAATGCGCGACACCCAAAGTTATTTGTTTCCAGTGTCGCAACTAGGTCTCGCCCTTTACATGTTCGTCGTCGGAATGGAATTCCGGGTCGACATCGTGAAGCGGCAATTGAAGAGCTCAATCGCTGTTTCAGTAGCGGGCATGGTGACACCTTTGCTGTTCGGGGCCGCGCTAGCCTGGATTTTCGTTCAGTATACTGATCTGTTTCCAAGGAAAACCTCGCTAGTGCAGGCTATGCTCTTCCTGGGTGCATCGATGTGCATTACCGCATTTCCAGTGCTCGCCCGGATCATTCATCACAAGAAGCTGTCGGGCACGTCGATGGGCACAGTAGCGCTCGGTGCTGGATCGATCGACGATGCAAGCGCGTGGTGTCTGCTCGCGGTCGTGCTCGCGAGCTTCGACAAGAATTGGAACCACGCGCTGGCAAACATCGGCGGTGGTTTAGCCTATGTAGCGGTCACGTTGCTAGTGGTGCGCCCGTTTCTGGCCCGTGCCAAGAAATGGCTGGTGAAGGATGGCACGCTCAACGACTCCGGGTTCGTCTTTGCACTTGTCCTTATGACACTTGGTGCGTTTTTCACCGATTTGATCGGATTGCACGCGGTCTTTGGCGCGTTTGTCATGGGGGCCGCCATGCCGAGGGGAGTCGTGGTTCGTGATGTAATCGGGCGGATTCAGCCGCTCACCGTGGCGTTGCTGCTTCCTCTCTTCTTCACCTACTCGGGTTTGAACACGAAGATTGGCCTGCTGAATTCCGGGTTCCTCTGGCTGATGTGTGGCGCGGTGCTGATCGCCGCGGTGCTGGGCAAAGGCGTTGCGTGTTGGCTGGCCGCACGCGCCACCGGCGTTCCAAATCGCGAGGCGCTGGGCATCGGCACGTTGATGAATGCGCG
>DATHHK010000067.1:0-3053 GCA_035317225.1 Candidatus Udaeobacter sp. | reverse complement strand
TTTCCCTTCGGCGACGACCAAGTAAATTCAACCATTTTTGTCGTATTGACCTTGTGCATGAGTGAAGTCGCCTAACGAGAATTAGACTGCAACTTGCAATCTATTTCTGCCTCCATAGAGGGCAGTTTGCGTTAAAACACTGCAAGACGGCAAGCCAGCATTCGATAAAGCGCCTAGAATGCGTTCGTGAAAATTCCGCCCGGCGTCAGAGGGAGCCGACAGAGAGGCCTCAAACGAATTATTTAGCAATGAAAAGGAAATCCATGAACACGCGAATACGGTCGGGGATCGCTTTGCTCAGCGTGTGCGTTCTAGTTGTTTTGGTGGCCTTTTTCGCTGGCGCGCACGCACAAGTTGCCACACAGAGTCCGACTGGGATTGCAACGCCTGCACCAACAGCCACCCGGGCTCCAACCGTTGCGCCGCTCATCACTCCGCGCCCGTGAGGCGCAAACGGTGCAGGATTCGCTGATGGAGGTCAGGAGCGATGTGGGCTGTCCGATAAACGCATCAACGCGGTACAGACGGCCACAGAAGCGGGCCGGGGCCATTGTTGCCATTGGCAACAAAATGGCAACGGCGGATTGCTTACCTAGCATAGCCTTGGATTTTGAGTCCAGCGCGTCTGCCAATTCCGCCACGCCGGCGTTGTAACACAGGCGTCCCGCCCGTGAGTCGGGCTTCCGAGCCCGCGCGGGCTAAGTTCCGATAAATTCGAGCGTTCGCAAACCGCGCGGTGGCCCGAGAATTTCGCGAAGAATAATTGCGCCGCGCAAACCGGACGTCGATGCGAGCAGCGTGGCGACGTCTGCTCTTGGTCCTTCCGCTTTAGCAATTATCGGCGTTACTCCCGCGTAAGTTTCCGCGGGTGCTTTGAAGATCGGCGACGGCGCACTCGGCAACTGTCCTTCCTGAACTTCGAAGGCGGGTGGAACCATTTTCTCCCTTACAGTCGGCGGCGGAGGAATTTCTTTCGCGATTATCTCGCGCTTGCGCGACTTCTCTCGTCTTACTTGTGAAAGCGGTGAAATCGGCGGCTGCACCGGTGCAACGGGGCGGGGTGGAACATCTGTCCGAGGCACCACGGGCGGCGGTGGTCTTGAGGTTGGAGGTTGGCCAAGGGCTTCCAATAATTTGCGAATCCGGTCTTCGTCTGACTCCGTCGGCGGGCGCCGCATTGGGGTAGGCGTTTTTGGAATCGGTGTCGCTGTTCGCTTTGTCTGATCTTTGCCTGTTTTGGCCGCTATCTTCGCCAGGAACTGGAACAAGACAGCGACCGCGACAAGCAAGAGGAAAAGCAGATTATCGAAATTAGCGGCAATCATGATTACATCTTCGTTAAAAGTATTACAGCGTTAAAGCGGAATTCGCAGGCAGTCCGAGAAACGCTTCAACGAATCATGTCCCCTCAGTCCGCGGCTTTTCGCCGCCTGCAATTGATTCGCGCATCGACGTATCCGCCTGCACGTTTTTCATCCGGACGTAATCCATTACGCCAAGATTACCCGAGCGAAATGCGTCTGCCATCGCCTGGGGAACCAGCGCCTCGGCTTCCACGACTTTGGCCCGCATCTCCTGCGTCTTTGCGCGCATTTCCTGCTCGACAGCGACAGCGGCGGCCCGGCGCACTTCGGCTTTCGCTTGCGCAACGCGCTTGTCAGCCTCGGCTTGCTCGGTCTGCAATTTCGCGCCGATATTATCGCCGACATCCACGTCGGCAATATCGATCGATAGAATTTCAAACGCGGTGTTGCTATCGAGGCCCTTTGCCAAGACTGTTTTTGAGATGCGATCGGGATTTTCCAGCACTTCCTTGTAGGAATGGGCTGAACCAATCGCGCTCACGATACCTTCTCCGACTCGGGCGATGATCGTTTCTTCAGTCGCGCCACCGACGAACCGGTCGAGATGCGAGCGCACCGTGACACGCGCCTTTACTTTCACACCGATACCGTCCTGGGCGACACCGTCGATCGTTCCGCGACCCATCGCAGGATTAGGAGCGTCAATTACCTTTGGATTAATACTGGTGCGCACTGCCTCTAACACCGTCTTGCCAGTTCCCTTTGTAGCAAGGTCGATGGCGCAGGCACGGTTGAAATCGAGCGTAATGCCTGCCTTATCAGCGGCAATCAGGGCGAGGACAACATGGCCCACATCGCCGCCTGCCAGGTAGTGGGCTTCCAAGGGATCACTCCGAACATCCAGACCCGCTTTCACTGCCGTGATGCGATTGTCCACAATCAAACCAACCGGCACTTTCCGCAGCCGCATTCCAACCATCTTACCCAGGCTCACCGGCGCATTTGCGATCCGTGCCCGGAGCCAGAGACCGAAAAAGTTGAAAAGAACAACCGCCAGCACGAGCGCGAACAGCGCCAGCACTGCGATGCCGACAAGATAAAGCGAGTCCATATTGCAGCGGAGAGTATCGGAACCGAAACAACCCGGAAAGTTCTAATTAGTTGGAAGACCTTGTCCCTCGGCACGCGGTAGCGATGCGAAGGCGGCTCAACGCGTTGGCAAATCGCGCGCGGCTTTGCCGCCGGATACCTGTGCCTTCGGCGAGCATAATCTGCCAACCTCTCCGGAGAACCCGATCCACGCGTAAAAGGCCTGGTTCGAGAATCGGTGAGTTTTTTGCTCGCCTTACGCCGCCCTCTTCGATAAAAACCCAATTCCCATGATTTCGCTTTTGCCAGGGCCTCGTTAGACAACTCGAGATTATTCCCAAATGCACACGCTCGAAGAATGGCAGCAGTGGTATCAGTCAGTTAGCGTAATAGAACCACCGCCTCGCGTGCCTCATCGGCCGTCCGAGGAACCGCTACTAGAAGCGTGGGACAATCGTTTGGCCGCGCAGAATGTTTACTTTGATATGTGCGTTGCTAAACACATCGGCCACGCGCGCGTTGCTGATGAAAAAAGCATCGCGTCCCTTCGAGTCGATCAAGGATTGGCGAAGCCTGCGATAGAAAAGGCCGTCGGCGCGTTCATTCGCGACGGTTCCTGGCCGGCCCTGACACATCGCGAGTATTTGCATCTGATCGTCC
>DATHHK010000066.1:0-2054 GCA_035317225.1 Candidatus Udaeobacter sp. | reverse complement strand
TTTTCGACGATGCGATTGTAAAAAATTGGGGCAGCACCTGCGGCCTGAAAGCCAATCATCGCTGGCAATTTCGTCGACCTTCCGTGCGCGTGATATTCTCGGTAGCCCGCCCAATATGCGGAGATGTTGCCAGCATTGCCTACGGGCAACAGGTGAAAATCGGGCGCGTCGCCAAGGTCATCGATAATTTCGAACGCGGCCGTCTTCTGCCCGGCGATTCGGTCCGGGTTAATCGAATTTACAACTGCGAGATCACGCTGTTCACCAATCTCCCGAACGATCCGGAGCGCGTCGTCGAAGTTGCCTTCCAAAGCGATGATTTTGGCTCCGCAGGCGAAAGCCTGCAGCAATTTACCAATTGCGATTTTGCCAACAGGCAAGACTACAGCGCACTTGATCCCCGCCCGCGCGGCATAAGCTGCCGCCGAAGCCGACGTGTTTCCTGTTGAGGCGCAAATGAGAGCTTTTGCGTTGCGCTCCATCGCTTTCGATACAGCGACGGTCATGCCGCGATCCTTGAACGAGCCCGTTGGATTTATTCCTTCGTTTTTGACGTAAACCGCGCGGCCGACGCGTTTGCTCAATCGCGGGCAAAAAACCAGCGGCGTAGTCCCCTCACCCAGGGAAACAATCGGCGTCGATTCACCAACCGGAAGATATTCCCGGTAACGCGCGATCACTCCCAATTTTGATGTTGTCGTTTCGGCGTGCATTTTCTATTCGAAACAAATTCGTGTGATTGTCGATCTGTAACTGCCGTGTAAGATCATGCCGTTATGCCTGCGCTCAGCAAGGAAGATAAACTGCGACTCCTAACCATAATTCTGGAGAGTCGCCATGCGGACCTGCGCGAACAGAATCTGAATCGTCAGGGCAAGGGACATTTTCATGTTTCCGGAATGGGTCACGAGGCACTTGCCGCGGTCTCAATCCAGATGGAACCGGACGATTACATCGTTTCGTATTATCGCGACCGCGGTCTTGTTCTTGGGCGCGGAATGACAACGCGCCAGCTCGGCCTGGAATATTTTGCGAAGCGCAACACCGGGAGCGGGGGCCGTCAGATGCCGTCTCACTACAGCAATGCGGAGTTACACATCTGGAGCGTGCCGACTCCCACCGGTTCGCAGTTGCTCCCCGCCTGTGGCATTGCCTGGGGCATTCAGCTGGACGGCAAAAAAAATCTCGTTGTCACGACGATCGGAGATGCTGCGACGCGCCAGGGAGATTTTTTTGAGGCGCTCTGTTTCGCCAAGGAGAGGAAGCTTCCCATGCTCTTCCTCGTCGAAGACAACGGTTACGGTATCAGCATGCCGACGCGGAAGAACAATCCGCTCGCGCTCAATGTTCTCGAACCTGACAACTGGCGTCACATCGAAGGACAAGACGTGCAGCAGATTTACGACGCAACGGCAGAGGCGTTCGAAAAAATTCGTGCGGGAGGCGGACCGTTCTTTTTCTGGATCAGGATGGAGCGTCTTTCCAGTCACACCAGCACTGATGATCAGAAACTATATCGCAGCGCAGAGGAGTTGCAGACGCTGGAAAAATCCGATCCGCTCAAATACTGGAAAGATCAACTGATTCAGGAAAGCGTGATCACTATCGAGGAATTCGCCAAGCTCGATAATGAAGTTAAAGAGCGCATTCGCGGCGAGTATGCCGAGGCAGAAAAAGCCGACGATCCCTCGCCTAACGAGTTACTTACTAATGTTGGCAAATCGCCCGCAAAACTTAACAAGGAGGTTCTTCCTTCCGGAAAATATCGCATCGGCGACACGGTGAATAAGACGTTGCGTGTCGGTTTGGAGGAAGATCCGCGACGTGTGATTTTTGGTGAAGATATTGAAGACCCGAAAGGCGGCGTGTTTCGTCTCACGCAAAAGCTTTCAACCGAGTTTCCGAAACAGGTGTTCAATTCGCCTCTTGCTGAATCGACGATTCTCGGTGTCGCGTGCGGTCTGGCGGCTTACGGCAAACGTCCGGTCTTCGAAGTGCAATTTATTGATTTTATTTATCCGGGGTTCAACCAGCTCGTCACAAACATCTCGAAT
>DATHHK010000065.1:0-2957 GCA_035317225.1 Candidatus Udaeobacter sp. | reverse complement strand
CTTGCGCCCGGGGCGAAGATAGCACCCCAACCGCATGTCGCTCAAGACCACGGCAACTCCCAATCTCGATAGGTACGGATTTTAAAAGGCTGCAAGCTGATAATGAATGACGCTGACGAACATGACGGCGAACGCGAAGTAAGGGATAAGGACCGCTTTAGGTCGGGGTCGTTTGCCGAGGATTTGCCCGAGTCCACGGCAAAGTTAGTCCCGGTCGAAGGTTCGGGGCTCTCCGGGCCGTTCATTCGCCGGCCAGTGATGACTGTGCTGCTGACGTTGTCCGTCATTGTCGCCGGTCTGGCGACCTACGGTAAACTCGCGGTCAATGATCTACCCGCGGTCGATTACCCGGTTATTCAAGTCACCTGCTCTTACCCCGGCGCGGACCCTACGACAATGGCCAACAATATTGCCACACCATTGGAGAAGCAATTTCTGCAAATTCCCGGGCTCGACATCATCACCAGCAACAGCACGCAGAGTAACACGCAATTCACACTGCAGTTTGTTCTGAGTAAAAGCATCACCGATGCCGCGACCGACGTGCAGGCCGCTATCCAGCGCGCGACGGGCAAACTGCCAATCGACTTGCCTAGTCCGCCCACATTTACGAAAACGAACCCGAACGATCAGGCCGTTTACTTGTTAGGCCTAATGTCGGATACGCTCACCGATTGGGACCTATATAAGTATGCATCCACCGTCGTTGCGCAGCGCATTAACATCCTGCCGGGCGTCTCACAGGTGAACATTTATGGCGTGCAAGGCGCCATCCGAATCAAGGCCGACCCGTCGGCACTCGCTGCGCGCGGCCTGACGATGGATGATCTAGCCAGCGGGATTAAATCGGGCACGGTCTATTCTGGCGCGGGACAATTCGATGGCGCGCATCGCACTTTTGTGCTGCAACCCGATGGGCAGATCGAGAAGGCGGAAGGCTATCGCGGTTTGATCGTGGCTCGCAACCCAAACGGTTCGCCCGTTTATCTGGGTGACGTCGCGGAGGTCAAGCAGAGTGTGCAGGACGAGCGACTTTCGCGTTTCTTCTGGGTGCGCGGTTTTAATCCGCCCGGCTCGGTGGTCGTGCTTGCCGTTTCACGGCAGGCGGGCGCAAATGCTGTGGAAGTCGCCAACTCAGTGAGAGCGCTCTTCCCTGAGTTGCGCGCGAGCCTGCCTGGCTCAATCAAATTCACGCCAATATTCGATCGGTCACAAACCATCGTCAATTCTGCTGACGAAGTGAAATGGACGCTAATCATCGCGTTCGTGCTGGTTGTGGGGGTCATCTACGTCTTTCTCGGCCGCGCAACCGACACTCTGATTCCGGCTGTGGCGCTCCCGATGTCATTGCTGCTCACCGTGGCCGTGATGTACATGCTCAATTTTTCCATCAATAATCTCACCCTGATGGCGCTCACGCTGGCCATCGGTTTCCTTGTCGATGATGCAATTGTGTTTTTGGAAAACGTGGTGCGGCGCGCCGAACACGGCGAGTCCATCCTGAAAGCTACGTTTAATAGCGCCGGCGAAATCTCGTTTACCATTTTGTCGATGACCCTTTCGCTCGCAGCCGTTTTTATTCCGCTCGTTTTCATCCCTGGACTTCTCGGTCGCATCTTTCGCGAGTTCTCTGTCACGATTATTGTTGCCATTCTTGCTTCGGGGCTTGTCTCTCTGACGCTCACGCCCTTGATGTGCGCGCGCATTTTGGGCGAGCGCAAGGCTGGCCACAAGCGCGCCTGGATGGAACGGAAGACCAGCAATTTCATCCAACGTGTGATCGCTGCTTACGGTCGCGCGCTCGACTGGTATCTCGATCGCGCATGGCTCACCGTGCCGATCGTGCTCGCCTGCATTCTGGGCCTTTGGTTCTTCTTCACCAACCTACCGTTCACGTTATTGCCGCCGGGCGACAGCGGTTTCGTTCGGGGCGTGTTCATCGCGCAGGAAGGTTCGTCGCCTGCGCAGATGCGGGCGTATCAGGCGGAGGTCAATAAGAAAATCCAAGAGGATCCAGCCGTCGGACAATTTTTCACGCTCACCGGTTTCGCCTCGCGCGGCGCGTTATCCCAGGGATTGATGTTTCTTTTTCTGAAACCACGCAGCGAGCGACCGCCCGTTGATCAAATCATTTTGCGATTGCAAAAAACGCTTGGCTCCATTCCTGGCATTGCTGCCGTGCTAACGCCGAGTCCGGTGCTGCAAATCAGCGTCGGCGCCACCAGCCAGACTCAGGGACAGTATGCCTACACAATTAGCGGCATCGTGCCCGAGGACGTTTATGCCGTGGCTGACCAATTGATGGCAAAACTCCAGCAGTTCAAAGGCTTCGCCAGCGTGCGCTCCGATTACTACCACGACACGCCAAATCTTAAGATCGACATCAACCGCGATCGGGCCGCGACCTACGGCGTTTCTACTTCTGCCATCCAAAGTCTGATGCGCAACGCCTACTCGCAAAACTACGTCTATCTCATCAAGGAACCTGACGACCAATACCAGGTCATCCTGGAAGTCAAAGACAAGGAGCGGGCGCACCCTGACGACTTGGACGATCTCTATGTGCGCAGCAGCACCAGCGGCAATTTCAGCGCGAGTGGCTCGGGTGGGGGAACCATAGCCACGACCACGGGTAACATGTCAAGTCTCGTCCCGATGCGTGTTGTGACATCAACAAAGGAAGTTATCGGCCCGCAAGCTGTGAACCATTTGAACCAGTTCACCAGTGTCACATTCAATTTTAACCTGTTGCCAAACGTCGCGATCGGCGATGCCACCAAGGCCATCGAGGACGCCTTCGCGCAAATCCATCCCAATTATCCGACAGTACAGGGTATCTTCCAGGGGGAAACACTCGTGTTCCAGCAATTGTTCCGCTCTCTGCCCATGCTTCTGCTCGCTGCGGTCTTCGTTATGTATGTTATTCTGGGAATTCTTTACGAAAGCTATGTGCATCC
>DATHHK010000064.1:0-6105 GCA_035317225.1 Candidatus Udaeobacter sp. | reverse complement strand
TGCCCCTGAATTCCATGTCATGACGTTCCCAGTCGAGTCGAGCATATAGATGGCGTACTCCTCGACGCTATCTACCAGGATGTGAAACTGTTCCTCCGCCTGGCGTAGCGTCGACTTGGGAGATCGATCGTCCCTCATGATTAAAACACCAACCCTGCATGTGAATCGGAGCGATCCTCTTACTTGGTTCCCCGTGCACGTCTAATTTAAGGAAAGAACCTCAACGGGCTTAGTGGCCAAATAGTTAGCCAACGATCTGAGAAGGCGCAGAGCCGATTTTGACAACCAATCGCTATTGGTCGGCAAGTCGCGATTTGAGGAACGACCGTGCTAATTCACCCAGGCGCGGAACCAGGTCTGCCGCACCGTCCAGTTCTTCGATTCGGCGAACAATGGCGCTTCCAATGATGGCGGCATCTGCAAAACGCCAGACCTGCCGAACATGTTCCGCCGTTGAGATGCCAAAACCTACTGCGATCGGCAAATCACTCACTGCTCGCACACGTTTCACAAGCGGTTCGGCGTCGCGTGGCATTTCATTTCGCTCGCCGGTAACACCGGTGCGCGAAACAACGTAAATAAATCCGCTCGCCTGCTGCGCGATGAGCTCTAACCGTTCGTCCGACGTTGTGGGTGCGATGAGAAAGACAAGATCCATCCCGCGGTCACGAAATGCTGCGAACCAAGGCCCTGCTTCTTCAGGAATCAGATCGGTGACGAGCACCGCATTTACGCCGGCCCTTTTGGCTTCGTCTGCCAGGCGATCTTTGCCGAATTTCAAGAGGGGATTGAGATAACTGAAGAGCACAATTGGCACATCGATGCGCTTCTTTGCGTGCGAAATACACAGGAGCGTGTCGGAAAGTGTTACACCCTTTTTCAGCGCGCGCTCAGATGCTCGCTGAATTACCTTACCGTCGGCAACGGGATCGCTGAATGGGACGCCGACTTCGATGACGTCGGCTCCTGCTTTCGCGAGTTCGATTAGCAACAGCTCAGTCGTCTTGAGATCGGGGTCGCCAGCCGTGATGAAAGGGATCAAACCGCCGCGTCCAGAGCGCTTTAGCTCGGCGAACGTGTCATCGATCCGACTCATTGCGCCGGCAGATCCGCAACGACCTGTACGTCTTTATCTCCCCGGCCGGACAGGTTAACAATGATGCTGTCGTTTTGCGGCAAGTCACGCGCAACACCCATAGCAGGGAGAATGGCGTGCGACGTCTCCAGCGCGGGAATGATTCCTTCCAGCTTGGCGCAAAGTCGAAATCCTTCGAGCGCTTGAGCATCGCTCGCCCATATGTATTCGGATCGTCCGCAATCATGGAGATATGCATGCTCGGGGCCGATCGCCGAATAATCGAGACCGGCTGAGATCGAATGAGTCGTTGCAATCTGACCGTTCGCATCCTGCAGCACGTACGACATCGTGCCCTGCAGGACACCGACCTGTCCGCCGCCACTAACCCCTCCGCAGTGGAATCTTGCAGCATGTTCGCCTAATGAATCTCCTCGTCCTCCCGCTTCTACGCCGATTAATTGGACATCGGGATCTGCAATGAAAGGATGAAACAAACCGATCGCGTTTGAACCGCCACCGACACATGCAATCAGAGCGCGAGGCAATTTGTCCATTGCAGACAAAATCTGTTCGCGTGCCTCGCGTCCAATGACGCTTTGAAACTCGCGTACCATGAGCGGGTATGGATGCGGGCCAAGGGCGCTGCCTAACAAATAATAAGTCTCATGTACGTTCGTTACCCAATCTCGCAGCGCTTCGTTGATTGCATCCTTTAAGGTGCGCGTTCCGGCATTCACAGCCACGACTTCGGCGCCCAGCAATCGCATTCGGAAGACATTCAGCGCCTGTCGCTGCATGTCTTGCGCCCCCATGTAAATGACGCAACGCAATCCGAATAAGGCGCAAACTGTCGCGGTTGCCACACCGTGCTGTCCCGCTCCCGTTTCAGCGATAATGCGCTTTTTGCCCATTCGGCGCGCGAGCAATGCCTGCCCTATGGCGTTGTTTATCTTATGCGCACCGGTGTGCAAAAGGTCCTCGCGCTTCAGATAGATTTGCGCGCCACCGGCGTGCGCCGTCAATCGTCGCGCATGAAACAGCGGTGTCGGCCGGCCACCGTAATCTCGCAGTAATCGGTTGAATTCGTCGCGGAAATTCGGATCCTCGCGCGCGCGCATGAACTCGTTAGTTAGCTCGTCGAGTGGTGCGACTAATGTTTCCGGAACGTAGCGTCCACCAAACTTTCCCCAATGCCCGTGCTCGTCCGGTTCGCTCTTTGTAATCCGTGGTTTTTGCATTCAAACTGACTATCAGGAGGAAGCGCTTAGCAGGAATCCGCCATTCGCACGGCTCCGATAAAATTTTCGAGCGCGCGATGATCCTTTACCCCGGGCGCGCTCTCAACTCCGCTGCAAACATCAACAGCGTGCGGTAAAACAGTTGTAATGGCTTCAGCGACATTTTGCTCGGTTAATCCTCCTGAAAGAATGAGGAATCGCGCGAAGGAACGGGCGGTGCGTGCAGCTGGCCAATCACAGGTCAGACCAGTTCCGCCACGGAGGTTCGGATGGTGCGCGTCAACCAACACGTCGCAATCGCCAAACAAAGAGACCTCTTCGGGTCGAAATTGAAAATCCATCGAGAACGCTCGGATTACGCGAAATTCATGAGCTAACCCGCGACATATAGCCGGTGACGTGTGTCCGTGTAATTGCACACATCGAAGACCGGCTGTAGCTGCAACATGCCGTATTTCTTCGACGCTGGCGTCCACGAAAACTCCGACAGCGCAAACTCCAGGCGGGATGGTTTCGATAATTCGCCTGGCGATCTCGGGCTCAATATATCGGGGACTTTGGGGGTAAAAGTTGAACCCAATCATGCTCACGCCCATTTCAGCGCATGTTCCTGCATCTTTAACGTTTGTGACACCACAAATCTTGACTTGTACTGAAGTCATGGCTGGCAGGCTCCGGTTGAAACTCCTGCGGATTGCCGCTCTTCCTCAGCGGCAACTAAATCGCGGAGGGCCGTTTCAGGATCGTGCTCGCGCATCAATGCTTCGCCAATTAGAAATCCGCGGAAGCCGAGCGTACGAAGGCGCAGTAGCGAGTCTGCCTTTTGCAGTCCACTTTCACTAATCAGGATTCGGTCGCGCGGAGCTTCGGCGATCAAACGCTCGCTTGTTTTTAATGAAACTCGAAACGTTCTGAGATCGCGGTTATTTACACCGATGATTCTTGCGCCTGCATTGAGTGCGCGGCGCAATTCCCCGGACGTATGCGTTTCGACTAGTGCATCGAGTCCCAGTTCGTCCTCGGCAAGCGCGCGCAGTTCGCTTAATGAGGCCTGGTCGAGTGCGGCCACAATTAACAACACGGCATCGGCGCCAGCGACGGCAGCTTCGAGAATTTGAATTGGATCGATGATGAAGTCCTTGCGCAAAAGCGGCAGGTTCGTGCTAAGTCGAGCTGCGCAAAGGTCGGCAACGGAACCGCCAAAATATTGTTCGTCGGTGAGAACTGAGATTGCGCAAGCACCACCGCGTTCATAGCAGCGAACAATCTCGCTGACAGTTAAATCGTCGCTAATGATTCCAGCAGAAGGCGATCTGCGTTTGAACTCCGCGATGATCTTTAATCGCGGTGAATCTGACTCCAACGCTCGTCGCAATCGATGCGGTTCAGCGTTCTTTCGAATTTCCAAAGCGCGCTCACGAACGTCTCGCGAGGCAGAATCTGCTCGAAGCCGCGCTATGGTCTCTCGTTTTCGCTCCAGGATTTGAGAGAAAATGTTTTCGATCATGAGCTTCGATTTGTCTCACGGACCAGCATATCCAGTTTCGATGCGGCTCGTCCGCTGTCGATGCTTTCACGAGCAAGGCCAGCCGCATGACGCAGATCTCGGGCAACGCCGGCGAGATGCAGCGCGGCAGCGGCATTAATGATGACGAGATCGCGCGCAACAGCTATTGGGCCGGTTTTAACGCCTCGCAAGACCGTGCGGATCAGTTCTGCGTTTTCTTCCGGTCCCTTTCCACGAAACCCGTCGAAGGTCTGACGTTCCAAGCCAAAGTCTTCAGGTGACACGGTAAACGTTTCCACTTCTCCTGTGGACGAACACGCAGCAACGTATGTTTTGTCCGCAATTGTTATTTCATCCAGGCCATCGGCGCCATGCACCACCCACGCCTTCTCAACGCCCAGACGAACAAGTGCTGATGCAACGCGTTCAAGTAATGAACGTTGCCAGACGCCCAGGATCTGAAACGGTGCGCGCGCGGGATTTGTTAGGGGACCGACCAAATTGAATACGGTATGCACTCCGAGCTTGCGGCGCACCTGCGCGACGCGGGCTGCAGCAGCATGAAAAAGCGGCGCAAACATGAAACAGATTTCATGCTCGTTGAGGCAACGTTCCACAGTCTCGACCGGAGCGACTGTGTTGACCCCGAGCGCCTGCAGCACGTCGGCGCTGCCGCACCGCGACGTTGCCGCCCGCGAGCCATGTTTCGCTACCGGCAGATCGGCACCTGCAATCACAAAAGCAGCCGCTGTTGAAATGTTAAAAGTTTTTGCGGTGCTTGATCCAGTGCCCGCTGTGTCGATGAAACGCTTGTGACGCGATCGCAATGGCAGCGCACGATTCCGCATTGCTTCGGCAATCCCTGCCAGCTCCTCGAAGGTCTCGCCCTTTACGGCCAAGCTAATAAGCGCGGCCGCTATCTGCTCATCTGTAGCGATGGGATTGAGCAGACAACTTAGAAAATTTGCAGCCTCAGCACCGCTGAGATTCTCGCCGCGCATCAGGCGCAGTGTTAGTTCGCGCAGTTCGAAATCGCCGATCTCACGTGCGTTGCATCCGCGTTTGTCCCATCGCGGTGGCCTGATCTGTTTTGCCATTGCGAGCGCTTTTGCCATCGCACGCGATTTATTAACGGTTTCCTCGTATTCCGATCGTGGATTTGAGTCGGCGACGATACCCGCACCGGTTTGAAAATACGCTTTCCCATTTTTTAAAACAGCGCAGCGCAGCGCGATGCAGGAATCAACATTGCCGTCGAATCCAAAGTAGCCGATTGCGCCCGCGTAACAGCCGCGTCTGGTCTTTTCCAGTTCGCTGATAATTTGCATGGCGCGAATTTTCGGCGCTCCCGAAACAGTGCCTGCAGGAAACGTTGCTTTGATCAAGTCGAAGCCAGTGCAACCTGTGCGGAGGCGACCAGTGACATTCGAAACAATATGCATGACGTGGCTGTAGCGCTCGATCCCCATCAATTCGGTCACACGCACTGTGCCGAAGTCCGAGACTCGGCCGATGTCGTTGCGCGCGAGATCGACCAGCATGATGTGCTCGGCGCGTTCCTTGGGATCGGCGAGAAGTTCGGCCGCATTCCGCTCGTCCTGCGCTGAGGTAGCCCCGCGCGGGCGCGTGCCAGCAAGCGGGCGAATCTCGACCGCGTCGCCAGTCAACCGGACATGCATCTCCGGCGAGCTACCAACGAGAGCAAGGTCATCCCCCATCTTGAGACAAAACATGTACGGCGAGGGATTGATGAAGCGAAGGCATCGATAGCAGTCGAGCGGATCGCCGCTAAAATCGGATTCGAACCGCTGTGACAATACAACTTGGAAGATGTCGCCCGCCCGAATGTAATCCTTGGCTCGCTCGACTGCCCGCTCGAATTCGCGCGGCTGAACATTGCTGTGGTAGGGTTGGCGCGCTGGCACGGCGTCCCTACCAAGAGATTGCACCTCGGGATCCGTGGGTGGAACAAGCGGAAGATCGGCAGGATTCGCAAGCTGGCGCATGATCTCATGGATCGTGTCAGTCGCTCCCGCATAGATTCTTTCGAGCGGACCGTCATCAAGAAACGCGTTCACAACAATTTTCAGAGTCCGCAGCCGATGATCGAAAATGAGCAGGCTGCTTGTAATCATGAAGAACATTTCAGGCAATTGCAGTTCATCGCGTTCTGCGGGCGGAACCTTGGGTTCGAAGAAATGGATTGCTTCGTAACCCAGGAAACCAACAGCGCCGCCGCTGAATCGCGGGAGCTCTGGACGCGAGATAAACTGATAGCGCGC
>DATHHK010000063.1:0-17479 GCA_035317225.1 Candidatus Udaeobacter sp. | reverse complement strand
GTCGTGCTTAGCATGCGAATCATGACACGCATGGGCAAAATCGCCCTCGAACGGCTGGGCAATGATCCAAAGGTGGAATGGAACCGTGGTGTGCATTCATTATTAGATGTTAATCCTGATCGGCGGTTCATCTGTCATTTTCCCCAGGACAACACAATTATCTCAGTCGGCTCCGGTTACGGCGGGAATGTTTTGCTGAGCAAGAAATGTCTCGCGCTGCGCATCGGCTCGTATCTTGCGCGTAAGCAAGGCTGGATGGCTGAGCACATGCTGATTCTAGGCGTCGAATCGCCCGAAGGAAAAAAGCACTACGTGGCGGCGGCGTTCCCCAGTGCATGCGGCAAGACCAATTTTGCGATGTTGATTCCGCCTGCCCATTTCAAAGGCTGGAAAGTGACGACTGTCGGCGACGACATCGCGTGGATGGAAATTCGCGACGGGCGTTTGTTCGCAGTGAATCCGGAGAACGGCTACTTCGGCGTGGTTCCTGGCACGAGTTACAAATCGAATCCGAACGCGATGAAATCCATCGAGCACGACACGCTTTACACAAACGTCGCCCTCACGGATGACGGTGATGTTTGGTGGGAAGGAAAAGACGGCGATCCTCCGAAGCATGCCATTGACTGGCGTGGGAATGATTGGACTCCGAATTCAAAAGAAAAAGCCGCTCATCCCAACAGCAGATTTGCCACGCCGATGCGCAATAATCCGGCTCTCGACCCCGATGCGGAGAAAGGCGAAGGCGTCCCAATCAGCGCCATCATTTTCGGCGGCCGGCGCAGTGACACCGTGCCACTGGTTTACGAGGCATTCGATTGGACCCATGGCGTTTATCTTGGCGCCACCATGGCGTCCGAGACAACCGCAGCCGCGACCGGGGCTGTGGGAAAAGTTCGCCGCGATCCGATGGCCATGCTGCCGTTCTGCGGATACAATATCGGCGATTATTTCCGGCATTGGATCGGTATCGGAAAACGTCTCACAAACCCGCCGCTCATCTTCAACGTGAATTGGTTCCGCAAAGGCGGGAATGGAAAATTCCTCTGGCCGGGCTTCGGCGAGAACATGCGCGTGCTCAAATGGGTCATCGATCGCTGTGAACGAAACGGTGGCGCCGTCAAATCGCCTGTCGGCTGGTTGCCCAGTCCGCATGATCTCGATCTGGATGGTCTCGATATCGATCACACATACGTAGCCGACCTTCTCGGAATTGATCACGAGGAATGGCAAAAAGAACTCGCCGAGCACAAAACATTCTTCGACTCGCTCGGCGGCGTGGTTCCGGAGGAGTTGCAAGAACAACGCGAGCAGCTCATCGCGCGTTTCGCTGAATAATCATCTCCGCGCGCGTCATCGCGAGCGGAGCGAGCGACCTCTCGCAGGGTGATTGGTCGCGCCAGGTAACTAATTGGGTAACGCTAGATATCAGTGTGATGCAGTCTTCGCAGGAGAGGTGCCTCATTTCGTTCGAGTTGACATTCTTTTTGCCTGGAAATTTGCGAACCGCTTGACTGGCGGCGAATATTTCCAGTGGGTTCGAAGGTTGCGAGCACAAAACATCTCAGAGCGCCAGTCGCGAAGGATCACATTGAGGTACGTGGGGCGCGCCAGAACAATCTCAAAGGGATCGATGTTGACCTTCCGCTGGGGAAATTGACGGTCGTCACAGGCCCCAGCGGGAGCGGCAAGTCCAGTCTGGCATTCGAGACGATTTATGCGGAAGGCCAGCGACGTTACGTCGAAACGTTCAGCCCATACATGCGGCAATTTCTCGACCGCATGGACAAGCCGCGCGTGGACGACATCCGCGGTATTCCTCCTGCGATCGCCATCGAGCAAGCGAATCCGGTCAAGAGCTCGCGCTCGACCGTCGGCACGATGACGGAAATCAACGATTATCTGAAATTGCTTTGGCCGCGGGTTGCGCGTGCATTTTGTCCCACTTGCAGCCGCGAAATTCGCCCAGAAACCGCGCAGTCAATCAGTCATCAAGTGTTATGCGATTGTGTCGGGAAAACTGTTCTGATCACGTTCTGGGTCGCAGTTCCACCGAAAACCGAGCCACGCAAGTTTTTCGAGTTTCTTCAGCAACAGGGTTACATCCGCGTATGGATCGACAACCAAATTGTACGCGTCGACGCCGATCCAAAATTCAAGCGACTTGGCGCGCGTGTGCAGGTCATTCAGGATCGCATCGCCATCTCGGAGGAAAACCGTGCGCGCCTGGTTGAGGCCATCGAAACCGCGTTACGCTTCGGTAAAGGAAAAATCAACGTCGTTCCGGTTTCAGGAAACGCCCAACACGCAACGACCAAAGTTCAACGTCCAACGAACAACGGGTCACGCATCAGGAATCACGAATTACCGTTCTCCATCGGCTGGCATTGCGCCCACTGCGATCTCGACATTCGGCCGCCTACACCCGGGCTGTTCAGTTTCAATAATCCACTCGGTGCGTGTCCGGAATGTCGAGGATTTGGTCGTACCATAGCAATCGATCTGAACAAGGCGATTCCAAATCGCAGGCTGAGCATCAAACAGGGCGTGGTGCGCGTTTTTCGCGGCGTCGAATTCGGCGAATCGCAGAAGGACTTGCGTCGAGCCTGCGCACGCGAAGAGATCGATATCAATATTCCATTCGAAGAATTGCCGAAGCCCGATCAGGACTTCGTCATCGAAGGCGAGAGGCGGTCAGGTAGTTATACAGAAGAAGATTACGAAAACGATCGGTGGTACGGCGTCCGCGGATTCTTCCGCTGGCTCGAGAGCAAAACTTACAAGATGCATGTGCGCGTCTTGCTCAGTCGCTATCGGGCTTACGTCACCTGTCCTAGCTGCAGCGGCGGCCGGTATCAACCCGAAGCGCTAAATTACAAAACTGTTGCGACGGTTCATGACCGCCGAGACGGCGCTAGTAGAGCGCCGTTACAGTTAACGCTTCCAGAATTTCAAGCCCTTTCGGTTTCCGACGCGCGCGATTTTCTCCGCACGATCGAGATTCCTGCGAACGATTCGACTGCGCGAATGTTGGGCGACGAAATTTGTGCACGCCTCAATTATCTTTGCGAAGTCGGCGTTGGCTATCTCACGCTCGACCGATCCACGCGCACTTTGAGCGGCGGCGAAGTGCAACGGGTAAACCTTACAACATGCCTCGGTGCATCGCTGGTCAACACACTGTTCGTCATGGACGAACCGAGCATCGGTTTGCATCCGCGCGACGTTGGCCGGCTTGTGCGTCTAATGCATAACTTACGCGACAAAGGCAATACGCTGCTCGTGGTCGAGCACGAGGAACAAATCATTCAGGCCGCTGATAACTTAATCGATATCGGTCCGGGACGCGGCGAACACGGCGGCGAGTTGGTTTGGAGTGGAACGCTCGACCAATTTGTAAATGGAGCCGGCGCGGCCGCGCGCCGCACAAGGTCGGGAAACCGGCGCGATGGCGCGCCGGCTCCATCCTTGACTCGTGATTATCTGACGAATCGCAAATCAATTTCGACCCCGACGTCGCGGCGAACATCGAAGTCATCGATCAAAATCATTGGCGCGCGACAACACAACCTGAAGAACATCGACGTCGACCTTCCGCTTGGAGTTTTCACATGTGTCACCGGCGTTTCTGGGTCTGGAAAATCCACGCTGATCCACGACGTGCTCTACCGGAATCTGGTGGTCGCGAAGGGAGAGTCGTCTGATCACCAGCCTACGCAAAGCTACGGCTTGCCAGGGGAGCCGGGTGCGTGCAAATCGGTCACCGGTGCGCATCGGATCGGCGACGTAATCATGGTCGATCAGGCACCGCTTGCGCGCACGCCCCGATCAACACCGCTGCTTTATTTGGGGCTCTACGATCGTGTTCGCGAATTGTTCGCAGCTCAGCCGGAAGCAATGTCGCAGGGACTCACGCCGGGCACGTTCTCGTTTAATTCCGGCAGCGGTCGCTGCGAACGTTGTTCCGGCACGGGATACGAGAAAATTGAGATGCAATTTTTGAGTGATCTTTTCGTGCGCTGCGCAGAATGCGAAGGCAAACGGTTTCAACCGCACGTTCTGAAAGTCCAACTACACGGAAAATCAATCCACGATTTGCTCAAGCTCACCGTAAGCGAAGCGATCGAATTTTTCGCACATATTGGCGAGGACAAAATGGTGTCTGAACCGCTTCGCGTGCTTGAGGAGGTCGGGCTTGGCTATCTGCGGCTGGGCCAACCGCTGAATACGCTATCCGGTGGTGAATCGCAGCGGTTGAAGCTTGTTCGGCATTTGGCTGAGATAGAAAACGTCGAACCTTCAACACCCAATGGCGAACATCAAAATGGAAAGGCCGGTGGCAATTTGTTTATCTTCGATGAACCAACCACCGGCCTTCATTTCGATGACGTGGCGATGCTGCTGCGATTATTTCAGCGGCTGGTTGATCGCGGTCATTCCATCGTAGTGATCGAGCACAATCTCGAAGTGATTAAGTGCGCCGATTGGATCGTCGACCTCGGGCCGGAAGCAGGAGATGCAGGCGGCGAGGTGGTCGCAACGGGAACGCCGGAGCAAATTGCGAAGATAGAGGAATCCCACACCGGGAAATTCTTGCGTCGCGTTATTTCGAGCGGAGCGAAGGGAAGTCGAGAGATCCCGTGGCTAAATCGGGATGGTAGTTCTGCAAGATCCCTCGACTTCGCTCGGAATGGAGGGACGGAATTGGCGCGCGCCGCCGAGGAAGCACCCCCATTTCGGGTTCTTGGACGCAACGGCGCAATCCAAGTCCACGGCGCACGCGAGCACAATCTGAAAAACATCGACGTCGAGATCCCGAGGGAACAAATGGTGGTCATTACCGGTCTGAGTGGTTCCGGCAAATCCACACTCGCATTTGATATTCTCTTCTCAGAGGGACAACGACGTTTTCTCGACAGCATGTCGCCGTATGCGCGGCAATTCGTTGAGCAGCTTGAAAAGCCCGATGTCGATTTGGTAAGCGGATTGCCTCCCAGTGTCGCCATTGAGCAAAGGGTCACACGAGGCGGAGGAAAATCGACCGTCGCGACCGTAACGGAGGTGTACCACTTTCTCCGGCTGCTGTTCGCAAAAAACGGAACGCAATTCTGCCCGGACTGCGATTTGCCCGTGGAAAAGCAAAGCCTCGCCGCAATTGCCAAACAAATTGAATCAACAGCGAAGCGCGGCCCGGTGAGAGTGCTCGCGCCACTGGTAAAGGCTCGAAAAGGTTTTCACACCGAAGTCGCGCGCTGGGCGGAACGTCAGGGATTCGACACGCTATATGTGGATGGAAAGCTGGTTCCGGTTTCGCAGTTTCAAAAACTAGAGCGTTTCAAAGAGCATACGATCGATGCGGTCGTTGGTCTCATCGATTGGAAGCGAATTGCGGGGACGCGGGATGTCGCCAGGCGCGCTCTTGAGATCGGACGCGGCACGGCGCGTCTGCTCGATTCAAAAAATCGGCTGACAGTCATGAGCACTGAAATGAGCTGCCCAAACTGTGGTCGCGCCTTCGAGGAGCTCGATCCGCGTTTGTTTTCGTTTAATTCACCTCACGGCGCTTGTGAAGAATGCGGCGGGTTCGGCGAAATTTGGGATCAGGATCTGCAAACCGCTGCCAGTCCCGACGGTGAATCGGTTCTTGAAACCGAGCTCGCCGCCGAGCGCGAGTCCGAATGGATCGAGGAAGGGGAAGCGCACGAATGCCCGAGTTGTCACGGCTCGCGCCTGAATGCCGTAGCACGTCACGTGCGCGTCCAGGGTTACACGATCGATCAGTTTACGAATCTTTCGGCCAGCGAAGCAGCGCGCAAGATCAAGAGATTGAAATTCCGCGGAACGCATCAAACGATCGCTGCCGGGCTCGTTCCTGAAATTCAACAGCGATTGCTTTTCATGGAGAAAGTTGGCCTCGGTTATCTCGCGCTTGGGCGCTCGGCGAAAACGTTAAGCGGCGGGGAATCTCAGCGAATCCGGTTGGCTGCGCAGCTGGGCTCAAACCTGCGCGGCGTCCTTTACGTACTGGATGAGCCGACGATCGGTCTTCATCCGCGCGATAACTTACGATTGCTCGACACGCTGACCGCGCTGCGGAACAAGGGAAACTCGCTGATTATTGTCGAGCATGACGAGGAAACGATGCGGCGCGCCGATCACATCGTCGATCTTGGTCCGCGCGCTGGAATTCACGGAGGACAAGTCGTGGCGACGGGCACGCTGCTCGACGTGGAAAAAAATGCAGATTCAGAAACGGCCCGCTGCCTGAAAACACCGCTTCGGCATCCTACCCGCGGATCGCGCCGATCCCTGCGCGACGTTGAAGATTGGATCGAAGTCCGTGATGCGAGAGCAAATAATTTGAAAGATATCGATGTTCGCTTCCCCGTCGGAAGGCTTTCGGTGATCACAGGAATTTCCGGCAGTGGCAAATCGACATTGATGCACGAGATAATTTGGCCTGCAGTGCGCGAGCAGCTGAAAGAAAGAAAACGCGCAGGAAATGGCGATCTGTTCAAACTGGTTAGGACTGCGCAGGAAATCGAAGCAGTTTACGAAGTCGATCAGTCACCGATCGGTAAGACATCGCGCTCGACGCCGGGCACCTACGTGAAAGTGTTCGACGAGATCCGCAATCTTTACGCGCAGTTACCTGTCTCGCGTGTGCGCGGGTATTCTGCCAGTCGATTCTCATTCAACGCTGAAGGCGGTCGTTGCGAGCTTTGCAAGGGTCAGGGCGTGATCAAACTCGAGATGAATTTTCTGCCGCGTAGCTATGTGCCGTGCGAAGATTGCGGCGGCAAACGTTACAACCCTCAAACGCTTGAGGTGCTCTACAACGACAAATCGATCGGCGACGTAATGGACATGACGATCGAGGAAGCAGCGAAATTCTTTTCGGCGCATCCGAAAATTGCGCGCCCGCTCTCTTTGCTGGTCGACACGGGGTTGGGTTATCTCAAGCTGGGACAACCGAGTCCGACGCTGAGCGGCGGCGAAGCGCAGCGACTGAAGCTAGTCACACAACTCAAGCGTGGTGTTAGCCGTGCAGCCGACGAGCGGATTCGGAAAATGCGCAAGCCAGGCTCGACATTGTATTTGCTCGAGGAACCCACGATCGGCCTGCATATGGCCGACATTGAATTGCTTCTGAGCGTGCTGCATCGGCTCGTCGACGAAGGAAACACGGTGATTGTCATCGAGCACAATCTCAGCGTGATCGCAGAGGCCGATTACATTGTTGATCTTGGCCCAGAGGCCGGCGCGGACGGGGGCGAAGTCGTCGCCTGCGGGACGCCGGAACAAGTTGCAAAGAACCGCGTCAGCCGCACCGCGCCGTTTTTGCGGAAAGTGTTGAACTCGTCGCGCGTTTTGTAGCCGTCGCCCTGCGGGCGACGCGTGCTCTTCGCGCAGCGAAGCGGCTACAGTTTGATTGCGCTAGTTGAGAACGTCGCGCACAATCGCGGCGCCATGCTCGCGTACTATCTGCACAATCTCGATCCGATTATCTTTCGCATTTACGACAACGTCGGGCCGCGATGGTACGGTCTGTCTTATGTGCTTGCATTTATCTGCGGCTATCTGCTCTTCCTCTGGCTGGCGAAACGCGGATATGCCGATCTGGCCCCGCAACGAGTCGGCGACTTCATCACTGGCTGCGCACTGTTTGGCGTGATCATCGGTGGCCGCCTCGGCTACGTTTTCTTCTACAAACCCGAAATGTTGCGCGAGCCGCTGTCCATCTTTCGCGTTTGGGAAGGCGGAATGTCCAGCCACGGCGGAATGCTTGGTCTGTTGCTTTTCACTTTGTACTACGCGCACCGACACAAAATCTCGTGGACAAATCTTGCCGATAATCTGGGTGTGACTGCGCCGATTGGTTTGTTCTTTGGGCGCTGCGCCAATTTCATCAACGGTGAACTCTACGGACGAATGACGAAAGTCCCCTGGGCAGTGCAATTCCCCAAGGAACTATTCGATCATCCTCAGGAAGCCGAGCACGCGGTCGCGGCATGCGTTCGAATTGATCCATCGCTCACCAGCCCCGATGCAATCGTCGGTGCGGTTCGCCAACCGCAAGTAGCGACCGTGTTGCGCTCAATCCTTTCGCCGCGCCATCCCTCCCAGCTTTACGAGGCTTTTTTTGAAGGAATCGTTCTATTTGCGATCCTCTGGTTTTTCCGTACGCGGACACGCCAGCCAAATGGTGTTCTGACTGGAGTATTTTTTATCTGCTACGCGATTTTTCGAATCGTAATCGAATATTTCCGCGAACCTGATGCGACGCTGGTCGGTCCGTTCACGCGAGGGCAATTTTTCTCCTTCTTTCTCATCGCCATTGGTCTCGGGTTTGTTGCGGTGGCAAAAATGCGCCCGACGTACCCACAAAGAACGAAGGATAAGTGACGAATAACGAATTAATGTTGAACGTGCAGATGACGAAAAAGTTCAAGCCTTCATCGTTCTTTCGTAATTGGGACATTCGTCATTTCTGCGAATCTTACTTTCGTTTCTCCAAAACGGCGTTATTACTTATGCCTGTGAAGCTGGAATGCTCGTTCCGGAAATCGTAGCGGCCGGCGGCGGTCTTCTTTTTGCGTTCGATCACTCGACGATCGCAGGAAAACTCGTTCTCACTCTGCTCGCTGTTGTCTCTATTTTCAGTTGGTCAATCATGATCACAAAATTGCGTGTGATCCGGTTTGCCCGAAAACAGAACGCGCGTTTTCTCGCCGCTTTTCGACAGGATCGACAACCGCTGCGCCTGTTTGAGAAGAACGCGCGCTTTCCCGGATCGCCAGTATTCAATGTGTATCGCGCCGGATGCGAGGAAATGACGTTTCATCTGCTCGGTTCTCCGGAAGTGGATGACACGTTTCGCGCGCGACTCGGGATCGCTGAAAAAATCTCGCCAGCGCAAATGGGCGCGGTAAACGCGGCGATGGAACGAGCCGTGGGCGAAACGGCGCTTTCACTCGAGTCGCAGATGATTTTGCTCGCAACCGCGGTGAGTGGTTCGCCCTTTCTCGGGTTGCTTGGCACGGTCTGGGGCGTGATGGACGCGTTCACCGGCGTGGCCGAAGCAGGCTCGCCGAACCTCGTCTCGATGGCGCCGGGTGTTTCAGGTGCGCTCATTACCACAGTGACTGCGCTCTGCGTAGCGATTCCAGCGATGTTCGGATACAATTTTCTCGTTACCAGCATTCGCGGGATGATTGTCGAGATGGACAATTTTGCCGCGGAACTCGCTTCGGAATTCGAGCACAAATACGTCGATCACAGCTTACGTGAATCGGCATTTCGCCGATGAGACGCTACTCCCAGCGCCAGAATCTTTCCACCCTCAGCGAGATCAACATCACGCCGCTGCTCGACCTGGCGTTCGTGCTACTCATCATTTTCATGATCACAACGCCGCTGCTTGAAAGCAGCATGAACCTCGTCATTCCATCGAGTGGCGCGACGAATCCGCCGATCAAGTCATCCCAAGTGCAAATTGTCTCGATCGACCGCAGTGAGACGATTCGGTTTAACAATCAGGTAATCGATTTGAAAGCGCTCACGGCGCGACTGACGGAATTGAAACAAACCAATCCAGACATCGCTGTTGTAATTCGGCCCGATCGCGACTTGCCTGTGCAGAAATTGATTGCGTTGATGGATGCGCTGAAGCAGGCGCAAATCACCAAGGTCGGCATCGCCACCAGGGCAGAGTCGAAGTAGATGTCGAAGAGCCCGCGCTTTTGGCGAAACGTCACGCTAATTGCGCTTGCCCATGTCGCGTTGATCGCAGGACTAATTCGCTGGAGCGCAGCGGCTCGAAGCGCGCCAGATGCGGAAAGCTTGGTTTGGTTGAGTGGCGCGCAAGATCTAGCGGCCGAAAGATCAGAGGGCCATGCGGCGGCACCCACGGAGATTTCAGTCCCATCCGCTGAGCCAAAATCTTTAGGTCCGGACGACAGAGAAAAGGAGCAGCCACCTTTAACTCAAGCAAAGAGCGAAATCGAATTGCCGAAGCCAACACCGATGGAAACGCCTGCGCCAAAACCAACAGCACAGCCGAGGGCAACGCCAAAACCCGCTCCGAAGCCGACACCCAAGTCGACTCCTAAAAAAACTATGCTGGCAAAAGCGACCAAATCATCGGCGCACCTAAAGTCGAGTTCGACAAAATCCACGGGAAACCAAAGCGACTCGAGTAATGAGAAAAAGAAGAGCGCGAAAGCCGCTAGCGCGAAAACTAAATCGGCGTCGGAAACCGGCGGTAGCAGAACCGGTTCAGTCGGCAAAAGTGGCAGTGCGGGCGGGCGAAGCAATGCATCGGAATTCGGATGGTATGGCAACATGCTGCATGATCGTTTTTACAGCGCATGGACCCAGCCAACGACTACCGTTGCTTCCGGCACCAAGATTTCGACGCTCGTAAAAGTTCGAATCGAGAAAGATGGTCACGTCTCTAAGTTTGAGATTATCAAACCTTCCGAAAATGTCGTAGTGAACGAGTCAGTCGCCGCAATCGCCAAACGAGTAACCGAAGTTGATTCGCCGCCGACCGGCCTTGCTCAGGGCGATCACTACGAGGTAAAAATCAATTTCGAGTTAAATACCAACCAGGAAACGGCGAAATAACAGGGCCATCGCGCGTCGCCGGAGCAGACTTTGGCGATTCAGGCGCGATTCTTCGTGAATTTCTCTTCGATCAACCGACGTAGACGCTCAGATATTGCCGGGTGATCGAGGCGTTGAACGACTTCATCCAGAAAGCCTGTGACAATGAGACGCTCGGCCACGGGTACGGGAATGCCGCGTGTGCGAAGATAGAAAAGCTCGTCTTCGTTGATCTGGCCGGAAGTCGCCCCGTGGGTGCAACGCACGTTGTCGGCCAGAATTTCGAGGCCGGGCATTGAGTTGGCTTCTGCGTCGTCACTCAGCAGAAGATTGCGCACTTTTTGATACGCATCGGTGAAGTGGGCGTGTCGCTCTACCCGGATGAGTCCACCGAAAATGGTGCGGGCGCGATCGTCGAGGGCGTTTTTGTATAGGAGATCGCTCGCGGTATGCGGCGAGACGTGGTCCTGCAATGTGCGAGCATCGAATTCCTGCTCGTGCTTCGCCACAGCGACAGCAAGCAGATCGCTGCGCCCGCCTTCGCCGATGAGGCGGCTCAAACTTTCGAAGCGCGAATAGCGCGAGCCAAGATGCAAATTCAGGCTCATCGCCGAAGCATCATGGTCGACCGTTGTGGAATTCATTTGCAACGCGATGACATTGTCTGCCCAATTTTGCGCGCACACGTACGTCACCTTCGCGCCGGGCCCGGAGACGAGGTCGTTTACGCCGCACGCGAATCCGGGCACGTGTTCATTCACGGAGCGGAAATGCTCGATCACGGTGACCTTCGCGAGCTCGTCTGTGACCAGGAGTAAATGAGGAAACGCGGAAGCATTTTCACCATTCAGCCAATGGAAAATCTCGATTGGCAATTCAATCTCGACGCCTCGCGGCACGTAAAGAAACGTCCCTGACGAAACCAATGCCTGGTGCAGCGCGGCGAACTTGGCAGATCCAAGCTTTGCTGGTTGCGACATGAAATATTTGCGGAACAAGTCCGCGTGCTCAACCATTGCTCGCTCGAGCGATTGGAAAATAACGCCGCGCTTTTTCAGCTGATCCGAAATCACGTCGCGCTCGATAAGCTTGTCACCCGCGAAGATCATGCGCCCAGCTACCTCTTCGAGTCCGCGCGATTGCTCGAGAATAGTTGCGCGCTCCTTCTCAGTTAGTGTACCACCGTAATTAAACCGGCTTAGGTCGAGGAGATTGACATTGGTGAATCGCCACGCCTGATCTTTTCGCGTCGGCGTGGGTAATGACTCAAATTGTTTCCAAGCTGCGCGCTGTTGGTCACGGAACCAATCGGGAAATTCGCGAGGCTCACCCGGACCTGAAAGAATTGGAGCGGCCTGGTTCTCGATCGTTGCGATTTCGTTTTTGGTCATTTAAAAATAGGACACCTAGGACCCACGCGTCCTAGGGTACACTCGCGTGCGGCGGATGAGGAATTATCCGACCGAGCCTTCCATCTCCAGCTCGATCAGCCGTTTGAGCTCGACGCTGTACTCCATCGGAAATTGGCGGACCAGATCGTTGACGAAACCGTTGACGCTCAAGCTCATCGCCTGCGCCTTGGTGAGGCCGCGTTGTTGCATGTAAAAAATTTGCTCCGTGCTCACCTGGCTCACGCTGGCTTCATGCTGAACGGCGTTGCCGGTACCCCGTACGGTGATTGCCGGATACGTGTCCGTGCGCGAGGTCGCATTGATAAGCAACGCGTCGCACTCGGTGTTGTTCTTGCAATTCTTCAGGTGCTTCGGCACGTGGACCAGGCCGCGGTAGGTGGCGCGGCCTTTCCCGATGGAGATCGATTTGGAAATGATGTTACTGGTTGTCTCATCGGCAGCGTGGATCATTTTTGCTCCGGTGTCCTGGTGCTGACCGTCATTTGCGAGCGCGATGGAAAGAACTTCGCCGCGCGCCTTGCGACCCTTCATGATCACGCCGGGATATTTCATCGTGAGCCGCGAACCGATATTACAATCGATCCATTTCACCTCTGCGTTTTCGTGAGCAAGACCACGTTTGGTGACAAGATTGAACACATTCGACGCCCAGTTCTGGACGGTGATGTACTGAATTTTCGCTCCCTTCAGCGCGACCAATTCGACGACAGCGCTATGCAATGTGGGAGTATTAAATTTCGGCGCCGTGCAGCCCTCCATGTAGGTCACTTCCGAGCCTTCATCGGCGATGATGAGTGTGCGCTCGAACTGGCCAAAATTTTCAGCATTGATGCGGAAGTACGCTTGCAGCGGATGCTTCACTTTCACGCCGGGTGGCACGTAAATAAACGACCCGCCGCTAAACACAGCGGAGTTCAGCGCGCTAAATTTGTTGTCGGCGATCGGGATGACTTTGCCGAACCATTTCCGGAAAATTTCCGGATAATTCTTTAGTCCCTCTGTCGATCCGACGAAAATCACGCCTTGTTCGCCGACCGCCTTCTTGATATTTGAATAGACGGCTTCGCTGTCGAACTGCGCTTCCACGCCAGCGAGGAATTTTCGTTCCTGCTCGGGAATGCCAAGACGCTCGAATGTGCGTTTAATGTCGTCCGGCACTTCATCCCAACTGCGCTTCGCCTCAGTCCCGGGGGATAGGTAATAGCGGATTTTGTCGAAGTCGATCGCTTCGAGATCCTTGCTAGCCCAATGTGTCGGGAGCGGCTTTTCCAAAAATATCTTGAGCCCTCTTAGGCGAAACTCACGCACCCAGTCCGGATCTTCTTTGACGTCTGCGATGTAATGAACGGTGCGTTCGCTCAGGCCGGCGCCGGCATCGCGCACGTGAGCTTCAGGATAGGAAAAGTCTCCTTTGTTTCTATCAATATCGACTGCAGAAGTTTCTGTTTTCATTGTAAATTATCCCCCGTTGTTACCTATATGCTGGCTCAACCGCACCGTCGCGCGCCCAATCGTAACCTCTCTCTTCGAGCTCGAGAGCGAGTTCTTTCCGCCCGCTTCTAACGATTCGCCCCGCTACCATCACATGGACGTGATCGGGGACGATGTAGTTCAGGAGGCGCTGATAGTGCGTAATTAACAATATGCCAAGGTCGGGCCCGCGCAATGAGTTTACCCCATGCGCTACGGTCTTGAGGGCGTCGATGTCCAGGCCGCTGTCGGTCTCGTCCAGTACCGCATATTTGGGTTCGAGCATTGCCATTTGTAGGATCTCGGTACGCTTCTTTTCGCCGCCGGAAAAACCCTCGTTCACCGCACGCGACGTGAATGAGCGGTCCATCCCAAGCAGCTCCATCTTTTCGTAAAGCCTCGCGTAATAATCGGTTGCCTCAAGCTCTTCGCCTTCGGGCAGGCGCGATTGCAATGCCGCGCGGAGAAAATTGGCGATAGTGACGCCTGGAACCTCGCTTGGATACTGGAAAGCCAGGAAAAGGCCGCGCCGGGCGCGTTCGTCTGGGTCAAGTTCCAGAAGGTCCTCACCATCCATTAGTATTTTGCCAGCAATAACATGGTAATCAGGGTGACCAGCCAAAACCTTGGCCAGCGTACTTTTTCCCGAGCCATTTGGACCCATGAGCGCGTGCACCTCGCCCCGTGGGATGCTCAGGGTCAGGCCCCGAACAATCTCCCGATCGCCAACCGCAATGTGTAATTTCTCTATGCTTAATTCCTTCATAAAGGGGAACCGCAAATATACGCCGGTTTAGACTATTTGCGAGCGACCACCCCGCTGACCAACCCTCGTGGCCCAAAGCCTTCGGTTTACGTGGCTACCCCGCTTGGATTCGAACCAAGAATAACGCCTCCAAAGGGCGCTGTGTTACCGTTACACTACGGGGTATACGGATTCGCAATTTTAGATTGGCGATTTTCGATTTAAGCGCAACGTCCAAAATTCAAGGCTGACCAGGATTGTGCCGAGCAACTCGGTGCCAAAATCGAGGTTGAATCTAGGGGCGGTGGGACGAGTATGAGTCTCTCGCTGCTGGGGTCAATGAGACACGGTTATGGCGCGCACGAATTTCCTTCAACACTATCGCGTTTGTCTTGGCTCTGATGGCACGCCAAATGAACTCGGCCGAGACGGCGGTGCGATTGTCTACGAAGCCGTGGATGAAAGATCCCGTGAACCGGTTGCCCTAACGCTGGTGCCGGTGGAAAGCATCGATCCTGCGCTCCGGGAGCAGTTCGAAGAGCAGGCGCGCGCCGTGCAGAGGCTGCGTCACGTGAATATTGCCAAGGTTTTCGACTTTGGACGCGAAGACGAAAATTATGTTTACGTCTCGGAGCGACCGCTAGGCGAAACGCTTGCTTCCTGGGTTGCCCAGCACGGTCCGATGCCGGCTGATGCCACGTTGCGCGTGGCGGAACAAATCGTGAGCGTGTTCTCTTCCGCCGGTTTCCACAAGCTTCCGTATCCGCCCATTGACCTCTCCCACATCTTTGTTGTGCCGGGACAGACTCCCGAAGGCGGGTGGCCACTGGTACAGTTAACGAATTTCGGCGTGACCGGACTGAAGACCGACCCCGAGAACTCGCCGAAGGCCGAGGCCTCGCTTCCCAGCGGGCCGGGCCAACGCGAGTCAAAGGATGAAGCGTCACATGACTCGCCGCCTTCCCCAGTGAAGTCTCTCACGGCTGAATCCAGAAAGACTATTGGAGAGCGGGGAACGGCGGATGTTCGTTGGGAGATTTATTCGCTTGGCGCGACGATGTATTTTCTCCTGACCGGCGTCGCGCTTTCGGCTGAGATGGTCCGGCAACCTCCCAAGCTATCGGGATTTCCAAAACCGTTGCGCAAATTGCTTTCTCTGATGCTGCACCCGAATCCCGATCGACGTCCAAAGGATCTGGTGGTGCTTGGAGAGATGATTCGCAGTTGCCTGCAGAAAATTGAACGTCGGCTTGCACTGGCCGATCGATATGGCATCCCGTTCCGGACAACGATTCCCCGGCCGACTCAGCCTCGCCCGCGACGTTTACTGCGAACGGCATTGGCGGTTGGAGCGCTCGTCTTGGCTGCGGCGGTGGTTGGTGCGGTCCTGTTTCCGAACGCGATTGGCGGAATCTTACACAGGCCTCGCGCAACAAATTCGATTGGTGTTCTGGTTGGTGTCCCCGAAGCTTCACCAACACCTGCAGCAGGCCAAAGTGTTTCGACGCCAGTTGCTCCTGCGACCGTGCTGTCACAAGCCGCAAATTCCGCGCTGGCGCTAGCGAACCAACCGGCAACGCAGGACGCGGCCGTTCCGAGTTCCTCTCAGGCTCCAGCGACGGATCTGCAACAGGACCAAACATCGAGCGGGCAACCGCAGGTCGCCGAAACCCCGGACGCTGTCGCGGCCGCTTCCGCGGGCACGGTTCCGGAAACCTCAGCTGAGAACGAGACTGCAACGGCGGCGGCCAAAGATTCCGAGGCTTCACAGCCCGCCACTACGGGTCAGCCGAGCTCGCGGGCCAAAAAGAAACGGGTCGCTTCTACATCGTCGCCTCGCCAGGGCTCAGTGCGCGTCCGAATGCTTGGAATTACGTCCGATGGACGGCTGATTTATCGCTTGCCTTCGGGCCGCACCAGGATCGTCGCGCCCGACTCGAACGAAAATCAAAATGTTCCGCGCAGACATCGCCGCACTGTTATACAGCGCGATCAAATGTTTGCTCCTCCACCTCAATATGGGCCGGATTATTTTCCTTATGATTAGCTCCGCCACGAGGGCACGGCGAGACGCTAAAGATATAACGGCTGCCTTCCGGCAGACCTGTTTTTTGGGCTGTTAAAACGTCTAAAAAAAACAAAAAAAAAGCTTGCCTAGCGGCACGATTCCCGGCATAACCTCGCCTTCGTGGGGAAACGACCTGCCCTCTGGGCATTCGCAACTGCATCGCTTCTTGTCATTTCCAGCGCAGCTGTTCATGCGCAGGCGTTGGCTCCTTCAACGTTGGATCTTGCGAGTCACGATCAAAAGAAGGCGGACGACATGGTTCAGGTGATTACGCAGAAATCGGCACCGAGCACCCCAGATAAGCCGATAAAAGCGATCACCAAAAAGCGGACCTCCATAAGCACGAAAAAAACGGCGCAGCCTGCAAAGCAAGAACCAATGCGAGCAGTCGCCAAAGAACCGAAACGAACAATTGTGAAGGAGCCGGCGCAAGCGGTCGCCAAAGAGCCGAAGCGAACAATTGCCAAAGGTTTGGGGCCAACGTTCACCATTGATCCTGTGCGACCGATGGGGCAACAATCCGTAAGCCAAACAACACAACCCTATTCGCGATTTAGCTTTAAGACCCCGGGAGGCAAAAAGGAATCCATTCCGATTATCACGCAGTATTATCCCAACCAGATCGTTTACCCGTATGGCAAGATCGATCGGCACATCGACGGCAGATTGATGGAGGCAGCGACCATCGCGCAGGAACGCGCCCATGCGCATTCGCGCTCGAGATGCTGGCATTACGTAAAAGACGCGTTGCTTGCTTCCGGTGTCATCGATTCCCGCCCGAAGACCGAGCTCGCCAGGGACGCTGCATCAGAGCTGGTCGGTAATTATGGATTCAAGAGACTTCCCGTGTCAGATCCTTTCTCCGCGCCAATCGGTTCGGTGCTCGTATATGGCACGTCCCGTAGCGTGGGCCATGTCGAGTTGCGCACGCGGGACGGTTTCGTTAGCGATTTCCGTTCAAAAACGCCGTCGCGCCGTCCTTTGTTGGGCGTTTACGCCAAGCTGTAATTTCCTCGGGGACTTCTCGTGCTGGGAAGAGCGATCCAATCGTTTCCTACCTGATCATAGGTCGGATGGTTCTGCGTGAGATCCGGGCCGAACAATTTGAAGCGTCATGAAGTGTGGATGCGCACTCGTCCACGCTATCGCTTCTTGCTTTGTTTCAAAAAATCGGTC
>DATHHK010000062.1:0-7337 GCA_035317225.1 Candidatus Udaeobacter sp. | reverse complement strand
AAAATGCCGCGGATTTCATTCGCTACTTGTGGGCTGGCATTCCGTCGGCCGAGTCAGGCTAGCAACCTAACATCCGATTCCACACTATTGCCGGCGCGTTGCTTCGAACAGGAACCACGCGCGTCGCTCGGTTTCATCGATCCAAACTTCGATCAAACTCGCGGTAGCAACGTCACGATGCTCATCGCACACGTTGTGCACCTCGCGAAGCCGCGCGGCCAGCGTCCGGTTGTCGTCAGCTAACTCAGCCAGCATGTCGAGCGGATCGACGAACTCTGCGTCGTTATCGAGCACTCGCTGAGTACGAGAAATTTGACCAATCGACCTCAGCGTAAGTCCTCCAATCTTTCGAACTCGTTCCGCGATCGGGTCAGTCATTGCGAAGAGTTGGTCGGCATGCTCGTCCAGCAACAAATGGTAGTCGCGAAAATGCGGACCGCTCATGTGCCAGTGGAAATTTTTCGTTTTTATGTAGAGCGCGAACACGTCCGCCAGGATGGCGTTCATCGCCGCGGCGATGTCCTTCGTCGCCGAAGGTGCGAGGTCAGTTCGTGTCTCCAGTGGGGCGTCACGTCTGTGAAGAAGTTCTATGGTCTTTCTCGAATTAGATTTTTTCATGGTTTCATTTGTACTGGTTAATGTTCTGTTGGCGCGATCAAATACAATTTTTCTGTTGGCATTATTGTGCTCTGCCCGCCGTACGGCGGGTTCTTCCAATTCTATTCGATTATCGGTCATAAGCATCTCATTTGGCTTTATTTTTGTTAGACTTTGATCTCCCGACGATAACGGCCGGCGAGATGCTGCACGGCACCGCAGCCAAAATGGCCGTGTTACTTTTGCGTTACAGATGAATCAGGCCGCGCCGGGTAGCGTTCGCCACGGCTTCGGTGCGACTGATGACATTCATCTTGGCGAAGATCGCTTTTACGTGCGATTTCACTGTGCCTTCGCTGATGAATAGCGCAGCGCCGATTTCTTTGTTGCTTTTTCCCTGGGCCATCAGCTTGAGCACGTCGACCTCGCGCGAGCTCAATGTTTCGCCACTAACGCGCTCCGCCAGCTTGGCCGCGAGATGGACTGGGACGCAGGTTTCACCGGCGTTCACCCGACGGATACTGTCCATCAATGCTTCGCGTGGTACGTCCTTAAGCAGATAACCCTTCGCGCCGGCTTGAATTGCGCGAAAGATATCTTCGTCGCCGTCAAAGGTTGTAAGAACAAGAATGCGCGCGTGCTCGTCTTGATCGCGGATTTCTTTGATTGCGCTGACGCCATCCAGTTCGGGCATCCGCAAATCGAGCAGCGTCACGTCCGGGCGATGCTGCTTCCAAAGATCGACTGCTTCACGACCATCTTTCGCTTCGCCTATCACGGTCATGTCTGGTTTGCGTTGAATCAACGAGACCAAACCTTCGCGCACCACGGTGTGGTCATCGGCGATGAGAACCCTAATGCGTGATCTTTTCGGCAAGGCCGTCACGCTGCGACGTCCCGGACGGTCCGATTCGGACTGGGGTTTCGGCGCACGATCCCTGCTGGAAGGGCGAGTTGTAGTTTTTTGGCCAGATTTCATTTTGGTTTTCACGAGCTTGAAACGCCGTTGTAGGGCAGTGTGACGACGACCTTTGTGCCTTTCCCGCGCGCGCTGGTGACCTTAACGTTCCCGCCCATTTGTTCGACGCGCTCGCGCATTCCGGCTAGACCGAAGCCATCGTGTCGATCGTTGACTTCGAATCCATCGCCGTCGTCGCGAAGCTCCAGACGCAGTTGCTTCGTGTTGAAAGTTAATCGCGTTTCAAAATTGCGCGGGTGCGCGTACTTGAGCGCATTAGTCAAAGCCTCCTGTCCGATGTGCAACAAATTTTCCTGCCACACCGGTGGAAGATCGCGCAGCCGGCCCCGCAGTTCGAACTTCGTGTGAAGCGCGGTCCCGGCGGTGGTATTTTTGACGGTTCGCTGTAACGCGTCCCAGAAGTTTCCCACTTGCAAAGCTTCCGGGCGAAGCGCATGGACCGACCGGCGCGCTTCGGACAAACTGCGCCGCGCCAACTCAGCGGCGCGTTGCAGGTGCTCGTTCGCTTCCTTGCGCCGGGAACAACCGATTGCATCGTCGGCCGCTTCCAATTGCACAATCACGCCGGTGAACCCTTGCGCGAGGGTATCATGGATGTCGCGCGCCATTCTATTTCGCTCCTCCAGGATCGCGGACTGACGGCTTTTCTCGGCAAATTCATTTAGTTGAATCGCCAGCATGGCCTGATGCGCGAGAGCCTGCGCCAATTCGATCTCTTCCGGGCGATAGTTTGGCCGCTCGCCATGGCGAATTCCGATGAAACCCCTGACGCGACCACCCACCAGCGTCGGAATCCGGAGGAACTTCTTCGTTCCTCCGGACTTCAAGTATTCGCGAAGCTCCAGTGAGATATCGGGATCGTGTTCCAAGTCCTCACAGACGACTGGCGCTCCTGAAAAGAACAGCTCACGAAGTCCGCGGTCCTGCTTCCATGACAAAGGATTTTTCACCCACGGATGCTCCGGATCGGCCTTCGCAAAATTTGTGCCTTCGGCCCAAGCCCGCAAAACGAGCGAATTATCCGATTCATCCAGCAACCAGAGGATCACACTTTGCGCGCCGAGGAGCCGGCCCATCGTGCCAAGCATTTGGCCTAAAAACTTATCGGGCGCTGGCGCAGTCGCGAGGACGTCCAAACTGTAGGTTAGTGCCTCCACTTGTCCCCGGGCGAGCTGCTCCGAAGCGCGCAACGCTTCTTCCGCTCGCTTGCGCTGGATCGCGATGCTCGCCAAGTGCGTAATCTGCTCGATGACGGCCTGGTGCCGCGGAGCAGGGGACCTGGGCTCGCGATAATACATGGCAAAGGTTCCCAGAACTCTGTTCTCCAGCGAGAGTATCGGAGTAGACCAACATGCCCTCAGGCTATTCGTTAGGGCCTCTTCCCGAAAACTTGTCCAGCGGGGATCAGTGGCGATGTCTGAAACGATCACTTGCTCTGCACGATAGGCGGCCGATCCGCACGAACCCACGTTTGGTCCGATGACGAAGCCATCGATTGCTTGAGCGTATGGTTTTGGAATGCTCGGTCCCGCACCATGCCAGAGCCGTTTGCCACTCGAATCCAGTAGAAGGATCGAACACAAGCACCCGCTGCACAATTCTTCGACCAGACCGCATATGGCATCGAGAATAGAGGAGAGTGAATCTCCCTTCGCCACCATCTCGAGGAGCCGTTTCTCCCCGGCAAGCAAAGCTTCGCCTTGCTTGCGTTTGCTGATGTCTCGCAGGATTGCCTGGAAATATCCACCGCGTATCGCGGTAACAGAAACTTCCACAGGGACGATTTCACTGTTCTTCCGCACGAACGTTCTCTCAAATCGCAGAGTGCCTCCGGTTCTTAATTTTTCGAGGCGCTCTCGAAACAACTGACGTTCCTCCGGAAGATAAGTCTCTGTCACGGGCGTGCCAACCAACTCCTCCCGAGGAATTCCAGCCAGGTCAGCCCCCGCGCGATTGCCCAGAATGCAGACGCCATTAGCGTCAACAACGTAGATTGCGTCGGGTGAAATCTCGATCAGGTCTCGATATTTCTCTTCGCTCTTGCGCAGTTTTTCTTCGGCGGATTTGCGTTCGGTTATGTCCCGCAGAGTGCAAAGCGTGGACAAAAATTCGCCGTTTTCTGAAAGCCGCGGAACGGAAACGCCATCAAAATGAACAATGGCGCCGTCTTTAGTTCTCCAGCGAACCTCATATTCGCGCGTTTTCCCCCGCACAAGATCATGCAAAATTTGAGCAACCGCCGTGCGATCCTCCGGAAGAAGCAGGCGTTCTGAGATATTTGCTGCGCGCAATTCCGTCTCGGAATAGCCGCTCAGTTGGACGCCGCGCCGGTTGATGCAGAGAATGTTTCCGTTTCGATCCAGAGAAAGGATCACATCACGGGATAACTTAAACAGGTGTTTTGCTGCGCTTTCGTCTTCGTCGGCACCGGGACACGTTCCGGCACTCGGACTGAGTTTAACACGCGGAGAAAGCATGCTGGTGCGGTGCACGGATTCGGTAGCGGTGACTTCTGATTTCATAACAAGTTAATTAGTCGTCCGTGTAAACCCAAACTTCTCGGCCGAATAATTGCGCGCGTGCGCATGCCACAAGTCTAACAAGCCTGCGCTGTCACGCCACTTTTGTTTCCTCCCTCGAAAGTGGTGTTGTCTGCTCTCCCCTGCGAAGCACCGAAAAATCCTCCGACCGCTTCGTGGTGGCGCGACGCAAGACTGTCTAGAGTTTGGAACCAAAAAAGTAACAGAAATGAAACCTAAACGACTTCAAACCAATTCAAGGCCCAAACTGCCGAGGATTCTTCGGCGCTCCCGACGACGCCATGATCCGATGCTCGTTCTGAACATGGTCCTTTTTAACTTCACTGACGGATGGAACCGCGCGTTTTCGAGGGAGCAGTACGCGCGCTTCAGCGTCTAACAACTTGAATCAAACCATGGAACCCGCTCTCACCGCAATGAACGCCGCCAGACACTTGGTGGTCGTGAAGGCGCCCGTTGATCGCGTCTATGAGCAGTGGTCGCGCTTGGAGGAGCTTCCCAAATTCGTCACGCCGCTACGAAAAGTGCAGAGAATCGATGACACGCATTTTTCCTACACCTGGCATCCGGATGGCAGCCACCAAAATGGAGTCTTCCACATCATACTTCAAGTTCCGGGCCGACGAATTGCATGGCGCAGCATGTCCAACGGTTTCATGTCAGGCGTGGTCTCTTTCGAGCCACGCTCTCAGGAGGAAACGGAAGTGACGCTGAAGATCCGTTCGATTTTCGATCCCCCAAGTCTGTCGCAAAGAATGGAGGAGTATCTGGGCAATTTTAAACGGCTGGTTGAGAACGGAGACACAATCGAATGAGAACATTACCTACTAGAGAAGCATTGGTAGCAGCCTACTGGCGAAAGCTGACAAGCTCTATTGAAGCTGCGTACAAGGGTCGTACCCGCGTGGTTGCAAGACGCGCGGGAGGCGCTTTGCCAACACGTCGACGCCGCTCCCGCGGCAACGGCGCGGCCAAAGGAATCCCTGCCACGCAAACGGCGCACTAACAAACCGCCGTGTGGATCGTTCGTTTAGCTCTGAGGCGGCCGTACACCTTCACGGTGGCAGCCATTTTGATCGTGCTCATGGGCATCGTCACGATCGCGCGCATGGCGACAGACATTTTTCCCAAGATCGACATCCCGGTGGTGAGCGTGATCTGGAGTTTTCCGGGCGTCGCACCCGAAGAAATGGAGAAACGCTTCGTCACGGTGACCGAGCGCGCCATGACCACGACCGTGAACGACATCGAGCATATCGAGTCACAGAGTTACAACGGCGTCTCGGTTATCAAGGTTTTCTTCCACGAGGGCGCCAAGGTGGAGGCCGGCGTTGCCCAGGTCACATCGATCACCCAGACGCTCCTGCGCATTCTGCCGCCCGGCACAACGCCGCCGCTCATCCTTCAATACAGCGCCTCGAATGTGCCAATTCTGCAACTCGGCCTAACCAGCAAAACTCTTTCTGAACAGCAGCTCTACGATCTTGGTTTAAATTTCATCCGCACACAGCTCGCAACCGTACAGGGCGCGCAAGTCCCGCTCCCATACGGCGGCAAGTCGCGCCAGGTCATGGTCGATATCGATCCGCAGAAACTTTTCGGCAAAGGACTTTCCCCAGCGGACGTCAGCAACGCGCTCAATGCCCAAAATGTCATCCTTCCTGCCGGGACGCAGAAAATCGGCGACCGCGAATACAATGTGCGGTTGAACTCGAGCCCGGAACTTTTGCAGGCGCTGAACGATCTGCCAATTAAACAGGTAAACAACGCGATGGTTTACATTCGCGATGTCGCGCACGTTCGAGACGGCTTTGCCGTGCAAACGAACATCGTTGCGCAAAATCGAGTGCGCTCGGCACTGCTTACGGTTTTGAAAAGCGCGAGCGCGTCCACACTCGATATTATCAGCCGGGTGAAAGAGGCGTTGCCGCGGATCAAGGCGACCTTGCCGCCCGAGCTCGACATCACTCAACTGTTCGATCAGTCGATCTTCGTGCGGGCCGCTATCAACGGCGTTGTGAAGGAGGGTGTGATCGCGGCGTGCCTGACAGCGCTCATGATCCTGCTTTTTCTCGGAAGCTGGCGCTCGACTCTGGTGGTCGCCACTTCAATCCCGTTGTCGATCTTATGCTCGGTCATCGTTCTCAGCGCGCTCGGCCAAACCCTGAACCTGATGACCTTGGGTGGACTTGCCCTCGCCGTCGGCATTTTAGTGGATGACGCTACGGTCGAGATCGAGAACATCCATCGCAATCTTGCCATGAAGAAGCCGATGGTGCGCGCCATTCTCGATGGCGCGTCGCAAATTGCGGTGCCGGCGTTCGTGTCAACTCTCTGTATTTGCATCGTTTTTGTGCCGATCTTTTTCCTCAGCGGTACGGCCAGATTTCTTTTTCAACCGCTCGCCATGGCGGTGATTTTCGCCATGCTCGCTTCTTATCTTCTCTCGCGCACAGTCGTTCCGACGATGGTGAGATTTCTTCTACGCGAACATCTCGATGAAATTGATACCAGCCTTGCCCAGAGTGTTGAAGGATCTGACGGCGGCGAAGAGAAGATCGCCAATCGGTCTCGCGAAAACCCGACCGCGCCTCGTCTAAGCGCCTTAGGCCAGATTTTCGGTTTTTTGAGCTGGATTCACGAGAAGTTCAATCATGTGTTCGAAAAGCTTCGCGCCCGTTATATAAATGCGCTGCGCTGGTGTCTCGAGCATCGCCGCCTCGTGTTCGGAGCTATGGGCGCCATGGTGCTTGTTTCGTTAGCCCTGGTTCCTTTTCTGGGGCGGGATTTCTTTCCAGCGGTCGATGCCGGCCAATTTCGATTGCACGTGCGCGCCCCCGCCGGCACGCGACTCGAATCAACCCAGGAACGATTTTTTCAGGTGGGGAACGCCATTCGCGAAGTCATTCCACCTAACGAAATCCAGAACGTGCTCGATAATATCGGGCTGCCCTCAAGCGGAATTAATCTCGCCTTTGGCGATAGTTCAACGATTAGCTCGGCCGATGGTGAAATCCTTGTCGCCCTCAATCCAAATCATAAGCCAACCGCGCTTTACGTGCGGATCCTGCGCGAGAAACTGCATCGCGACTTTCCGGACATGGAATTCTTTTTCTCCGCGCCCGATATCGTCGGTCAGATCTTAAATTTCGGCATTCCGGCGCCGATCGATATTCAAATAACCGGTCGCGACCCGAAAGGGTACGACATCGCCAACGAAA
>DATHHK010000061.1:0-6499 GCA_035317225.1 Candidatus Udaeobacter sp. | reverse complement strand
GTCATTGCGCACAAAGACAACGTCCTGCAGATCAAGAACGCGGCACTGCGCTATCGTCCGCCGGATGCGACGCCGGTTGAGACAAGAAGAACGGGCGCAAGTCACGCAGGACGTCCTGTTGGCGGACGCAGCGGCGGTTCGCACGAGAGTGCTCAGCGCACAGTCTATGTCTTGCCATCTGGCGCCAGTCGCCCGGAGCCCAGGCAGATTAAGACAGGCATTAGCGACGGCATCATGACTGAAGTCGTTGATGGATTGAAGGAAGGCGACCGCGTTGTGACTGCCGAGCTTGGCTCGACGGCGGCCGCGCCATCGCCTGCGACGAATCCGTTTGGAGGCGCGAGGCGCTTTCCGTGACGATCAGTAAGAGGAAGTTATGTTTCGTGTACCGGTCCTGTAGCCAATTCCCTGTGCAAAGCGTGGCGTTGAGGTGTTTCAAACCGTGCGGGGCGCGTCTCACAAAAGCGAGTCTACAACATTACCGTTGAGAACCGATGGACATGAATAGCGGCGCTATCGTCAGCTTGATCGACGTTCACAAGACGTATCGCACAGGCGAAATGGAAGTTCCCGCTGTGCGCGGCGTGTCGCTGGAAATTAAGCGCGGCGAATTTGTTGCGCTGATGGGTGCCAGCGGTTCTGGAAAATCCACGCTTATGAATATTCTGGGTTGTCTCGATCGGCCCACGACAGGCCAATACTTTTTAGACGGGGCGGACGTCTCGCGTCTCGATCGAGATCGACTCGCCGATATCCGCAATCACAAGATCGGATTCGTGTTCCAGAATTTTAATCTGCTGCCGCGCACTTCTGCCCGAGAAAACGTCGAGTTGCCCTTGGTATACAGCGCACAGCGTCTGACACATGCAGAACTTCGCGAAAAAGCCGATCGCGTCCTTGTATCCGTTGGCCTCGCAGGTCGCGAAGATCATTATCCGAGCCAGCTTTCAGGCGGCCAGCAACAACGCGTAGCAGTTGCGCGCGCGTTGATTAATCAGCCGGAGGTGCTGCTTGCGGACGAGCCTACCGGCAATCTGGACAGCAGGACCAGCGTCGAGATCATGGCGATTTTTCAGCAACTTAATGAGCGCGGGATTACTGTCATCATGGTGACACACGAATCCGATATCGCGGCTTACGCAAAGCGCAACGTGATGATGCGTGACGGCGTAATCCTGAACGATCATCTGGTTTTGCAACGCGCAGATGCTGGGTCACAGCTCCAACAACAACCCGCTTCCACGTCTTGATGCTTCAACCTTTTAACCAACAATATGAGAATCGCGCCAACATTTAACGTTGCGCTCCGCGCTTTGCGGCGAAACAAACTGCGCTCGGTGTTGACTGCTCTCGGAATCATTATCGGTGTTGGCGCGGTCATAGCGATGGTGGGGATCGGCAACGGAGCGAAGGCTCAAGTGGAAGCGCAGATCGCGAGCCTCGGGCAAAACGTGATCCTCATCTTCTCTGGCAGCACCACTTCGAGTGGCATTCGCACTGGGTGGGGCGGCGCCGGCACGTTGAGAATCGAAGACGCCGAGGCGATCCGGCGCGAAGTGCCGGGAGTTATCGGGGTAAGCGAGGAGGTTGTTTCGACCACGCAAGTAGCAGCGGGAAATCAAAATTGGTTCACGCGCATTTATGGGGAATCAGCGGATTACTTTGATATCCGACAATGGCCGCTGGCTGATGGCGCGCCGTTTACATCGCAAGACGTTCGCAGCGCAAACAAGGTTTGCGTGATCGGTCGCACCACGGCGAGCCAAATTTACGGCAACGAAAATCCGATCGGTCAGATTTTACGAATCAAGGAGGTGCCGTTCACAATCACTGGTATGCTCACGCCCAAGGGATTGAGTACCCAGGGCGTGGACCAGGACGACATTGTAATCATGCCGTACACGAGCGCGATGAAACGTGTGATCGGTGGCACAAACCTCCGGAACATTAACGTGCAAATCGCCGATCCGCAGCAGCTCGAGGCCGCTCAGCAACAGATCGTTTCGCTGCTCCGCCAGCGACATAATATTCGTCCCGGGCGCGATGACGATTTCACCGTACGCAACCAGCAGGAAATCGCCCAGGCGGCCACTGCCACTTCACGCGTGATGACGCTTTTGCTGGGCGCAATCGCCGGTGTGTCGCTCGTCGTCGGTGGCATCGGAATCATGAACATTATGCTGGTGAGTGTCACCGAGCGGACGCGTGAAATTGGCGTTCGAATGGCCGTAGGCGCACATGGCAACGACATTCTCACTCAATTCCTGATCGAAGCCGTCACATTGAGCTCAGTCGGCGGCGTGATTGGGATCATCTGTGGCATTGGCGCTTCGAAAGCTCTCTCGGCATACGCGAATTGGCCGACGCTGATATCAATTAGTTCGGTTGCGATTGCTTTCTTGTTTAGCGCAGCGGTTGGAATTTTCTTTGGCTTTTACCCGGCGCGTAAAGCTGCTGCGCTCGATCCCATCGAAGCGCTGCGCTACGAGTAGCAGCGTCCAGAACTCGTCGCCCAACCGTTGAGCGCCCTCCCTGTAGCCACGCCGTGTACGGCGTCGCTTAGCCCCATTTCCCGGCGGCTACAGGTGCGTGGCTACAACTTGACGCTGAGCGATTAAGCACCACGATGCCTGTATGTCGGAGCACAGCGGTTTTGAAAAATTGGTTGCAGAAGCGAAAAAGAAAATCACTGAGATTTCGCCGACAGAAGCCGCAGCGAAATCAAAGAGCGGTGAAGCGGTGATTATCGATGTTCGCGAGAAAGACGAATGGGACGAGGAACATATCCCTGAAGCGATTCACATGAGTCGCGGCACAATCGAGCTCGACATCGAGGAAAAAGTCCCCGACTCGGACGCAATGGTCGTTTGTCATTGCGGCGGCGGTGGACGTTCCGCGCTCGCTGCCGAGAACCTGCAAAAAATGGGCTACAAAAACGTCCGCTCGATGGCCGGCGGTTTAAAAGCCTGGACAGCCGCAGGCTTGCCAACGACCAACTAATTGTAGAGACGCTTGTGCCAAGCGCCTTTAGCCGGATTTGCTCGCCCAGCGGCATTGTTTTCGGTCTGCGCGGCCGCTAAACTGTCGATCATTACCGAGACTGAAACGACATGACGCCAATCTCTCTGGATTTCTATGGCATCGAAGAGCTTCTCACGGATGAAGAACGCGCCGCTCGGGATCGTGCCCGGCGTTTTGTACAGGAGGAAGTTTTGTCTGAGATCGTTCCGTGTCATCGCGCAGCCAAATTCCCAGATAATCTCATCCCACGCATGGGTGCGCTGGGCTTTTATGCGCCGTATCTGAAAGGGCATGGTTGTGCCGGCCTTAGTCACACCGCCTACGGTCTCATCATGCAAGAGCTCGAACGGGCGGATTCCGGTTTGCGGTCACTGGCCTCAGTGCAGGGTGCGCTCGCGATACAGGCGATCCATTCTTTTGGCTCACGGGAGCAACAAGCACGCTGGCTGCCGGGATTGCTTTCAGGCAAGCTCGTAGGTTGTTTTGCCCTGACGGAACACGGTCACGGATCAGATCCTGGCGGGATGGAAACCCGCGCCAAGCGCGAAGGTGACCATTACATTTTGAACGGTAGCAAGTGCTGGATCGGTAACGCGTCCATTGCTGATGTGAAAGTTGTTTGGGCAAAGGATGACGATAGCCACGTGGGTGGATTCGTGGTGGAAAAGGACGCGCCGGGATTTCGCGCGCAGGACATCGAAGGAAAGTTTAGTCTGCGGATGTCGCGCACCTCGGAATGCTGGTTCGAGAACTGCCGCATACCTGCCGAAAATCGTTTACTCAAGGCTTCGGGGCTCGGCGCACCGCTGTCATGTCTTTCGCACGCGCGCTCAGGCATTGCCTGGGGGGTGATTGGCGCGGCGATCGACTGCTACGAAACGGCGCTGGCTTACGCAAAATCGCGCGAACAATTTGGCCGCCCAATTGCGGGCTTCCAATTAGTGCAACAAAAACTCGTTTGGATGGCGCAGGAGATTACCAAGGCGCAATTATTGGCGTTGCGTCTCACGCGCATGATAGAGATGGGCTCGGCGCGTCCCGCGCAAATCTCGCTCGCGAAGCGAAACAACGTTTGGATGGCGCTGGAATGCGCGCGGAAGGCGCGCGACATCCTTGGCGCCGCCGGCATCACCGATCGCTACCCCGTGATCCGCCATCTCATGAATCTAGAAACCGTTTCCACTTACGAGGGTACGCACGACATCCATACGCTAGTCATCGGCCGCGATATCACGGGGATCAACGCCTTCGGCGGTTAATATGTCATCCTGAGCCACGAAGACGGCGAAGGGCCCCGCTGATTGATCACTCAGCCCTCCACTCATAGCGCAGTACGTAGCGGAAGTGCCTTGCTGCGCTCGGGATGACAGTGCTCAAAGATTAGCTAGATTAAAGTTGTTATGAGCGAGTCAGTTTACATTCTCGGCGGTGGCCGCACCGATTTTAAGCGTAACCTAAAGAAGGAAGGGAAAACCATCCGGCACATCATCATCGAGGCCGGCAAAAAGGCGATCGACGACGCGAAGATTGATCCCGCGGAAATTCAGGCGGGCGCAGTTGGCAATTTCAACGCGGGTCAGTTCACCAAGCAATTGCAGCTCGGAGCGTTCATTCCGGAGATCGATCCGAAATTGCGTGGAATTCCAACGATGCATACCGAAGCAGCGTGCGCTTCCGGAGCGTTGTCGGTGTTACTCGGCGCGGAGTGGATCATTGGCGGGTTTTATGACGTCGTACTGGTCGTCGGCGCGGAACAGCAGAAGACGATGTCCTCGCTCGATGGGTCGGATGTGCTCGGCGCGGCTGCCGATTATCACAATGAAAAGCCGGAGTACGGCGATTTCATGTTTCCCAAATTGTTCGGGCGGATTGCGCAGATTTACATCGAGAAATATGGCGCGACCGAAGCAGACCTGGCCTTGGTTGCATGGAAAAACTACGCGCACGCAAAGCTGAATCCGCTTGCGCAAATGCGGGACGCTGATCTCACCCTCGATTGCGCATCCCAGGTTTCCGACAAGAACCCGAGCGTCGCACCACCGCTCAAAGTTTCCGATTGTTCCCAAATCACTGATGGCGCGGCGTCGGTTGTTCTCGTTTCCGGAAGGTATCTGGACAAGATCGGTCGCGATAGAAGCAAGACTGCCAGGTTGCTTGGCTACGGTCACACCACCGATTATCTGCCCCTCGAAAAAAAGGATGCGCCAACGTTTTCGATTGCGCGCAAAGCGGCCGAGAAAGCATTCCGCATGGCGAATCTGGCGCCGCGCGACCTGCAAGGCGCAGAAGTGCACGATTGCTTTTCCATTACTGAAATTGTCGCCTACGAAATTCTCGGACTCGCCGAGTCTGGCAAAGGCGTCGAGCTGGTGAAAAGCGGAGCGACAACGTTGCCGCAGGTACGCACTGAAAAATTCAAAGGGCCTTTTCAAATTCCGGTGAACGCGGGCGGCGGTTTAATTGCCGACGGTCATCCTGTCGGGGCGACCGGGGTTCGGCAGGTTTTTGAGGCGTATCAACAGCTCACGGATCAGGCTGGCGCGCGGCAGATCGAGAACGCGAAAAAATTCCTCACGTTCAACATGGGCGGGAGCCTCACGACTTCTGTTGCCATGGTTTGGGGACGCGAGTAACCCTGCGCAGCTTTTCGCAGGGATGTTGCGGAGGGGCCGCTGTTGTGGACTTCGCACGGAGCGGGTTAGGAGTGCGACGTGTCCGCGCATCGCTTTCCTCTCCTGAGCGAACTGTTTTTGGACGCTTCAAGTCCAATATACGGTCCATACACGTTTCCTAAATATGGTCTCGCTTGCAATTGAAGAGCTTCCTTCCGTCATAAAAGAGGATGTCGAGGACTTCCTCGAAAACCATCCGCGCAGTCCAGCCGCACGTTTGCGCCCAAGAATGGGAATGGTTGGCGATATCTGGCTGGCCTTTCTTGGGCCGGAAGTGCGACGGGGCGCCAGCGGGTTGGGAGGAACGCCGCGCGACGCCCTGAAAGATTTCAACCAGCACTTCATGGAGCCGCTCATTTCTCGAAACGGCTCCGAACCGCACGACACCGATTGAATTAGGGATTCAACGATTCAGCGCCTTCATGAAAGGTCCATTCACGCTCGGAGAGGTTGGTCACTTCGGTCTGGCTGTGCGTGATCCGAAGAAAAGCGCGCGATGGTTTCAGCGCGCGCTGGGGTTGCGCAAAGAATTCGATTTCGACAATGGAGTCGCGGTTGGAAACGACAACGTAACAATTGCGCTATTCAAAGGTGAACCGTCGCCGGAAACGATTGATCACATGTCGTTTCATCTGCCGGACATGACGACGTTGCGAAAGGCGCTGGCGCATTTGAAGAGCATTGATGCCGACATTGAGGATCTCGGCGACGAAATCGGTCCGGAAGCTCCGGGATCGAAAAACATGGGCCTTTGGTTCCATGATCCCGACGGCTACCGCTGGGAGCTAAGCGTGCTTGGCGGCAAA
>DATHHK010000060.1:0-4763 GCA_035317225.1 Candidatus Udaeobacter sp. | reverse complement strand
TCACAGTTAGAGCAACTGGATACTTCCAGGTACGCGTCTTGTCCCGGCGACCAGACCTCAATGTCGTAGCTCTTGGCCGAGGCAAAACCCAGATCGCCGGTGCACAGTTCGACGACCCGATAATGTAAGCCGAGCAGTTGCAATACGCGTTCTGCGTTAGCCGTAAGCGATTCCAGTTCGTCATACGATTTTTCCGGCGCCGTGACTTTGACCAGTTCCACCTTGTCGAATTGATGCACACGGAGAATGCCGCGGGTTTCGCGGCCCGCCGCTCCGGCTTCGCGTCGGAAACATGGCGTATAGGCAACAAATTTCCTGGGAAGATCGGCTGCGCTCACAATCTCATCACGATGAAGGTTCGTTAGTTGAACCTCTCCAGTCGGCGCGAGAAAGAGCTGGTCCCCCCCCAAACCGTACATGTCCGCCTCGAACTTCGGAAGCTGAGACGTGCCGACCATACAATCGCGCCGAACCAGAAACGGCGGGCTGATTTCGGTGTACCCGTGCTCCAGCGTGTGCAAATCGATCATGAAGTTGATCAAAGCGCGCTCCAGCCTTGCGCCCGCACCGGTGAAACAGATAAAACCGCTGCCGCTGAGTTTTGCGGCACGTTCCATGTCTAAGAGACTTAGTTTCGTGCCGAGAGCGATATGATCGGCGGGTTTGGTAAACTGCGGCTTCTCGCCCCACGTGCGCACCAAGCGATTGGCGGCTGCATCTTTGCCGATCGGAACGCTTTCATGCGGCAGGTTCGCGATCTGAAGAAGCAAATCATTCTCCTTCTTTTCAGCAGCGGTCGCCTGCGTATTTAGCTCGCCAATCTCTTCACCGAACCCGCGTACGCGCTGTTCAAGCTCCTCGGTCGATTCTCCGCCCGACTTCTTGCCGCCGATTTCCTTGCTCAATCGTTTGCGATCGGCGTTTAATTGTTGCAGTGCGGTTTCAGTCTGGCGACGCTCGACGTCCACACGCAATACGTCGTCGACCTTGGCTTCGTCCCCTCCCGCCCGCGTCGCAAGGCGCTCGCGAACAAGATCTGGTTTCTCCCGAATCAGGCGAATATCGAGCATGGCGCAGATTATCAGCGAAGTTAAAGACGTTACAAATGTTACCAGCCTAAGGCGGGTAATTCTTTTAACCTTGTAACTGCATTGTATAGTCCCCTTGTGGAAAGACTTGATCTTCTTGCGGTCGCTCTCGGTCTTGCCGCGCTCGCCGGGATCAATCTTTACCTGACGGTTTTCGCCACCGGCCTCGCAATTCACTTTCACTGGATCACGCTCGCGCCGCAGTACCAATCGCTCGAGATCCTCGGTAATCCGTGGATCATCACAATTGCCGGCATTTTGTATTTCCTGGAATTCTTCGCGGATAAAATTCCGTGGGTCGATTCGGTATGGGACGCCATTCACACTGTGATCCGTCCCATTGGCGGCGCGTTACTTGCGATTCAGGTGCTGGGTCACCCAAGTCCTGCATATACTGTAATTGTGGCGTTGCTCGCGGGTGGCACGAGCCTGGTGGCGCACACCGCGAAGGCAGCCACACGTCTTGCCACGAACTCGTCACCGGAACCATTTTCAAACATCGGGTTAAGCCTGGGCGAGGACGCTGCAGTGCTCGGCGGACTCGCTCTCGTGCATTTCAATCCCATCCTTGCCCTGGTCATCTTTCTGATCTGCATTGGTGCCTTCTTCTACTTTGCACCAAGAATTTGGCGTGGGATGAAAGTGAAGATCTGGCTGGCTTGGAGAAAATTGAATGGACCGGCCGACTGCGACGAGCCCGTGAAATTACCAGCCACCTTGCCGGCGCGGCTCGAACCTGTTTTCGGCAAAGAAAATGTTTTGGGCGAAACGATCGCCTGGGCTGCGCCATGCGTCAGCGGACGCGGCCGGCGAATTCCAGCGAATTTGTTCGGCGCTCTTGTGGCCACCAATGAAGAGCCGCGCAGACTCATTTTTGTCGCACGAAAAGGTGGACGGCCACTCGCGCGCGCAATCGACCTGGAGGGGTTAAACGTCACACGCGAACCGAAATTTCTTGCCGAGAACCTTGTCATTTTCCCTGAGGCTGGAAAGGGCCCCAGGTATTTGTTCGTCTTCGCGCGACCGCATGCGGCCTTGGTCGAGCAAATCGTACAAGATCTAAACCGGCGGCTAAGCGAACCGGTGTTACAAGAGCACCTGACGGCGGACGCGGCGAGTCCGGTTGGCTAGCGCACGCAGCTCGCGCGCAACCCGGAGTGAGCGCGTGACATTTGGAAGTGCGGTTCTCATAATCTTGAGGCGTGATGTCCCTCGCTGATCGTTACGCACAATTGCGCGGTACCGATCGTGTTCGAGAACGGACGCTGTTTGTTTCACCGCAAGTCCCATCGGAGCTGGAGCTCCAAGCCCGCTGGTTTGCTGGAGATTTCGGGAACCATTTCACCAGCACCGCTGGAGATGAAATCGACGTCGTCCAATTCGGCACATGGAACCTCGAAGCCGGACCGGATTTTCGGGAGGCGGCGATTCGAATCGACGGCGGTGATCCAATTCGCGGGTGCATCGAGATCGATCTTCTGGATCGCAGTTGGGAAACGCACGGTCACGCGACCAATCCAGCTTTTGACGAGACTGTGTTGCACGTGTTTGTCGAGAGAGGCGACCGCGAATTTTTTACACGCACAAAATCGAACCGCAACGTGCCGCAGGTTCATATTGATCCTGCAGTTCTACCGGCCGCGTTCAGTGCGAATCTTCCGCTAGCGCGACCGGGTCGTTGTCAGGCACCGCTGAAAGGTTTACCCGAAGAACGCGTCTGCTCCGTCCTGGACGCGGCAGCGCAATTTCGACTTCGACAAAAAGCCGCGCGCATTCGTCACAAGATTGAGAGTCGTGGACGCGATGAGGTGCTTTTTCAGGAGCTGGCAGCCGCGCTCGGTTACAAGGAGAACAAGCTGCCTTTCACGCTGATCACGCAACGGTTGTCATTGAAATCGTTGCGTGAAGCTGCGTCCGATATTGAATCGATTTTGTTTGGCGTAGCAGGCTTCCTGCACATTGCCGATCTCGATGTCTACAAGAAATCGACACGCGAATATGTCCGGCAGTTATGGGACCGGTGGTGGCCGCACCGTGACGCATTGCAACGTCTGATTTTGCCTGGTGAAATTTGGAGCTTTAGCAGTACGCGACCGCTGAATCATCCACAGCGTCGGCTGGCAGCATTGGCAATGTTGGCGCGCGACTGGACTCATCTTCAGCGCGCTTCGGCTAAGAGCAACGTCGGCGCGGCAAAGCAATTCTTTCAGACCCTGAATCATCCGTTTTGGAATTTTCACTACACGCTGACTTCCAAAGCGGCACCGAAAAAAATGGCCCTGATTGGCGAAGCGCGCGTTGCCGACATTCTGGCTAATGTGTTTTTTCCGTTTTGGCTGGCGCACGATCTCGATCCTTCGGGTTCACTTGCGAAAAATGTATGGACGGAATATGCGAAGTTACCCGCGAAACTATCGAACCGCCGCCTTGAAACGGGGGCAACGCGCCTGTTCGGAAGCGACCCGCGCCAGAAACAATTCTTGAAAACTGTCGCGAACCAGCAGGGTCTGCTCCAGATTTATGAGGACTTCTGTATGGAGGATAATTCCGATTGCGCGCAATGTCCGTTCCCGGAGCAGATGAAGAAATGGCAATGACTTAGAAATGTTATAACGTCTATACAGTAACCAAAACACTGTGAAAAATTCTGGGGATATCGCGAAATTACCCAGTGTTCTGCGTGATGATATGCGAAGTCCCCTTCAGGGTCCGAGCAACGCCAATGGAGACACATCCATGAAGCAATGAAATGATTGTGTGGGGCCATTTCGCGCGACATAATCCCGCTCCGATGCAGAAATCTCCGGATCGCTCCTATGCCTTTACTCTCATCGAGTTGCTCGTTGTCATTGCAATCATTGCGATCTTGATCGGCTTGCTCTTTCCCGCTTTTCGCGCAGTGCAGAATCAGGCCAAGCAGACCCAGGCGAAAAATGATCTCACCCAAATCGTTAACGCGGTGAACGCCTACTACACCGATTACGGAAAGTATCCTGTAGTGGTCGACGACACCCCGATAACAGATAACTCTGATTTGTTCTATACTTTGCGCGCCATCGCGAGCGGAACCGCAAATGCGGGCAATGCCGCCAATCCACGTAGGATCGTATTCATTTCACCGCCTGACGTAAAGAATCCTGTCCAGCCGCGGTCCGGCATCGGAGCAAACGGCCAATATTACGATCCCTGGGGTAGCACGTACAAAATTGGTATAGACGGCAATTACGACAATAGCATTGCCAACCCGTACGGTGCGCCAGCCGTCGGAGGCGCTGGTTCCAATCCTCTTCCATTGGGACTTATTGCGTGGTCGCTTGGAAGCGATCAACAGTTAGGAACTAACGGCAACAACGTTTACAGGAATCCAACAACCGGCGCCCAATCCGACGACGTGATTTCCTGGCAGTGATTGTTTGCGAAGTCGCCGGGGGGATACTCTAGCGTTTGCTGTCCTCAGCAGATCGCAAGCAGGACCTCGTCCGCACCGGTGCGCAGCACGATGGTGATATTGACTAATCACTAATCGGCAGTCAGTATTCACTTCTTTCCAAGCGCGGGTGTAGTTCAATGGTAGAACGGCAGCTTCCCAAGCTGCACACGAGGGTTCGATTCCCTTCACCCGCTCATCTTTCTTTTCTCTCGTAAACGGACATGAACAAATGTCAGCGGACGTTG
>DATHHK010000059.1:0-73297 GCA_035317225.1 Candidatus Udaeobacter sp. | reverse complement strand
GCCAGCTACACTTATCTTGAAGCGGAAAAAACCGACGACACCGACATTTCGCAACCGAAAGGCTCGCGTTTGCCGCGCCGACCGCGGAACGTAGTTTACGTTTCGGCTTCGTATCTGTGGTGGAAAAGGCTGCGCACGACGGTGGAAGCGAACTTCGTGAATGCGCGAGAGGAAATAAACTTCGGCGGACCGAACTTCGACATCGAAGATTACAGCTTTGTGAACATTGCGGCGGAATATGAAGTGAACCCGCACCTATCCATCTTTGGCCGGATCGATAATTTAGCGAACGAACAGTACTCGGAAGTATTCGGTTTTCGTGCCCTCGGCCGCGCTGCGTATGGCGGCGTGAAAGTGCGATTCTAGAACAGCGCAAGCCTCTCGCCTGCGAGTTTCCAAAGCTTCGCGCGAGAGTTGAAATCCTCATCTCAACACATAACGACCGGTCTTCTTTGTTCCGATACGGCGAATCAAACCGGCTTTGATCAGTGGTCGCAATAGATCGAGGGCGCCTTGTTTCGACACGCCTATTCCATCCCAGATTTCACGCGGAGTCAGCGCTTTATGCTCGCGCAAAAGATGCAACAGTTGTTCCTGCTTCGGACGAAGCACCAGCTTCGCCTTGCCTGATCGTGCCGTCAGTTTCTGAATCCGGCTCCAGACTCGCTCCAGCGTCAGGCGCAACCCGACGGCGCTATATTCGATCCAGTTCGTCAGGTCGCCGTTTTGCTGCTGCACTCTTTCCAAGGCGGAATAGTAGCTTGGACGATCTTCCCAATAAAATTCGTCGATCGAAAAAATGTGGTGATTGTCGAAACCCCGCCGATAAAGCTCCCATAGACTGAGCATGCGACCGGCCCTTCCGTTGCCGTCGGCGAACGGGTGAATGGTTTCAAACCAGTGGTGCACGATAGCTGAGCTCAGAATCGGAGAAATTTTTGGCGCGTCTTTATTCCACCACTCAAGCAGGTCTGACATCATCAGGCGCACTCGCTCCGGAGGCGGCGCCACATAACTACCTACGCGCACGCGAATCGTCCGGTACTGCCCGGCCATTCCCTGATCCATCACTTCGCCAGCCATGATGCGGTGCAACTTCAAAACCTCCGCGTGCGTGATAACGTTCCGTTGGGCGTTCTTTTCCACGAAGCGCAATCCAGCGAAATAATTTGCCACTTCCCGGCGAGCATGTCGTGCTGTCGCCGGAATCTCCCGGCCCTCTTCGATCGCGCGCACCTGCTCCAACGTCAGCGGATTGCCCTCAATTGCCGTTGAAGAATGCGCGTTGCGAATGCGCGTGTCTTTCTGCAAAGCCGGAATCCACGGAACCTGGATTGCCGCGGCCAGGATGCGTTCGCGCAACGCGGCGATCTGCTCCACCTCGGTAAGTAGTACTGGTGTTATGCTGTAAACCGGCTTGTGACTCACAGGATTAGTCAAGCATAAGTCAAGTTATTAGTCAAGTTGCCCACCTGATACGCTCCAAGAATTAGTCAAGTATAAGTCAAGTTTTTAGTCCTCTATCCCGGCCGATGAAATATTTAGCCTATTATTCGGAAAAACTTTGCCTTACCCCTGCTGTACATGGCGCGTTCACCTACGGTCTAGTCGCTCTTGTCATTCCAGCGAAGTCGAGGAATCTCTTGATTGGTTAATAGCAGGGAAGGATTAGAGCTCAGAGAATGAACGTCACTTATCTCGTCATCGGCGTGCTTGGAGGCGGCTTGCTGGCTGCAATTTTCTTACTGCTGGCACGACGCGGCAGCGCTGGCGATGTGGCGCTTGCAGGAAAACTCGAGTTGATCGAACGCGCGCAAGAGCGAAGCGAACGGATGCTTCGCGAAGAGATGGTACGTAGTCGCGAAGAAGGTGCGAATGCTGCAAAAACGCAGCGTGAAGAGCTGACGAAGTCCCTCGAAGGCGTGCGATCGATTGTCGATCTGCGCTTGAAGCAATTGCAGGAGGACAACTCGAAGCAGATCGACAAAATGCGAGCGACTGTTGATGAAAAATTGCAGGACACCCTGGAAAAACGCCTCGGCGAATCGTTCAAATTGGTGAGCGATCGCCTTGAGCAGGTGCATCAGGGGCTCGGCGCCATGCGGCAATTGGCCAGCGACGTAGGTGGCTTGCAGCGCGTGCTTACGAACGTGAAAACGCGCGGCGGCTGGAGCGAATGGCAGCTCGGCGTCTTGTTGGAAGAAATGCTGACGCCCGAGCAGTTTGCTAAAAACATGAAGACCCGCGATGACACTGATGAACGTGTTGAGTTTGCAATCAGGTTGCCCGGTGATGAGAACGGCGCGCCGGTCTGGTTACCGATTGACGCGAAATTTCCGTTGGAACACTACGAGCGCTTGACGGCGGCGCAGGAAATTGGCGATTCCACAGCGGTTGAAGCGGCGATGAAAATCCTGGAGACGCAGTTGAAGCGCTGCGCGAGAGATATTTGCGAGAAATATATTAACCCGCCAAAGACGACCGACTTTGCTCTCTTGTTTTTGCCAAGCGAAGGACTTTACGCGGAGGCGATTCGCCGTGTGGGTCTGGTTCAGAACGTGCAGCGCGATTGCCGGGTGTCTTTCGTTGGACCGACTACGCTAGCCGCATTGCTCAACAGTCTGCAAATGGGTTTTCGCACGCTCGCGATTCAAAAACGCTCAAGCGAGGTCTGGAATCTGTTGGCGACAGTGAAAACCGAGTTCGGAAAATTCGGTGACGCATTATCGGCGGTGAAAGAGAAAATCGATCAAGCCTCACGCAAGATGGAGGATGTCGATGTTCGATCCCGCGTTATTACGAAAAAATTGCGGGACGTGGAGGAATTACCTTCTAATCCGCAGCCAATGCTGAGGGACCTGTTGCCAGGCGAGAATGACGACGGCCTCGCCGATTAAAGCGATATCGCACCGCCACACATGAATGCGGCATTGGTTACGGGCGCGAATAAAGGGATTGGCTACGAGGTGGCGCGTCAGCTCGCGGGAAAGGGATTTCAAGTTTTCCTCGGCGCTCGGAACCGGGACGCCGGTCGCAAAGCGGCGGCTGAGATTGCGGGGAAAGGCGGGCAAGCGACATTTCTGGAGATCGACGTTGCAGATAATGCGAGTGTCACTACTGCTGCGCGCGAGTTTGCCAAAGCTGCCGATCATCTGGACGTGCTCGTGAATAACGCAGGAATCATTGTTGATGGCGACAACGCAATTCTGGAGATCAGCGACGAGCTATTGCGAAAGACGCTTGAGACAAATACGCTCGGCGCTCTGCGCGTGACACGCGCGTTCGTACACTTGCTTAGAAAAAGCAAAGCGCCGCGCGTGATCAATGTCTCCAGTGGCGGCGGTCAATTGACCGGCGGCGCTGATGGTTGGTCGCCGGCCTACTGCATTTCGAAAACTGCGCTGAATGGTGTGACCTCGCAGCTCGCCGCCGCATTGCCGAAGTTCGCGGTGAATTCAGTTTGCCCCGGGTGGGTTCGCACGGATATGGGCGGGCAAGGCGCTACCCGCTCCGTGGAGGAGGGCGCGGACACGATTGTGTGGCTCGCTACTGATGCGCCGCAAGAGCTCACAGGAAAATTCCTACGTGATCGTAAAGAAATACCCTGGTAAAAGGTTAAAGAGTTAAAACGGAACCTGTTGCGCAGGGCTTTAACTTGTAAGTTTTCAACCCTGTAACCTTTAACTTTTGGTTACAGCACTTGATCCCATTTGCTCTGGTCTTTGAGCATGATTTCGCGGAGTAGACGAATCGGCGGCATGCCGTGATTGAGGAGCTCGTTGTGGAATTTTTGCAATGAGAAATCGTCGCCCTGCTGCGCTTTGTAATCGTCGCGCAATTTCAAAATCTGCAATTTGCCCAGGGTATAATTCAGATAACCGGGATCGAAGGTGCCGCGCATTGCTTCCTGGCGCGCCGGCTTTTCCTCGTAATAACAGTTTTCCCGAAAAAATTTCGTTGCCTCGTCGAGTGACATCTTCTGCGTGTGCATCTTGATCGACACGCATAATCTGCATAGACGAAGCAGCGCTTCGTCGGCCTGTGCCATGCGATATTTGGCCGCGCGTTTCACGTCGTCTTCGCTGGGAGTAGAGTTGGTGGAACTACCGTAGCCTTCGTCGAGCATCATTTTTTCGCAGTAATGAGCCCATCCTTCGACGAACGCGTAGCTGCCGAAAATTTTTTCCACTTTGTTCGCCGGCGATGTGTTCAGGTGCAGGAACTGCACATAATGACCAGGGTAAGCTTCGTGAATCGAAACGACGTCGGAGGTGTAGTAATTAAAGGCGGTGAGCCATTCCTCTTTTTGTTTCTCCGGCCAATCGTTCTCCGCAGGCGTGACGTAGTAATACGCCTCGTTGGCGCGTTTCTCGAACGGACCTGGCGTGTCCATCGACGCGAAAGAGGTAGCGCGCAGGTATTGCGGCGTCTCTTTCACCTTCGCTCGGATCTCAGATGGGATGCTCACCAAATGCTGGCTCAAGACGTATTTGCGAATTTTGTCCAGGTCTTTGGCCACGTCCGCGATGAGATTTTGCGGCGTGGGATGTTCGCTTTGGATTTGCTTGAAAACTTCGATTGGCGACTTGTTCGGATCGATCTTTTTTGCCGCTTCGGCGAACGCTGCTTGTTCGGCTTTTAATTGCTCCAGGCCGATCTCGAGGATTTTTTGCGGAGGAAGATCAACGAGTTGCGTCTGCGCCAGGAAGCGCCCGAATTTTTCTTCACCCAACGCGAAATCAATGGAGGCTTTCGGAAGTTTCTCCCGCTCCAGCCACGCGGCATAATCGTTGAGCGCATTTGCGCCTCTGCGGTTGGCCTCATGAAAGGCGACGCGAAGCTGTTCGTCTTTGAGGTTGCCGATAGCGGCAACGAGATCTTTTTTCAGGAAATCTGCGGAACCCTTCGCGATCTGAATGGCAAGCTCAACGTACGGTTTGGGAACGACCGCATTGAGGTTGGTCCTCGCCGCGATGAGAATATTTGGGATCTGCGATTCGATCGCGACCAGGCTACGAACGCGATCCTCAAGCGGTGCGAAATTCCTTTTGATATAAACATTCACGTCGGCAGCGCGTGCATAGATCATTGGATTCCGTTCAAAGACCGACATGTCCTGCATTTCAAAGAGGTCTTTCTTTACTGCGGCCTGAAGAATTCGCAGATCGATGGATTGCCGGGGGCTCAGTTTACCGGGGTCGAACTTGGCCAGCCGATCGTCGAAGCGCCGTAGGCGCGAAAGCTCCGCATCGAGAGCGAGGCGACTGTAGTCAGTGATTTTGCCGTCGTACTCATGAAGTCCGAGAGCGGTCCCTTCCAGGGGATGAGCGCCCAGGTAACCTTTAATGTATTCCTCGGCCACCGCCTCATACTCGCCGTCTTCTGATTCCGCAGCGAGGCTCGGAACATTTTTAGATAAAAGAGAGAGCGCGGTGAGGAAAAGAATGAACCAGAAGGCTTTAACGCGAAAGGCTTGCTTCATTGGCGGCGCAGAATTAAGACAACGGTTCGCGTGGGGTGTTGCCAAAAATTTCCAGTGAGCGATGGTGAGCCTGTTTTTCAAACTGGGGTAGAAGTATGAGGCGCTTCATGATCTTGCCGTTGTTGGCTTGTCTCTTGTTCGGCGTTTTTCCTGCTGTCTTCGCACAGGAGGGGGAGCCGGCAAAGAGTGAAGAGGATAACGGCTACGCGCAAATTTCAATTTTCGCAAAAGCGCTGGAATTGATTCGTCAGGATTACGTGGATGATAACAAGACGAGCTACCACGATCTCATCAATGCGGCAATGAAGGGGATGCTTTCCTCGCTGGATCCACATAGCCAGTTCATGGATCCCGACGATTTCCGCGATATGCAGGACGACACCCGCAGTCGTTTTAACGGTCTTGGGATCGAAGTTTCGATGAAAAACGGGCTGCCAACCGTGATTGCGGCGATGGAGGACACGCCTGCGGCCAAGGCTGGAATCCTCTCTGGCGATCAGATCTTGCGAATCAACGGCATTTCAACGGAAAGAATGGATCTCCAGGACGCCATCAATGTTTTGCGCGGACCTGCTGGAGCAAAACTAACGCTTACACTGTTGCGACCTTCGACCAAGGAAATCAAGGAATACACTTTGCAACGCGCTGAGATCAAAATCCAAAGTGTCAAGGGCGCGCGACTGCTTGACCCGGAGTTCACCGGCCCATTCAAGATCGGTTATATCAGGTTGGTGCAGTTCAACGAGCCTACCGCCGACGAACTGACGAAAGCGCTCGATGAATTACAGAAGGAAGGGATGCAGGCGCTCATTCTCGATTTGCGGAACAATCCGGGTGGACTGCTAAATAGCGCGGTCGACGTATGCGCGCAGTTCCTGCCGCCCAATACAAAAGTCGTTTCAACGCAGGGCCGGGTGGCTTCGCAACAGCATGATTATTCTACTTCCGGCGCGAAGAAGGAACGCCCGAACTTTCCGATGGTGGTCTTAATTAACGAAGGTAGCGCGAGCGGAGCAGAAATCGTTGCCGGGGCACTGAAGGATTTGCATCGAGCGGTGCTTGTCGGCGAAACAACTTTTGGAAAAGGTTCCGTGCAGAATGTCATGCAGTTGCCGGATGGCTCCGCAGTGCGTTTTACGACCGCGAAATACTACACACCGAGTAAACAGGTCATTCAGGGTAATGGCGTGACGCCGAATATTCGTGTTGCATTGACCGCCGACCAGGAGCGTTCCCTTTCTGCTCTGCGCAATGCTGGAAATATGAAGCCCGAGGATGAGAAAAGCATTATCAAGGCCAGAGATCCGCAGATGTTACGAGCAATTGATGCACTCAAGGGCGTTATGATTTACGCGCAGGAGAACGCCCCAAAAGCCCAAGCCGCAAAGAAGTAGAGCACTGTCATCCCGAACCGCGCGGACGGTGAGGGACCTCACACGGGAAGAGAGAATCACGCAATCCAACGTGTGTGATCCAGCACTCTTTGTGAGGTTCTCCGCTTCGCTCAGAATGACCTGCGTATTATATTGGTCGTGAAAACCGTATTGGCATTAGAAACTTCATGCGACGAAACCGGCGTCGCGATCGTGCGCGGAAAGAACAGCGGCTCAGGATCGGATTTGCTCGCTAGCGAAGTCGCATCCCAAATCGCCGCGCATGAAAAATATGGTGGAATCGTGCCCGAGATCGCGTCGCGGAACCACCTTGTTTACGCACCGCGGCTGCTCAATCAGGCTTCGAGTGTATCGAACATCGGTTTTTCAGAGGTGGATGCATTTGCCGCGACCAGCGGACCGGGTCTGGCGAGCTCGCTCATGATCGGCGCATCGATTGCCAAAGGATTGGCCATCGGCTTTGGCAAACCTTACCTCGCCATCAATCATCTCGAAGGACATTTGCTCTCGCCTTTTTTCGGAAGCGTAGAAAAAGAAAACCAAATCCGCCCGAATGTTTCGCTTATCGCGAGCGGCGGGCACACCATGTTGGTTCGAGTGCAAGGACTGGATGATTACAAATTAATCGGCCGAACTGTCGATGATGCCGCTGGCGAGGCATTCGATAAGGTCGCCAAGATACTGGGCCTTGGGTATCCCGGCGGACCGGAGATTGAAAAACACGCGCGAGGCGGAGATCCAAATCGCTTTGATTTGCCGCGCAGCATGCCCGAGTCGGAAAACTTTAGCTTCAGCGGATTGAAGACGGCCGTTCGTTATTTGCTACCCAAAATTGTAGGGCGGTTCTGCGAAACACCGGATCAAGAGCGGGCTCTAACACAGACGCCCTACAAATTGGATAATCATGTTCTCGCTGATCTGTGCGCTTCCTTCCAGCAGGCGATTATCGATGTGTTGGTGCGCAAAACGATTGCCGCAGCGCAGAAATATCGTTTCGATCTTGTGACAGTCAGCGGCGGGGTTAGTTGCAATCAGGAATTGCGAAAACAATTGGGCGAAGCATGTGCGCACGAAGGATTTGAATTTAAAAATGCCGAACCCTGGTTGTGCACGGACAATGCGGCCATGATCGCTTTTGCCGCGTCATTGCGATTGCAGGGTGGGTTTCAATCTGACGTCACTGAAGAGATCGATCCGAACCTCGCGTTGGCAAAGTAAGGCGCACGCGTTGGATGGCTCTACGAGCCGTTCCTGCCAATCAATACTCGCGTTCGAGAAGGTAGTTTGCGAGCGCGTGAAGCGTTTCGGCATCGCCTCCGCGAAATACAGACAGAGCATCGTGCGCCTGGCGCGTGAGCCGCCTTGCTTCAGCGCGTGATTTCTCCAGACCAATTACCGCAGGGTAAGTCGCTTTTTTTGCCGCGACATCTTTGCCGGCGCTCTTGCCCAGTATCTCCGACGTTTGGGTTACATCGAGGATATCGTCGATGACTTGGAAAGCGAGACCAAGGCGCTCCCCGAACCGTGTGATAGCGGAAAGTTTCCGTGCGTCTGCGTTGGCGCTCATTGCGCCCAGCCGGACCGAACTTTTCAACATGGCTGCGGTCTTGTTCTCGTGGATAAATCGCAGCTGATCGCGTTTGACTCTCCTGCCTTCTGCTTCGAGATCGGCCACTTGACCAGCGATCAGTCTTTGGCTCCCAGCCGCGACCGCGATCTCGCGCAGCAAAATTGAAATGTCGTAACGTGGTGTGGGCTTGGCAGTTGACACAATTTCAAATGCGATGGTCAGCAGTGCGTCTCCAGCCAGCACTGCGATGCCCTCGCCGAAAACTTTATGGCAGGTAGGTCGGCCACGGCGGAAATCGTCATTATCCATGCTGGGAAGATCGTCGTGCACCAGCGAATAGGTGTGGATGCATTCGACGGCGCAGGCGAGGGGGAGTGCGTTATCGATGTTGCCCCGACAAGCTTCCGCTGCGGCGAGGCACAGAATCGGTCGCAATCGTTTACCGCCGGCAAAAACACTGTATCGCATCGCCTTGTGGAGCGTAGCGGGTTTCGTACTCGCTTTCGGCAAGTAGCGATCCAGCGCGCGATCGACCTCTTTCTGGCGGGTTCGGAGATATTTTTTGAGATTCACAGAATGATAATGGCGACGGATGCTTAATCTCAATACTGGATAATGCACTCCCGCGCAGGGTGTCCAGCGCTCAGATATTTTCCGCTGTCGCAGTGGTCGCGATCGGTTTTACGCGCATGGCCAAAAACGCGCCCAGGAGTAAAATGGCGGCGCTCCAAAGTTGAGCGTGAGTGAGTCGTTCACCGTAAATCCAGGCTGAAAGACCCAGTGCGAGCGCCGGGCAGAGGAGTTGAAGCGTTTGCGCGAGTGCGACACCGATTTCACGAATGGCGACGTAGTACAGCACATGAGCCAGCGTGATACAGGTCACGGCCGAAACGATCAAAATCAAGTTTGCCTGGGCTCCAGCGTGAAGCGGCGCGCCAATTTTTCCGAAAGCGAATGTAAGCGGAAGCAACAAGATCGAGGTAATCAAGCTGACCAGCCCGAAGCTGCGAATTGGGCCCAGCTGGATGGAAGGCCGTTTAATCAGGACGCCGTAGAGCGCCCAACAAAATGTGGCGGTGAAGGCAATGAATAACCCAGGGAGCTTCATATGCTCTGTTTCTCGACCTGGTTGAAACCAGATTACGCCAAAGGCTCCAATTAAGCCGAGGAGCGTTCCCACTTGGAACTGCCATTGACGAATCACCCGGCGTTCCTCGGGAAAAAACGCGAGTGCGAGTAATGCGGTGAAGATCACGGATGCCCGGGTGAAAATCGTGTAAACGCCGGGACCCATGTAAAACAGAGCGATGACCTGCGTGACTTGATGAACTACGTTGGGAAGACATGGGACGAGACACATCGTTACAGCCCGCCAGTCGAATAGTGGGGCACCGCGACGAGCCCGCTGAATCAAGAGCGGTGCAATGGCAAGACATGCGACAAAATAACGATAAAAATTTTGTGCCCACGGATCGTAATAGCGATTCAAATAATACATGAACAGTGATGGCGTGGACCAAATAAGGACCGTGGCAAAGACTGCAGCGTAGCCTTCCGACAGACTGGTGCGACGGTGTCGATCGACAGACTCCGTCAACGAATTTGTTTGGTTCATTTAGGCGTTCGGCGCGTTAATTTGCTCGCCTACAAGCATAAATCGCTCAACAGTTGGGCTGAAAGGAGAATGAATATCTTGAACAAGCAAACAATTATCATCGCAACCGCGTCACTTTTCTGTTTTGCAGTCAGTCACGTTTGCCTGGGGAAACCTCAGAAACCGGCAGGGGGCGGCGCAAGCCATATGCAGCGTGGGATCGAACTCGCTCAACAAAAGAATTTCGACGGCGCCGCAGCCGAATTTACCAAAGCGATTGAAGCGAATCCGAAAGATCCACGTGGCTACACGAATCGTGGTACTGCGTATCGTGCCAGCAACCCTCCCCGACTCCCCGACGCTTACGCCGATTTTTCGAAGGCAATCGAAGTCGCTCCAAAGGATGAAGTGGCCTATCGGGAGCGCGGAATGACTGCTGTCATGCAAAATCAGTTCGATGCCGCATTGCCAGATTTTGACAAGGCAATCGAACTCAAACCCGACGACGCGTTCGCCTACAAGTTTCGCGGTTTTGCTGAGATCGGTCTTAACCAATGGGACAAAGCGGTCGCGGACTTCACCACCGCAATGCAGAAACAGCCGGATGATGCGCAAAATTATGACCGGCGCGCCTGGGCAAATCGAAACTTGAAAAACTACGATGCTGCCTTGGCCGACTACACAGTGTTGATCCAAAAAGACCCGAACGATGCCGAGCACTTGGTAAAGCGAGGCGCGACCTACACTTCCTTGCAGCAGTATGAGAACGCCATCGCCGATTACCAGGCAGCGTTAAAGATAAAACCCGACGACTATGACACCATTCAGCGTTTGCAATATGTGCAGGGAATGCTGCAGGCGAAAAACGCTCCGCCTCCCCCTTCGGCTACTCCGACCCCAACGCGGGGACCGGGCTTGATCACGCCGCTGAACGTGGGCCTTGCCATCTTGGCGTTCATAGTCATTGCAGTCATCCTGCGAATCGTGACGCGAGGAAAAACAGAAGAGACAAGCAGCAGAATCCGCTAGGTTTCGCAGCGCTTTAAGTGTCAGCTGTCCTGAGCGGACTTGATTTCCTCAGCTCCAAACATGTGCGCGAGAACGGTCAATGTACGGCCTCCGTGAGAGGCAAGAGATGTCGAGAAATTTCTTTGACACGACGGTGCGCGCGGTTAGCTTGCGGACGCTTTTTGCTGGAACGAGGCGGTCCCATGGTCGTTCAAATTGCAAATTTGACGCGGCTTTGGGACTTTTGAATCTCTGGCAGAAGGCAAACCGGTTTGCCGCTCGGGTTGCCGCAGAGGCGCTGGGCTGGCGACGAGCAGCCCATGTAGCTCAGTTGGTAGAGCACGTCCTTGGTAAGGACGAGGTCACCGGTTCAATCCCGGTCATGGGCTCCAGATAAGCTCAGGACCGGCAGCGGATAATTAAAAAAATAAAGAGTTTAGTTAAACAGGAGAATTGAAATGGCTAAGGAAGCATTTAAACGCGACAAGCCGCACGTGAACGTCGGCACGATCGGTCACGTTGACCACGGCAAGACAACTCTCACGGCAGCAATTACGGCAGCGCTGGCCAAGAAGGGCATGGCCGAAGTGCGCGCATACGAATCAATCGACAACGCGCCCGAAGAAAAAGAGCGCGGCATTACGATCAACACTGCACACGTAGAGTATTCGAGCGACAAACGGCATTATGCCCACGTGGATTGCCCGGGCCACGCCGACTACGTTAAGAACATGATCACTGGTGCGGCGCAAATGGACGGTGCGATTTTGGTCGTCTCCGCCGCCGATGGACCGATGCCTCAAACGCGTGAACATATCCTGCTGGCGCGCCAAGTGGGTGTCCCCTCGATTGTCGTGTTTCTGAACAAGGTCGACATGGTCGACGATCCCGAACTTCTCGATCTCGTCGAGATGGAAGTGCGAGATCTGCTCACGCAGTACGAATTTCCGGGAGACAAAATCCCCATTGTTAAAGGCAGCGCGCTCAAGGCGCTTAATGGCGACGCTGACGCCGAGAAACAGGTTCTCGCACTCGTCGAGGCCATTGACGATTACATCCCGGTTCCGGAGCGGCCAGTGGATCAGCCCTTCCTGATGCCGATTGAGGACGTGTTCAACATTGAAGGCCGCGGCACCGTCGCGACAGGTCGTGTCGAGCGCGGTGTTCTCAAGAAAATGGGAGAAGTCGAGCTGGTCGGCATTCGTCCTACCGCGAAGACGGTTGCAACCGACATTGAAATGTTCCGCAAACTTCTCGATGAAGCGCGTGCCGGTGATAACGTCGGCGTTTTGTTGCGCGGCTTAAAGAAAGAAGAAGTCGAGCGTGGCCAGGTGATTTCGAAGCCCGGTTCGATCACTCCGCATAAGAAATTTAAGGCGGAAGTCTATGTGCTGAGCAAAGAGGAAGGCGGACGTCATACTCCGTTCTTCACCAATTACCGGCCACAGTTTTACTTCCGTACAACTGACGTAACTGGCACCGTTAAATTGCCTGAAGGCGTAGAAATGGTCATGCCCGGCGACAACATCTCAATCGAAGTCGAGTTGATCACGCCAATAGCAATGGAAAAGACGATCCGCTTCGCCATTCGCGAAGGCGGCAAGACTGTCGGCGCCGGTCGGGTGAGTGACATTCTGGATTAACACTCTTTCTCTAATTCTGCTCACTTGTGGATGTGGAAAGAAGAGGAGATTAATAGGGAGCGGAACAGGAAGAGTAAACTTACGCCAGTAGCTCAATTGGTAGAGTAGCGGTCTCCAAAACCGTCGGTTGGGGGTTCGAGTCCCTCCTGGCGTGTGGCTAACGCCGCGTTAAAGAGTTGAATCGTCGAAGCGTTAAACAGGAAGAAATGAAATTGCATTGTAATCGACCGCTTTAACGTTTTAACGAATCACGATCTAAATCAGGATGATTACCAAAATCAAAACCTTCTTCAGCGAAGTTAAGGTCGAGCTTCAGAAATGTTCGTGGCCGTGGGATCCGAAAGAGAAAGGGTTCCGCCGCTACAAGGAACTGAGTGACTCGACCGTGGTGGTGGTTATCGCGATGTTGTTGCTTGGCGGATACGTCGCCCTTTTCGATCTGGTTCTTGTGAATTTTGTGCATTTTTTTACCCGGTTTCACTGATTTATGGCACAGACACTCGCAGGCAAAGATCAGTGGTACGTCGTGCACGTGCTTTCCGGACAAGAAAACAAGGTGCGCGACAATATCTTGAAGCGCGTTAAAACCGAAGAGATGGGCGATCTAATTTACGACGTGCTTGTCCCGACAGAGCGCGTCTCGGAAATCAAGAAAGGGAAGAAGAGCGAGACCACGCGGAAGTTTTTCCCGGGCTATCTGATCGCTAACATGCACCTGCTCGACGAAAATAATCAGCTGGTCGGGCGCACATGGTATTTCATTCGCGACACACCCGGCGTGATTGGGTTTGCTGGCACTAAAGACAAACCGATTCCGATGCGGCAGTCGGAGGTGGACAGCATGCTCGCGCAAATGAAAGAGCGGGAAGAAAAGGTGAAACCGAAGGTCAGCTTCGAAGTCGGCGAATCGGTGAAAGTTGCCGACGGCCCGTTCCAGAACCAGACTGGAATCGTTGAAGAAATCGATCCGGAACGCGGCAAACTACGCGTCTCAGTCACCATTTTCGGCCGCGCTACGCCCGTGGAATTGGAATACTGGCAGGTAGAACGCGGTTAGTTTTCCGCTTTGACGATTCAACCATTCAACGCTTTAACGAACCACAATGGCAAAAGAAAAAGTAGCTGAGATTAAACTTCAGATTCCTGCCGGACAGGCAAACCCGGCGCCGCCGGTTGGAACGGCGCTTGGTCCACGCGGCGTCAACATCATGGCGTTTTGCAAGGAATTTAACTCAACGACGCAGAAGCAAGCTGGCGACATTCTTCCGGTCGTGATCACGGTTTACAAAGACAAATCCTTCACATTCATCACAAAAAGTCCGCCTGCGGCGGTTCTGTTAAAGAAGGCCGCCAACATCGCCGCCGGTTCTAAAGAGCCTAACAAAACCAAGGTCGGCAAGGTCACGCGCAAACAGGTGATGGACATTGTGAACACCAAGCGCAAAGATCTGAACGCGCGCAACGACGAAGCTGCTTTCCGAATCATTGCCGGCACGGCCCGCCAAATGGGACTGGAAATCGTCGATTAGGATTGGAAGTCAGGCAGCTTGCCTGACGCGGCTGGCATCCTATCTTCCGCCCAAATATTCCCACTGCTGCAACGCAATTGGTACATTTCCGTTTTTCCAGACGAAATCGTGGAACGTGCGGAGGTTGAACTTGTCGCCCTGTTGCATTCGCGCGTTGGCAAGAAATTGGATGATCTGTAATTTGCCGATCTGATAGGTGATCGCCTGACCAGGCCCAGTCGAAAACGCGATTGCTTCCTGGCGCGCGGTCTGTTCGTCCATCGGAACTTTCTGTTGGAGATACTTTGCAGCTTGATCGAGGGTGAATTCGCCGAGCGCAAGTTTCACGTCCACTTCCACGCGCAATGCGCGGAGCCGCATGAAATTGTAAATAATCTCGCGTGTATGCGGGCTGTCATCGAACAAGCCGGATTGCAACATCATTTCCTCGGCGTAAAAGCCGATCCCTTCATTCGCGCCGGAGTCGTAGTAATGCCGCCGGATCGGGTCGTCGTGTTTCCAGGAAAGACAAAGCTGAAAATAATGCCCGGGAATTCCTTCGTGAACTGTAATTGGTTGCGGGTCTTCTGCTGTCGCCTGCCAGAAGTAAGCGAGCTTCCCTGAAGGTTCGGTTACATAACGGATACAATTTTCCTTCAAGCGCGATGGTGACGTGAAATCGTCCATTTCGTCGAAGCCTTGCAATGCACGCAAATACTCTGGCATTGGACGCAGCGTGTAATGCTGGACCCAACTCGGGACGGCAAGAATGCTGCGCTCCTCGAGAAATTTCCGGATCTGCAATTCCTTCTCCGCTGCTTCTTTGATCCAATTGTCGACGTTGTCGGCAGTCTTAAGCGGTGGCACATCGTGGTTTCTATTTTTCTCGAACGTCTCGAAAGCGACAGCGCGGTTCCATTCCTGTCTCCCCATCGACAGAAGGTCTTCAGGGGAATACGGCATCAACGCGACGTTGTTGAGAAAAAATACGTACGCGTCGCGCCGAAGAGCGGTCTCATTCGCTAGCGACGGCACCATTTCCCGGAGCTTTTCGCGAAAACGTTCCAGCGCGTCCGCTGCAAGATCAGTCGCGCTGTTTAGTTCTTCTTCTTTGAGAGTTGTGGATTTTGCCAATGAATTGGCCATTTGATTCAGACGCGGCCGAATATTTTCCAGGGCTTGAATCGCGACAAAGGCGAATGGCGCCGGCGGTTTATCGAGATTCTCAGCGCCTTGTTGCAGAATCGACGGAATGTTTTCGATTCGCGCTAAAATTTCCCGGCTGCGCGCTGCGTCATACGGCCCCGGCACAGTGAGCGCTTCAACTACTGCCGTCAGCGTTTGAGCGATATAGAAATTTGGGTCGCGTTTCCAGCTCGGATTAATGTCCAATTCCCAGCGCACTCGGGCCAAAGCGGAACCAATCAGACGGTAGTCTACCTGCTCTGGAATCGCCCATTGTGTCGGGTCGAGCTTCTTCCAGCGTGCCTCAAATTCGGCAAGCTCCTTTCGTTGGTTCTCTATGCTGGCGCGCGACCAGTCGCGAGTCCCGCCGGGTCGCTCGAGACGATTCACATCATCGCCTCTGAATGGCGCGCACTTCGCACGCCACGTCCAGAAATCGTTCGCCAATTTATCCAATGCTTCGGTTGCAGCCGAAGCATGGACTAACAGCACTGTAACAAGAAAAGCCCCCGCCCAACGTTTCTTCATCGTGAGTTAGTCGGTTGTGCGCCGCAGCGTGATAACACTGGGGCTTTTGCCTTGCCGATATATCGACGCGCCGTAACAGCGCGCGGCGGATTTTTCGCGCGCGTAGCGAATTTTGTTCAGTTTTTCGTCCCAGTGTTCCATGTAAGTACAATTCGCCGTTTTCTTGCTGCCGGGGATGGGCACATAACGGTTCTCTGTAAATGTGAGAAACGCTGCTTCGCCGGGCAGCGGAATTGGAGTAGCCCAATTGGGCGACAACCTGACGAGACGCGGGCCAGTGAGCTCGAGGGCGAAAACGGTGTCACCGTCCGTGCTGTTCAAATGTAAGTCGAAAAAAGCCAGTCGTAGCGGCCCTTCGAAGAGAAAATGCTGATCCTTATCCTGATTGTTGTGAAGCAATCCGTAGACGCCGTAAAATCCGGGTACCTTCTCGAAATCGGTTTCCACTCCGGTCTTCAGATCGCGGAGAAGGTAATGTTTTCCATGACCCGGCCCGTCGATCTGATCATCTTCGTCGGTTGGATCTTCGCGTAAGATCAATTCCACAGAACCATCAGGCGATTTGTAAGTGGGTATTGGCGTGACGGTGGGCGAGGCAGATTCCTCGGGAGATGCTGACGGGTTGGGAGATGCCGATTCTTCGGGCTCGGCGTTTGTGAAATACGGCGAGCTTTTAGCTGAGGTGTACCAATCAGGCGCAGTCTCCAGTATTTTCAATGCCTTCCCAAGTGGGTCAACGCTCCAAAACTCGCGAGCGTCATTGGATTTTTCGCGCGTGAAGACAATCATGTTGCCATCAGGCGCAAAAATTGGACCGGAGTCCTGTCCAGAGTCATCATTCGTTAGTTGCCGTAGCAGTTTTCCATCTTCACGATACAGATAGAGGTGGGAATGACTTGTTCCCTCCGCTTGCAGATAACGGATTGCGATCACGATTTCCGAAGCGCCTCGCGCCGTTGTTCCAAGCAGCAAAGACGTGACTGTGAGGACCAAAATTCCAAGAACGCAGCGGATCATCGCAGCGGAAGTTGAATCGTGCTGGGATGGGTCGCGTCATGATACACCTGTACGTGGCAGGTGCGCGCGTCCTTTGCTGTCTCTTCAGCGACTACGCCGCCAGAACAGTAATTCTTTTGGAAGTGAATCGAGTTTGGGGAGGACACGACCAGGCGAAGGCGGCTCCCCTTCATTAGGTGGCGAGCAGCGAATAATCCGGGACTGAAGTCGCACCGTACTATTTCACCCGGTTTCACCAGTTTCGCCTCGCGCAGTGAGTCGCGATAACGCAAGCGGCGAGTGTCGCTCCAGAGAACGAGGCTGGTGCCGTCGGGCTGGATTTCATACAGATGGGCGGACAGATCAACATCTGGGGTGTCGATCGATACCCATAATGTCACTGCCGGGCAGCCGATGAAGGATATTTCATTAGGAAGCGCTTCCGTGTGGTACACCAAACCATCCTTGGCGATGCTCAAAGGATACGTTTGATCGATACCTGCTGTTTTCTCTTTCGGCTCGATCCCATCAACTCTTTCGCCACGCGTGGTATCCAGCGGGTCATAGATGAATGTGTCTAATCCTTCACTGGGCTGCTTCTCGATAAGCGAGCCAGAACGAAAAATACCATTCGCGTCGCCGTTTTTCGAATCGAGGTAAAAAATTTTCGGGTTTGCGACCAATGTTTCGAAATTATCGGCGTATTTCCACTCGCCATTGGCGCCGCTGTTGCCGGCTGCTAGCAGATAGTAGGCGACTTGGTTCTTGAGAAATTCCGGACGCGGACCGCTTTTCATTGTCCAGTCGTACCATTGCCGATGCAGATCATTAAGATCGATAACGGCTCCAGGTCCGAACTTTATTCCGGCGACTTCATCCGTAGGTGTACGCGTCCCCGCGTGATCCCAGGGGCCGATGACGAGAAAATGCTTTGCGCGTGCCTCAGGAGTCGTATTTGCCAGATGGTCTCGGTAATAGCTAAGGGCGCCAAGCTCATCTCCATCGTATTGCGCTGTGATTGTCAGGACCGGGAGAGTGATCTTTTGGAACTGCTCGCGTGTTGGAACCATCGCGTCGTAGTAGGCATCGACTGTGGGGTGTTTGATGACGTGTTGAAAATTAACCGAGGGATTTCCGACAAAGGAGTCCAGTGATTCGAAAGGGACATGTTTTTTGTAGGCATCGAGGAACTTCGTTTGCCAAAATTTTTGATCACCGAAAAGGTTTTGTTGCCCGGTCCGGCCACTGGTGAAAGTGTACCATTGCATGTCGTAGGTTAGACCGACGTTCTGAGTCGAAGGATAATCGAGGCCGGGGTGAGCAGCTGCAGCGGGGACGATCGTCGCGAGATGAGTTGGCAATTCTTTCGCCGCTGCCCATTGATTAAATCCGGCATATGAACCACCCCACATCGCAACTTTACCGTCACAAAATGGTTGTTTTGCAAACCATTCGACCAAGTCGTGCCCGTCCCGAGGATCATTTACAAACGGCTCGAATTCGCCGCCAGAATTTCCGCGTCCGCGAACGTCGACGAGCGCGAATGCGTAGCCATGCGATGCAAAATAGGCGCCGCGCGCGTGATAGCTATCAGAGATGTAGGGTGTCAGTGTGAAGATGACCGGCGTCTTGGACAACGAGCCGTCTGGCGTTTTCGGCAAATATAATGTTGCGTTCAGTTCGACCTTGTCATGCATCGGAATCTTTACGCCCCAGCGGAATTCGTAATCGGCCTGAGATGGAGACGGCCTCGGAGAGGGCGAGGGAGTCTGCGCTTGCAGCGTTCCGGCAGTCTCAAGAGTTATGGCAAAGAGAAGACACAAGTAAACGCCGCAGGCAGCGTTAAATGATTTTGTCATGCGAGCATTGAAGCGAAACCCCGCTGGATAACAACGGACAAATATCTTCGCGCGGGCCCATCCGTTTGTTTGCCGAGTCGGCGCTTCTCGGTGTTTGAAATTGTTTGGGAACTTCGCCTCGTGTTTCTTGTAGAAAGTAATGGAATCCTCAACGGTGCGACACAAGTCTCCGCTCCCCGTTTTCGGTGTGCTCTTGTGGCTAATATTCGCCACTACGGGCTGGACTCAAAATAGTGGTATATGGGAAACACGAGCTCCCTTGCCTCAGAGCCGCCAGGAACTCCCGACTGGGTGGCTAAATGGGAAGCTATATGTCATTGGCGGTTACGATGCAGGTGCTCACTCTACAGGTACGGTGCAGGTCTAAGGACCCCGCCTACCGCTTTTCTAGTGAGTCCCTCGGCGTCCAGGGAGGTTTGTTTCCTTGATGATTGATTTGCAGGAAAGCGAGTTTGCGAGACGATAGGCAATGGCGCGCGGGCTTTCAAAGGACACGCAAGGTCTCAGAGGTACGACTCAGCAAAGCACGGCGACTTCCGAGCCGAAATCAAAGTCTGCCCATCCGAGGAATTCTCGAATAACCTCTCTGGCTGCGGTACAGTTACTGTGCGGCGGAACCGTATTTCTTGTCGCGCTGTTGCTTTATAGCTGGACCCTCGCGCCGACAGTTACCCTCACCGACAGCGGAGAGTTAATCGTAGTGGCTCGCGGCCTTGGGATCGCGCATCCACCCGGCGTTCCGTTATGGATCATTCTCGCCCACCTTGCATCGCTTGTGCCCTTGGGAAACGTCGCGCAACGGATCAATTTTTCGTCAGCGCTTTTCGCGGCGCTCACTTGCGCAATGCTCACGTTAGTCGTGGCGGAGGTGATCATTACGGCGTCATATCTGGCGGCGGCGAAGCGACGAAAGAGAGGCACCAAGAAAATCGAGGAATTGGGTGTTACGCATCCTATGGTGGCAGCGCCCGCGCTCGGAGCGGGTTTGCTGTTGGCGTTTTCCCGCACGCTTTGGTCGTATGCGACGATCACCGAGGTCTATGCTCTAAATACGCTGCTCATCCTCGTTATCTGCTTTCTAATGCTTCGATGGCGGCGATGGATCGTCGAAGACAGGATGCATATTTCGACGGTGTCGAATCCTGGCCAAGTCACGAGGCATGACGCTTTCCTTTATTCGGCTGCGCTAATATTCGGCCTGGCCCTGGGGGTTCATCATGTCACCGTGGCGCTGACGCTTCCTGCCGTCGCAGTTATTGTTTTTCGAACCCAGGGAGTGAGATTCTTTACCAGCAGACGGTTTGTTTATGCCGCTCTGATTTCAATTGGCGCACTCGTCGCAGTTTATGCTTACCTGCCGCTTGCAGCTTCGCGCTCGCCTGTCATTAACTGGGGCCATCCGCGCTCGCTGCAGGAAATATGGTGGCATCTGACGGGACGCCAGTATCAGGTCTATTTCTCCTTTAAACCGGAGATAATGGGAGAGCAGTTTGCTGAATTTTGCAGAATGGCATTGCGCGAATTCGGCTTTCCATGGCTTCCATTGTCGCTCGTTCTGGCTTTCGCGGGCTTGACTGACGCTTTCAAGCGAGACCGTACGATCTTCTGGTTTCTCCTGACTATCGTGATCGCCGATTTGGCTTACGCCCTTAGCTACGAAATTGCGGAAGACAAAGATGCGTACTATCTGCCCACATTCATTTCGATCGCGATTGCCGCAGGACTCGGCATCCGGTGGTTGATCCGGAGCGCCGTTTCCAAATCCTTACCGGTTGCGAAGCCATCTTTGGCGGCGGTAGTTGCCGTTCTGGTTGTTTCCACGATCGCCCTAACAGCGAACTGGCCGTTCAATAATCGCAGGCGATACTTCATCGCCCACGATTATGTCGACAATCTGCTCAAGGCGATCGCGCCCAACGGGCTCCTGCTCACGCTCGATTGGCAAGTCGTGTCGCCCATGTTTTATGCGCAGGAGATCGAGCATCTCCGACCGGACGTAAAAGTAGTGGACATCAATCTTCTACGGCGCTCGTGGTATTTCGATTATCTAAAACACGCTTATCCCGCCTTGATCGAGCGATCGCGCGAAAAAATCGACGTATTTGTCGAAAGTCTCAAAGAATGGGAGCGCGATCCCGGGGCTTTTGCCAGGAGTCCGGCGCTGACTCAAAGAATCAGTGCAGCATTTTTAGAGATGATTCAATCAATGGTGACGAATGAAAGCAGGGTTGCGCCGGTTTATATGACAAACGATTTGATCTCCTCCGACTCAGTTAACGGTGAGCTGACCAGATGGCTGACGCAAAAATATCAGCTGGTTCCACAAGGGCTTGTCTTTAATCTCGCGGACGGTCAGGGTTTTCATGATTCGCCTGATGTGCATCTGCAAATCCGCGGCCTTGCGGACGGGACATTGCGATTCGGAAAAGGTGATCCCGTAAACGTTAAAGTACTGCCGTCCTATGCGAACATGTTAATCAATCGCGGACGCTACCTTGCTTTATTCGGTCAGCACGAGCGTGCCATTGCTGCTTTTGAACAGGCGCTCGTGCTCAATCCGAATCTGACCTTGGCACGGCAGGGCCTTGCCGAAAGTGCGGCTAAAGCGCGGCGTCCGTAGCGCAGTCCACCTTTCGTCAGAACCTGCATACGTTGCGGCGTCGGTAGGTTAGCAGGCCCGCACGGTCACGAGAAGAAGTTGATTTTGACAAGGTAGGGATCGCCGCTAAATTTCCCACCCGCCGCTGGGTTAGCGGCTTAATATTTTAGGCAGGAGCCCATGTTTCTCTCAAGAGGCTGGGGCGATAGAACTGCAAGTCAACATGCAAAGAAATCGAAGCAAACGTTATCGCGCAGCGGCGCAACAGGTAGATCGGGTAAAGCCTTACAGTCTCCATGAGGCCGTCTCGACCTTGAAAAAATTTCCGCCGACAAAGTTTGATCAAACCGTGACCGTCTCATTCCGGCTTGGTGTTGATCCCAAGCAATCCGATCAGATGGTTCGCGGGACCTGTCCGCTTCCGCATGGAAGTGGCAAAAAAGTCCGGGTTCTGGTTTTTGCTGAGGGCCAAGCGGCGCAGGCGGCTAGGGAAGCAGGCGCGGAGTTTGTTGGGATGAAAGATCTAATCCAGAAATGTCAGGAAGGTTTTCAAGATTTTGACGTCGCAATTGCGACGCCGGCAGCGATGGCGGAAGTCCGGAAATTGGGGAAGGTACTCGGGCCGCGTGGACTGATGCCGAATCCCCGCACCGGGACAGTAACTGACGACACAGCCAAAGCTGTGCAGGAAGTGAAAGCAGGGCGCGTGGAGTTTAAACTGGATAAAAACGGCAACGTTGCGGTGCCTGTTGGAAAATTTTCGTTTGAGGAAAATGCTTTGATTGAAAACGGAAACGCGGTCATTGAGGCGGTCGTTCGAGCTCGTCCCGCCTCAGCGAAAGGGCGGTACGTTGAAGGGGTGACAATCAGTGCGACCATGTCCCCCGGAGTTCGCGTCGATCCAGCGCCGTATTTGAATGTGTAGTCTTAAAGACGCAATAAATAAAATGAGACCAGAAAAAACCAGCGTCGTTTCCGATCTTTCCGAGAAGTTGAAACGCTCTCCCTTCGTGCTCGTAACTGACTACCAGCGCATGAAGGTCATCGATTTTAGTGAACTGCGGAACCGGCTGGCTCCAGCCGGCGCGGAGATGCACGTCGTGAAGAATAATTTCCTCAAACGTGCCATGACCGATTCTGGTTTTCCTGATGCGGGCGAGAACCTGACTGGTCAGACAGCCGTTGTGACAGGTGAGAACGATGTGGCGCCCGTGGCCAAAATTTTCAAGACGTTTGCGGCTGAATTCAAAATCGCAGCGCTGAAGATTGGTTTTGTCGACCGGACTGTTCTTTCGGCCGCGGAATTGGAGAAGTTGGCGGATCTGCCGGCGCGCGAAGTTTTGCAGGCGCAATTGCTCGGCCTACTCTTGTCCCCGGCAACACGCTTGGTGCGCTTGCTGAATGAACCAGGCTCTGCGTTGGCACGGCTATTGAAGGCAAAGGCAGAAAAGGAGGGCGCGTCCGCACAAGCGACGGCATAAAATAGTTTTTCCGCTCGCAATGGCGGGACGGGAAGTGAACAAAAACTGTCCGGGCCAGTGGCCACTGGCCTTAATTTTCCGAAGGCTTTCGGAATCGGCAATTGGAGGAAATAAGAAATGGCAGAGACAGATAAATTAGTGGAGCAACTCAGCAGCCTGTCGGTGCTGGAGATTGCAGGATTGGTCAAGCAACTGGAAGAAAAGTGGGGTGTAAGCGCAGCGGCGCCGGTGGCAGTGGCGGCTGGTCCCGCAGCCGGCGCGGCTGGCGGAGCGGCTCCAGCAGCGGAGGAGAAGACTACCTTTGACGTGATCTTGAAAGAGATGGGCTCGAACAAGATTGCCGTGATCAAGGAGGTCCGCGGTGCGGTGCCGGGACTTGGCCTTGCGGAAGCTAAGGCGCTTGTGGAAGGCGCCCCCAAGACAATCAAAGAAGGCGTGACAAAGGAAGAGGCGGACGAGATCAAGAAAAAAATTGAGGCCGCCGGTGCAAAGGTTGAAATTAAATAAACGTGACCACGTCGGGCGGTCGGGATTATTTAGTTACGATCAGTAATTGAGGCGGATGATTTATGGATCGTCCACCGCAGATTTTCCTTGCGGAGCGGAAATTTCAGACTAGTGTTGTATTCTGGTTAGAGGCAGGTAGAACTTATTTTTAACCCGGCGTTCAACGGCAAAGCACAAAAAAGGCACGCAAAACGGTGGTGAATTTGACAAGCCGCTGCTTTGGATGCATTTTTGTGCTCTTCGCTCGTTGCTGAGCCCGTAAAACCTTGCCCGTTTCGTCCACCAGGGGTGGACGTTGCGAGGCTAATTCTTGGCTAGTGATTTATGTCGGAACGTATTTACTTTGGAAGCATCAAGGAAGGGATCGAACCGCCGAATCTAATTGAAGTTCAGGCGAACTCGTACGTTGATTTCCTTCAAAAAGACCTCTCTTTTTCCAAGCGAAAAAATCAGGGACTCCAAGCTGTTTTCAAGGAGGTCTTTCCAATCGAGAGCTATGACGAAAAAGCAGTGCTCGATTTCAGCCACTATGAGATTGGCGACCCCAAATTAAGCGCTTTGGAGGCACAGCGGGAAGGACAGACTTACAGCGCGCCGTTGCATGTCACGTTCCAATTGCGCGAAGAAAAAGGCACAAAAGAAGAGAAAGTTTATATGGGCGAAATCCCGTTGATGACTCCGCAGGGGACCTTCGTCATCAATGGCGCAGAGCGCGTCGTAGTAAGTCAATTGCACCGCTCTCCGGGGATCGCCTTTGAATCTACCATCCACGTAAACGGGAAAGTCCTCTATAGCTTCCGGATCATTCCAGATCGGGGATCATGGATTGAGGTCCAATTTGATACTGCTGACCTCCTTTACATTTATCTCGATCGCCGCAAACGACGGCGGAAGTTTCTTGCCACTACATTCCTTCGCGCCCTTGGCTACGGATCCGACGAAGACGTCATCAAACTTTTTTACAATATCGAGACCCTGAAGCTGAGCGACAAACTCGACGAAGAGAAGCTAGCCACCAAAGTACTGACTGCGGAGATCCGCGACGGCGAGGTGACGGTCGCCCGCGCTTTCGAACCCCTTACTCTGGCGACTGTCCGCCAGATCATGGCGCTAAAAATTCACGATGTGAAAGTGATCGACATCTCGAACGATGACACCATCGTTAAGGCGCTTCGAAAAGACCCGGCGCACGACCAGGAAGAGGCACTCAAAGACATTTACCGGCGTCTTCGCCCTGGCGATCCGCCGACCGTGGCCAATGCGCGCGCTTTGCTAAAAAGGCTCTTCTTTGACCCGAAGAAGTACGACCTCGGGCGTGTCGGCCGTTACAAGATCAATCAAAAGCTCGGAATCAACGTTGATTCTACCGAGCGGATTCTAACGGACAAAGATTTTATCGCTGCAATCAAATACCTGATCAATCTGCGGCGGGGCGAAGGCACTCTCGATGATATCGATCATCTGGGCAGCCGTCGTGTGCGCACTGTTGGTGAATTATTGGCGAACCAGTGCCGTGTCGGCCTTGCCCGTACAGAGCGCCTGGTCAAGGAGCGCATGACTCTGTTCGACATCAATGTGGACGGCATGACGCCCCAGAAGCTGATCAATCCAAAAGCGCTCAGTGCGGTGATTCGCGATTTCTTTGGGCGGTCACAGCTCTCGCAGTTCATGGATCAAACGAATCCACTTGCAGAGTTAACGCATAAGCGCCGTTTGTCGGCTCTTGGCCCTGGTGGTCTCAGCCGTGAGCGTGCCGGCTTCGAAGTGCGTGACGTTCACCCATCTCATTACGGGCGCATTTGTCCGATTGAGACGCCGGAAGGTCCGAACATCGGCCTTATTAGCTCGATGAGCACTTTCGCGCGCATCAATGAGTTCGGCTTTATCGAAACGCCCTATCGCAAAGTGGAAAAGGGCCGGGTGATGGATGAAATCGAATATCTCACTGCTGATCGCGAAGAGAATTTTCTCGTTGCGCAGGCCAATGCGCCTGTCGACGGACGGGGACATTTCACGGGAGAGAAAGTATCCGTGCGCTACCGCGGCGACTTTCTTGAAGTCGATCCTTCCAAGGTGAACTACATGGACGTCTCGCCGAAACAGCTTGTGTCGGTGGCGGCGGGTCTTATTCCGTTCCTCGAACACGATGACGCAAACCGGGCTTTGATGGGCTCAAACATGCAACGTCAGGGCGTTCCTCTCGTTGTTTCCGAGGCGCCGCTCGTGGGCACGGGCTTGGAAGAGAAAGTGGCGCGAGATTCTCACGCGGTTGTCCTGGCAACCGAGAGCGGCAAGGTCGCTTCGGTTACGGCAGATCAAATCATCGTCACGAAAGATGGTCATCTTCCCGAGACCAAGAAGAAGCTGAAGAACGATCCGGAGGCTGGGATTCATGTTTATGAGCTCCGCAAATTCATGCGGTCAAATGCCGGCACGTGTGTGAACCAGAAACCGATTGTGCGCAAAGGGCAGCACGTGAAACGCGGTCAAGTCATCGCTGACGGTCCAAACACCGAGCACGGTGAGCTGGCTCTGGGACGCAATGTGCTCGTCGCGTTTATGCCTTGGAACGGATACAACTTTGAAGATGCCATCATGATCTCGGAGAAAGTGGTCAAGGAGGACGTCTATACCTCGATCCACATCGATGAATTCGAGATTGGCGCGCGAGACACGAAGCTCGGACCGGAAGAAATTACGCGCGACATTCCCAACGTCAGCGAAGAGGCTCTCCGCAATCTGGGGCCTGATGGGGTCGTTCGTGTGGGAGCGGAAGTGAAGCCGGGCGACATTCTGGTTGGCAAGATTACGCCAAAGAGTGAAACCGAACTGGCGCCGGAAGAACGCCTGTTGCGTGCAATTTTTGGTGAGAAAGCAGCGGACGTAAAGGACACGTCGCTTACCGTTCCCTCGGGGACCTACGGAATTGTGATGGATGTAAAGGTCTCATCCCGTCGCGAGGTTTCGCGCGAAAAACTGACCCCGGCGGAAACCAGACGACAACTTAAAACCATCAGCGAAGAACATAAGCGCAAGAAAGACGGGCTAGTCGAGCAATTGACGGATTCGCTTTCAAACGTTTTGCTCGGCGAAAAAGTTCCGCTGGATGTCGTAAACGCCAAGAACGGTGAAATCATCATTCCAGCCAATCGCAAGATCACCAAAACGCTTTTGCGAAAGCTGGCTACGGCACACGATCACGTCGAGATAGATCCGAGCCCGATTCGCAATAAGATCCGCGAAATCATTGGCGCTTACGAGCACAAGTTCGCGGAGCTCGAACTCGAACGCGATCGCGCCATGGACCGCGTGGAAAGCGGTGACGATATCGACCCGGGAATCATCAAGCAGGTCAAGGTTTACATCGCAAGCAAGCGCAAACTGAGCGTGGGCGATAAGATGGCCGGTCGCCACGGAAATAAAGGGGTTGTCGCCCGCATCGTGCCTGAAGAAGACATGCCTTTTCTTGCAGACGGGACGCCGGTGGAAATTGTGCTCAATCCATTAGGTGTGCCCAGCCGTATGAATGTGGGGCAAGTTTTGGAGACGCACCTGGGCGTTGCTGCGAAGGCACTGGGATTCAAAGTGGCGACTCCGGTGTTCGACGGAATTAAAGAAAAACAGATTCGCGAATATTTGCATGACGCCCGAAAGAAGGAGGGATTCACCTGGGTACAGGAAAGCGGCAAAGCAAAGCTTTTCGACGGACGCACCGGCGATCCTTTCGATCAGGAAGTGGTGGTCGGCTACATCTATATGATGAAGCTGGGACACCTGGTGGCTGACAAGATTCACGCTCGTGCAGTTGGACCGTATTCGCTCGTCACTCAACAACCGCTCGGCGGTAAGGCGCAATATGGTGGCCAGCGTTTTGGCGAAATGGAAGTGTGGGCTCTCGAAGCGTACGGAGCTGCCTATACTTTACAGGAACTGCTCACTGTTAAATCCGATGACGTGCAAGGGCGGACCCGGATTTATGAGTCGATTGTGAAGGGCGATAACTCGCTAGAAGCGGGTACACCTGAGTCTTTCAACGTTCTGATCAAGGAAATGCAGAGCCTGGGCCTCGACGTCAAGGTCGGCGGCCAGGCGCCTACGTTTCTGGAGAGCGTCGCATAATTTTTAAATTGTAAATTATTTGGAAAAAACATGAACGAACATTCCTGGCGTGAGTTAGTGGGCGAAGAACGCCCCGTGGGTTTTGATCAAGTCGCGATTGGCGTCGCGTCGAGTGACACGATGCGCTCGTGGAGCAAAGGAGAAGTCAAAAATCCCGAGACAATCAATTACCGGACCTTTAAACCGGAGAAAGGCGGCCTTTTCTGTGAACGCATTTTTGGTCCCACGCGCGATTGGGAATGCTCATGCGGAAAATACAAGCGTATTAAACATAAGGGCGTCATCTGCGACCGTTGCGGCGTGGAAGTTACGCTGGCTCGCGTCCGTCGCGAACGCATGGGCCACATCGAATTAGCTGTGCCGGTCTCGCACATCTGGTTTTACAAATGTATGCCCTCGCGCATCGGGCTCATGCTAGACATGAGCGCACGCCAACTCGAGCGCGTCATTTATTATGAGGATTATATCGTCATCGATCCGGGCAAGACGCCATTACAGAAGACACAGCTGCTGAACGAAGTCGAATACCGCGAGGCGCAGGAGCAGTACGGGGAGGATTTCGTTGCCGGGATGGGTGCGGACGCAATTAGAAAGCTTCTGGCCGAGATCGATCTCAACAAGCTCAACAAGGAGCTTGAGAAAGCGATGGGCGCGACCAAGAGCAAACAGATTCGCAAGAAACTGGCGAAGCGTCTCAAGCTCATCCAAGGCTTCCAAAATTCGCATGCGCGTCCCGAATGGATGATTCTGGATGTATTGCCGGTTATTCCACCGGATTTACGACCTCTGGTTCCGCTCGAAGGTGGACGTTTCGCCACGTCGGATCTGAACGATCTTTATCGTAGGGTTATTAACCGTAACAACCGGTTAAAAAACCTGCTCATGCTCAAGACGCCGGACGTCATCATTCGCAATGAAAAGCGAATGTTGCAGGAGGCGGTGGATGCATTGTTCGATAATGGCAGACATGGCCGTGCTGTAACTGGCGCTGGCAATCGGCCTCTCAAGTCACTGAGCGACATGCTCAAGGGGAAGGGTGGACGTTTCCGCCAAAATCTGCTTGGCAAACGCGTCGATTACTCAGGCCGTTCCGTAATTGTGATCGGTCCGGAGCTGAAGCTGCAGCAATGCGGATTACCGAAGAAGATGGCGCTTGTGCTTTTCGAACCATTTATCATTCGCCGGCTTAAAGACCTCGGCTACGTGCACACCGTGCGCAGCGCGAAAAAGATGATCGAGCGTCAGACGCCGGAGGTCTGGGATATTCTCGATGAAGTGACCAAAGGTCATCCGGTGCTGCTCAATCGTGCGCCTACTCTGCACCGATTGTCCATTCAGGCTTTTGAACCTCAATTGATCGAGGGCGAAGCCATTCGAATTCATCCGCTGGTTTGCACCGCTTATAATGCGGACTTCGACGGCGACCAGATGGCCGTGCATGTGCCGCTCTCAGTAGAAGCTCAGATGGAAGCACGCATGCTGATGCTCGCGCCGAATAACATTTTTTCGCCGTCCAGCGGAAAGCCGATTACCACACCTTCTCAAGACATCACGCTGGGCTGTTACTACCTTACCCAAACCCCGCGCGGTGTGAGCAAGGACGGCCAGCGCCTCCCATTGTTCGCCGACGCGACGGAAGTGGAATTTGCGATGGCAGAAAGAAGCGTTCACACACATGATCGGATCCGGCTTAAGAACCCCGATTTCGGTAAGCAAACAATCTACGGAAACGCGGAAGCCAGAACCTTCGAAACCACTGCAGGCCGTGTTATTTTTAACGAGATTTGGCCCAAACAGCTTGGATTTTTCAACAGACCCGCGGGCAAGAAGCAACTTAGCGACATTATCTGGCGCTGTTATCAAATCGCGGGACCGGCAGAGACCGTTACGACGCTGGACAAACTGAAAGAGCTTGGCTTTGCCGAAGCCACCAAAGCCGGTATCTCAATTGGAATTTCGGACATGATCATTCCAAAAGAGAAGGAGACGGAGCTGGAGAATGCTTATAAGCAAATTCGACAGGTTGAGCAGCAATATCGCAAGGGCATTATCACGGACGGCGAACGCTACAACAAGATCATCGACATCTGGACACACGCCGGTGACGAAATTTCCAGTGCGATGTTTCGCACTCTGGAACACAACGACGGCCGCAAGGAGTTGAATCCGGTTTTCTTGATGGTCGATTCCGGTTCACGCGGTAACCGCCAGCAGGTTCGTCAGCTAGCAGGTATGCGCGGTTTGATGGCCAAACCTTCTGGCGAAATCATTGAGCGGCCGATCACGTCGAACTTCCGCGAAGGACTGAGCGTGCTCGAGTACTTCATTTCTACTCACGGGGCTCGAAAAGGTCTTGCAGATACCGCGTTGAAGACTGCCGACTCCGGATATCTAACGCGCAAGCTGGTCGATGCTGCACAGGATGTGATCATCAACGAACCGGACTGCGGTACTGTTAACGGCATTGTGGTGCGCTCGATTTACGAGGGCGACGAGGAGGTAGTGGACCTCGGCCAGCGCATTATCGGGCGCGTAAGCTGCGAAACGATCGCTGACCCCGTCGACAAGAAGAAAAAGATCGTCAAAGCGAATCAGTTGATTGATGAAAAGATCGCAGCGGAGCTTCAGCGTGTCGGCGTGGAGAGCTTGAAGATTCGTTCGGTTCTTACGTGCGAGTGCGGCCGCGGTGTGTGCGCGATGTGTTATGGCCGGAATTTGGCTACAGGCCAGTTCGTCAAGCTTGGCGAAGCGGTAGGTATCATTGCGGCCCAATCAATTGGTGAGCCGGGAACGCAATTGACGATGCGCACATTCCACATCGGCGGCACTGCCAGCCAGACCTTCAAGCAACCGATTATCAAGGCGAAGAACGACGGCACGGTGCGCTTCAATGATCTGCGGACTGTCCAAGCGCTCGACGGCAGTTGGATCGCGTTGAACAAGAACGGTTCGATTAGCGTGCACAACGCTGAAGGCCGCGAACTTGAGCGCTACAACGTGGTGATCGGCTCAATGATTTCCAAAGGCGACGGCACCGACGTCAAGAAGGGTGAAACCTTTGTTCAATGGGACCCCTACAACGTCCCGATTCTCACCGACAAAGGTGGCAAAATCGAGTTCCGCGACATGATCGCGGGTGTCACGATCAAACGCGACGTCGATGAGGCCACAGGCCTGATGGGCACCGTTATCATTGAGCACAAGGAAGATTTGCACCCACAAATTGTTATCGTGGATGACAAGAAAGAAGTGCTCGCGAGTTACTCCATCCCGGCCGGCGCTCACGTCATCGTGGAAGAAGGCCAAAAGGTGCGAGGTGGCGCATTGCTGGCAAAGACGCCGCGGAAAGTCGCGAAGACCAAAGACATCACCGGAGGTTTGCCGCGCGTAGCCGAATTATTTGAAGCGCGCCGGCCGAAGGACGCGGCTGAGATTGCCAAGATCGATGGCGTGGTTGAGATGGGCGGTACTGTCCGCGGAAAGCGACGCCTGATTTTAAAGGATCCCGACACCGGCGCCGAGGAAGAACATCTGATCCCGCTTACCAAACATATTATCGTGTTTAAGGGCGACTTCGTGAAAAAAGGTCAGCAACTTACCGAAGGCCCTGTAGTGCCTCACGAGATCCTCGAGGTCTGCGGACCGCAGGATTTGCAGGAGCACCTGGTTAACGAAGTCCAGGAAGTCTATCGGCTACAAGGTGTGGAGATCAACGACAAGCATATCGAAATCATCGTGCGTCAGATGTTGCGCAAGGTGAAGATTACCGATCCTGGCGATACGTCGTTGCTCTGGGGCGATCAGGTCGACAAACTCGACTTCGAAGAGGAAAACAAGAAGGTCGTCGAGAAAGGTGGCAAGCCGGCAGAAGCCGTTCCCGTCTTACTTGGCATCACGAAGGCTTCACTCGAAACGGACAGCTTTATTTCCGCTGCCTCGTTCCAGGATACAACTCGCGTTCTTACGGAGGCGGCCACACTAGGTAAGGTCGATAGACTGCGCGGGTTCAAGGAAAACGTGATCATGGGTCACTTGATTCCCGCCGGCACTGGTTTCCCTGAGCACCGCGAGATCAAACTGGTCGAGAAAGGTGAGCCGATTGGCGCGCCGGTAATGGAAGAAGCCGAGCCGCAGCCGGCGATCGGGTAAGGAATGGAGTAGTGGAGTAATGGAGTGATGGGCGAGAACAAATCCCATTACTTCCTTACTCCATCACCCCAATATCCCACCTAAATCGCTATGTCGATCGCCACCAAAACGGGCGATAAAGGCGAAACATCCCTCATGTACGGCCGTCGCGTGTCGAAGGGCGATGCGCGCGTCGATGCTTACGGTTGTATCGATGAGCTGACTGCCGCGCTTGGTTTGGCTCGATCCATTGCGACCGACAAATTCATTTCCGATGAAATCTTAGCCGGGCAAAAGGATCTGATCGTTCTCATGGGAGAGCTGGCAACGGCGCCCGCCGATCAGGAGCGCTACGCAAAAGATGGATTTCAAATCACCACGCCAGCGATGGTCGATCGGGTCTCTGCAGTCATTGACGATTTGGAGAAAGACGAATCGCTTTACCCGAAGGACTGGGTGATTCCCGGGGGGACACGTGTTTCTGCGGCTCTCGATTTCGCTCGGACAACGTGTCGCCGCGCCGAGCGGCATATTGCTGCGCTCAGCATCAGCGATGTGAAAATCAACGTTCAGATTTTACGTTACCTAAATCGCCTCTCAGATCTCTGCTGGGTGCTGGCCAGGTACGTCGAGAAAGACACGCGAAAATCCAGTTAGCGGCGCGTTGCTATGCGCGCCTTGGATTGCGCTGCAATCCAGCGTCAAAAATTGGCAAGCATCCGGCAGCGGGACACATCGCGCGATGTTACAAATCATAGCGATGAAAATGAGATTAGCGTGTACCGCTGCGATTTTATGTTGCGTTTCTATCGTGCGGGGAGATGAGCAACTTTTCGGTTTCGTGCGCGGCGCGGAAACACTCCCTGCGCACCGTTGGGAGGTTTATCAATTCGTTACTTTGGGCGAAGGAAAGAGCGAAGGGACGTACTACGGAACTCACTTCGAAACGGAAGCCGAATATGGAGTGACCGATCAATTCCAGGCGAGCCTTTCGCTCATCCAACATTATTTCTACAACAAGGGGGTCGATGGCGACCGCGATGCATTGGACAACACCAACGCTTATCGCTTTGGCGGACTTGAAGGCTCGGCCAAATATCGCTTGTTGAGTCCGTTTAAGGATCCCATTGGCATCGCACTACGATTGGAGGGGGGGTATTTATTGCACGATGAAGTCGATGGGCTCGATCAACATGAACGCTACATCAAACCCGAGATCGATTTCCAAAAAGACTTTCTGGAGGATCGGCTAATTTGCGCTCTCGATCTTGGCGCGGAATGGGCCTGGGGCAAACAGCCAGCCGAGCAATATCCGAGAGAACTCTCTTTCGAAGGCGCAGCTGGTGTGGCTTATCGCTTTGCTCCAAACTGGTATGCGGGCGTGGAAATTCATACCCGATGGGAATATCCGCTTTTCGACCTGAATAACTTCGAGCACCGCGTTTTTTATGCTGGTCCGAGCATCCATTACTCGCAGGAACGCTGGTGGGCCACGCTCACCTGGAACTATCAGGTTTACGGCAAGGGTGTAGACGAGCCAGCCGATGGGCAAACCTTCGCTGAGGAAACGCGACAATTGTTTCGACTGAAAGTAGGATTCAATTTTTAGAGTGCGATGAAGTCGGAATTCGTTTTCATCGCGCTGCCGGCCTCGGCTTTAATCGCCCCATCCGCATTCGCGATTCAATACCTAACCGTCGAGCAAGCGCAGCGCGCGATTTTTCCTGGCAAATCATTCACGGCTGCGCCCGTGAAGCTGGCGAGCAATCAACGTAAAGCCATTGAGCGGGCTAGCGGCGTCCGCGTCTTGCATGATGAGCAACAGGTCTGGCGGGTAAGTGGTGGTGGTTGGTTCATCGTCGATGAAGTTGTCGGTAAACACGAATTCATCACTTATGCAGCCGGACTCGCGGCTGATGGATCGGTCAAGCAGATTGAAATCATGGACTATCGCGAGACGTATGGTGGCCAGATTCGAGATCAAAAGTGGCGTGCCCAATTTGTCGGTAAGACCAGCAAATCGACGCTCAAACTTGATAGCGACATCAAAAACATCAGCGGAGCAACTCTAAGTTGCCGGCACATCACCGACGGCGTGAAACGCCTTTTGGCATTTTATGAGATCGCGCTCAACCATTGAAATTCGCCGCTGCCGCCCATTGCTGGGCACATTTGTGGAAATCGCGGTGCGTGGATGTAACGAAAGATTACTCGCCCGTGGAATCGAAGCTGGATTCGATGCGATTGTGCGAGTGAGTCGCTTAATGAGCTTTCACGACCCTCTGAGTGACGTCTCGCGTATGAATCGCGACGCTTTTCCCAAAGGCGTGTCCGTGGATCCGTGGACCTGGCAGGTCATGAGGGCGGCAAAGCGGTTTGCCGAAGAGAGCCACGGCACATTCGATATTACGGTCGCTCCCTTGCTTACCAAGTGGAACTATCTTCCTCATCGTTGTTATCAGTTCAGTCCAACCGCGACTTCGGGTGACATTTTTCTTCGCCGTAATTACGAGGTCTTTTTTTGCCGCGACTTGATTGTCGATCTTGGAGGAATCGCCAAAGGCTTTGCCGTCGATCGTGCCGTTGAGGCTTTGAAAGATAATGGCGTCGGGGCCGGAATTGTAAATGCCGGAGGTGATCTGCGAACATTTGGGCCGGCTTCGCAATTCATTCATTTGCGCCATCCTGCCGAGCCAACACGCATTGCCGGAGCGGTGCGACTGCGCGAGCGCGCCATGGCGACTTCGGGGATTTACTTCGAACGCCGAAAGCATCATGCGCAGTATGTGAGTCCATTGCTTGATGGGCGCACCCGGCAAACCGCGCGCCAGCTAATCAGCGCGAGCGTGGCGGCTGCCGAATGCATGGTCGCGGATGCATTGACGAAGGTCGTCTTTGCACTGCGCGAGGAGGCTGCGGGCTTGCTGGTGCGATATCGCGCGGATGCGTTGTTGCTTGAGCGCGATGGCGCGCCATCATGGATGTTTCATTCACCATGCAATACCCGCGACCGGACTCGATTCGATTGAAGCGCTTGCAGAGATATTTTCTCTACGCCGTGTTGGCGCTGCTTTTCTTGAGCGGGGTGGCGTGGACATATTGGACCTATCTCGCTGCGTCGCCTGGTGATTTTGAGACAACCGCAAAAGCTTGGGCGATGAAAATTCATGGCGCTGCGGCGATGGCAGTTTTAGTGCTCATGGGGATGCTCCTAAGTGGGCACGTGAAATTCGCATGGCGGGCGCGCCGCAATCGAGCAAACGGATCGGTTTTTCTGAGTGTGTTCGCCGTTTTAACCGTCACCGGCTACGGTCTTTATTACGCGGGCGGCCAAATGCTGCGTGACTGGACGAGTTGGATTCACCTCGTCGTTGGCCTGGCTTTGCCGATCTTGTTGTTGATCCACATCTTTCTGGGAAGGAGGACACGTCCTTCGGGCCAATTTCGAATCCGATCGCGCCTTGCGCCTCAAGGCGTCGAAGATGGACATCCTAAGTCCCATTATTACGAGTCCCAACGCAACGTTTAACTAGAGTAATGGCAGGACGGAATTTCAGGTTGCACATCGACCCGTGCTGTAGCATCTTCACCGTCCCGCTCTGGAGTTCCCCTCTCGCGGATTTTCTCCTATGGCAGATACAACAGAATTAGTGCCTGAACTTTTGGAAGCTGGTGTCCATTTTGGACATCAGACGAAGCGCTGGAATCCGAAGATGAAGCCTTTCATCTTCGAGCAGCGCAATCAGATTTACATCATCAACTTGGATGAAACGGTTCTGCAGCTTCGGCGGGCGACGGAATTTCTCCAGGACGTCACACGTCGGGGAGGCAGAATCTTATTAGTCGGTTGCAAGAAGCAGGCGCAAGAAGCAACAAAAGAGGCTGCGGTAGCTTGCGGCCAGTTTTACGTGAATCAGAGGTGGCTCGGCGGCACGCTGACTAACCTCGCGACAATCCGAAAGAGCATTGGACGGCTGAAATATATCGAGGAGATCGAGAAATCGCCCGAATACAAGAAGATGGGCAAGCAGGAACTGGCGGCGCTTAATCGCGAAGCCGCAAAGCTACGGCGCAACCTCGACGGAATACTCGAGATGTCGCAATTGCCCGACGCTCTTGTGATAATCGATACGATCCGCGAACAAAATGCCGTGAACGAAGCCCGGCGGCTCGGGATTCCAGTGGTTGCCATCGTGGACACGAACGCGGATCCAGACATCATCGATTACCCAATCGCTGGCAACGATGACGCGATTCGCGCGATACGCGTGATTCTGCAGAAGCTCGTGGATGCTATTGTCTCGGCAAGCAACGAAACGCGTATCCGCGAGCAAGTCGAAATGGCTGGCGTTTCAGCGTAGCCAGCTCAGCTGATAGCCGATGGTTGATAGTTAATCGACCCTGGTTCCATTTTCAACGCTCTAATCACTTTAATGAAAACAACAGCCGAAATTGATCCTCAACTAGTTAAGCAGCTCCGCGAAAAAACCAACGCAGGTTTTATGGATTGCAAGCGCGCTCTCGTGGAGAGCGGCGGTGATCTCGACAAAGCGGAGACGATTTTGCGAACCAAAGGAATTGCCAACGCTGGAAAGAAAGCTTCGCGCGCAACGAAAGAAGGCGTCGTCGCTTCCTATATTCACCTGCAAGGGAAGGTTGGCGTGCTCGTGGAGGTGAATTGTGAGACCGATTTCGTGGCCAGGAACGAGAATTTTCGCGAGTTCGTGAAGGACATCACCCTTCATATTGCAGCAGCACACCCGCTCTATGTCAGCCGCTCCGATGTGCCAGGCAATCTGATCGAAGCGGAGCGCGAAATTTACAAGGCCCAGGTCAAAGGCAAACCTGAAAATGTTGCCGACAAAATTGTCGAAGGAAAACTCGAGAAATTCTACAGCACCGTTTGCTTGCTTGAACAAGGCTTTATTAAAAATCCCGATATGACGATCAGGGACTTGCTCAACGGCAAAATTGCGGAACTGGGTGAAAACATCATCATCCGTCGTTTCGTTCGCTATCTCGTCGGCGAGCCGCTGCCAAACGAAGCGTAGATATTGTAACGGTGTTCGCTGCAGCGAACACCGCACATCAAAATGGGCGCTCGCGGTCGGCTCTACAACGTCGCGTGCAGGTCGCCGATCCGCAGTTAAGTTACAGCGGAATGGGACTGACCGAATACAAGCGGAAACGCGACTTCGAGAAAACAGCTGAGCCTGCCGGGGGCAAACCATTACCGCGAAAGATCAAAGGTGCGTCGCGTTTTGTTATTCAAAAACACGCAGCGCGCCGTTTGCACTATGACTTTCGTCTGGAAATGGAGGGTGTGCTGAAATCGTGGGCATTACCGAAAGGACTCCCCTGGAAGCGAGGTGAGAAACACCTGGCCGTAGAAGTGGAAGATCATCCAATCGAATACGAGCAGTTCGAAGGCATCATTCCCGAGGGGCAATACGGTGGCGGTACAGTGATGGCGTGGGACCGTGGCAATTATCACGTTTTCGGGGAGCAGCCGGTGAAATCGTTGCGCGAAGGCAAGCTTCATCTTGTTCTCGACGGCGAAAAAGCAAAAGGCGAGTGGACGCTGGTCCGGATTCGGGGTCGTGATGATGCCAAGAATCAGTGGTTGATCCTGAAAACAGGAGATGACGCGAAGCCGATACCGAAAAAATTGGAAGATCGTTCGGTGAAAACTGGACGCACCATGCAGCAAATCGCAAAAGATCGCGATGCCGAGTGGGAGTCCGGTCGCGAAGCAGACGAGAGTCCCACATCGCAATTCAAAGCACGGGTTCGTGCCGCATTTAAAAAAAAAAGAAAAGGATGAGGTCGTAGGGCAAGCGCCTCGCCTGCCGGTCGCGAAGCGGAGTAACCCACCTCAGGCGGGCCGTCCGACAATGACGTCACTGCCAGATTTGCGCTCGGCAAAACCTCGCTTCATCGAACCGATGAAAGCGAAGTTGGTTGAGGAACCACCAGCGGCGGGCGATTGGATTTATGAGCTTAAGTTTGACGGCATCCGCCTGATCGGAGTCAAAAAGCACGACAAAGTTTCGCTGCTATCGCGAAATGAAAACGAATTGACCAGGCGATTCCCGGAGATCGTAGAAGCGATAAAAACTTTGCCAGCTCGCGAATGCGTAATCGATGGCGAGGTGGTTGCCCTCGACGAGGAGGGCAGGTCTTCTTTTCAACTGTTGCAAGCGCGCGAGATGGAAGGGCGAAAGAGTCCTGTCTATTTTTATGCATTCGATCTACTCCAGTTCGACGGCAAAAGCCTGCTTTCACTGCCATTGGAGGCGCGCAAAAACGTTCTAGAAAGGCTCTGCGGCGGCGCGGGCGATCCCATTCGGTATTCGGGGGCGATTGGCGGCGACGCCAAACGATTGCTCGACGAGGTGAAGCGGCGCGGCCTTGAGGGAATTATAGGAAAACAGCGCAACTCTGTTTACGAACCTGGACACAGAGGCGGTGCGTGGATCAAGCTTAAATGCGTCAGCGAACAGGAATTCGTCATCGGCGGATACACTCCGCCACAAGGGTCACGCAAATATTTCGGCGCGATCTTGGTTGGTTACTATGAGAACAAAAAGCTCGTGTTTGCCGGGAAAGTGGGCACGGGGTTCACTGCAAAATCGTTATCGATGCTCTACAAGAAATTCCAAAAGGAAGCACGCGACGATTGCCCGTTTGTCGATTTACCATCAAAGCAAAATGGGCAATGGGTGCAGGACATCACCCCCTCGATGATGCGGAAAATGCATTGGGTAAATCCGGTTTTCGTTTGTGAGATTAAATTCGCCGAATGGACGCGAGATAAAAAACTGCGTGCGCCGGTCTTCCTCGGGTTGCGTGAAGATAAGAAGCCGGGCGAGGTTGTCCGGGAGAGTTAAGGGATAGTGGGCGGGCAGCCTTGACCTGACAAGGCCGGGCCGGGAATTTTCGATACGTTCTTTTCAGGGAGGGTTTGGGATTTTTATGCGAATCGCTCAGGTCGCGCCACTTTACGAAAGCGTTCCGCCGAAATATTACGGAGGAACCGAACGGGTGGTGTCGTACCTTACCGAGGAACTGGTTCGCCAGGGTCACGAGGTGACCCTCTTTGCAAGCGGAGATTCGGAAACCAACGCGCGGCTCGTTGCGGCATCCCGGCGTTCATTGCGTCTCGACAAGCACTGTATAGATCAACTGGCGCATCACATTGTGATGCTTGAACGTGTATTCCAACAGGCCCCAGAATTCGATATCGTCCATTTTCACGTTGACTATCTGCACTTTTCCATGAGTCGCCGTCAGCAGATCACACATGTGACAACGTTGCACGGGCGCCTCGATGTCCCGGACCTTTTTCCTCTCTACCAGGAGTTTCGAGATATGCCGGTTATTTCGATCTCCAATGTACAGAGAGAGCCTTTACCCTGGGCAAACTGGCAGGCCACCGTCTATCACGGATTGCCGGCTGACCTGTATCAGTTCCGAGCGCAGCCGGGAAGTTACCTTGCCTTTCTGGGGCGGATTTCTCCTGAAAAACGAGTGGACCGAGCAATCGAAATTGCTAAGCGGGTCCAGATTCCGCTTAAAATTGCTGCCAAAGTAGATCGCGTCGACAAGAAGTATTTCAAAAGCGCGATCGAGCCATTACTCTGTCACTCGCTGGTCGAGGTTGTCGGCGAGATCAGCGACAGGGAGAAGGATGAGTTCCTGGGAAACGCTTATGCTCTGCTATTGCCTATCGACTGGCCGGAGCCATTTGGGCTGGTGATGATTGAAGCGATGGCCTGCGGCACGCCGGTGATTGCGTACTCCGGAGGAGCAGTCCCCGAGATAATGGAAGAAGGTCATACCGGTTTCATCGTGGAAGAGCTGGAAGGTGCGGTGGAAGCAGCGCGCCGGATTCCAAAGCTCAGCCGGAAGCGTTGTCGGGAAGTCTTCGAGGAGCGTTTTACTGTCACTCGAATGGCCAATGACTACGTGCGGGCCTACGAGCGATTAATTAATCGCAAGCGAGATGAGCCGTTGGAGGCGCGCGCATAATGGCTAAGGAAATCATTCGCATCCGGGACGAGTTTTACATTCGCTCGTCGTCCCATCGCATCGACGTCCGCACCCGGGTTCTGAAGCAAGCAGATGCGTTCGCTGTGTTCGACCGATTCGGCGACATCGAGCCATTCGGCACTGGTGAGCTTGGGGTATACTACCAAGATACTCGATTCTTATCCCGATTGACCCTAAAGCTGGGAAAGGATCGCCCTCTTTTGCTGAGCTCTACCATCAGAGAGGACAACGCCGTTCTGGCGGTGGATTCCACCAACGCCGATGTGTGGCGCAATGGTGAGATAGTAATACCTCAAGGAACACTACATGTCTTCCGTTCAAAGATTCTCTGGGAGAAAGCATGTTACGAGCGACTTCGAATCCATAACTACGGTCGCACACCTATTGAATTTTCATTTTCGGTCGAATTCGATGCTGATTTCGCTGATATCTTCGAAGTGCGAGGTGTTAGGCGGGAACGTCGCGGCCACCGGATACCGACGCAGCTTGTACAGGATGGGCTGGTGCTCGCGTATAATGGATTGGACGACTGTATCCGTCGGACGCGAATCGTCTTCGATCCGACGCCCACGCGGCTAAGTGAGTCAGCGGCCACGTACCAAATTCGGTTGGCACCCGGCAAGGCGGCGAGCTTCCGCTGGGCGATTGTCTGCGAAGCCGGCGCCGCTTCCCACGGAGAGGTCAAGCCTTATTACGAAAAGGTTGTCCAAGAGGCGGCCAGCGCGCTGGAAGCGACGCATGCACAAGAGCCTCAGATTTTTGCCTCAAATGAACAATTCAATGATTGGCTGAATCGGTCTATTGCTGATCTCCATATGATGCGAACCGAAACCTCATATGGGCCGTATCCCTACGCAGGCGTTCCCTGGTTCAGCACGGAATTCGGACGGGACGGAATTATTACAGCGCTTCAGTGCATGTGGTTTGATCCCAGTCTCGCGCGCGGCGTGCTCGCGTACCTGGCTGCCACGCAAGCGGACGCGGAGAACGCGGAACAGGATGCTCAGCCGGGCAAGATCCTCCACGAGACGCGCGCGGGTGAGATGGCCATCCTGGGCGAGATTCCGTTCAAGCGTTACTACGGCAGCATCGACGCAACACCGCTTTTCGTCATGCTCGCCGGTGCGTACTACACGCGCACGGGTGATCGCGCGTTCGTTGAGTCTATTTGGCCGAATGTCGAGCGCGCGCTTGCATGGATCGATCATTGTGGCGACGTCGATGGCGACGGTTTCGTGGAATATACTCGCAAATCGAAACTCGGTCTCATCCACCAAGGTTGGAAGGACTCCCACGATGCGATTTTCCACGCGGACGGCACGTCTGCCGAAGGACCAATCGCTTTGTGCGAAGTTCAAGGCTACGTTTACGCCGCCAAGCTGACGGCGGCCAAATTGGCTAAGCTCTTCGGTGATGATGCAAAGGCGCGCGACTTGTCGAAACAAGCGAAAACCCTGTTCCGACGATTCGAAGAAAGTTTCTGGTGTGACGAACTTTCCACATACGCACTTGCGCTCGATGGCAGAAAGCAGCCTTGTAAAGTTCGAACGTCCAACGCAGGTCATTGTCTTTTCGCTGGTATTGCGACCCCGGAGCATGCGCGTCGCGTGGCGGCGACCCTCACGGATGAAGCTTCCCTGTCCGGTTGGGGAATTCGGACGGTGGCTACGAGCGAGGCGCGTTACAATCCGATGTCGTATCACAACGGATCCGTCTGGCCACACGACAACTCGCTAATCGCCGCCGGATTCGCACGCTATGACCTTAGAGAATCGACAGCGACCGTCCTCGCCGGCTTGCTCGATGCGAGTCTGTTTCTCGATCTGCATCGTCTCCCCGAACTGTTTTGCGGTTTTCCGAGACGTGCTGGCGAGGCGCCAACGCTTTATCCTGTAGCGTGTGCTCCTCAATCCTGGGCATCGGGCGCTGTGTTTCTTCTGCTCGAAGCTTGCCTGGGCCTGAACGTGTCGGCTCCGGAACGAAGGGTGACGTTCTCAAAGCCGATCTTACCGCGTTTCCTCCAGCAGGTGACAATCCGCGGATTGAAAATAGGAGACGCGCGCGTGGATCTTTTGCTGACGAGACACGACGAAGGAGATGTAGGCGTCAATGTCCTACGCCGGGACGGAGTGCTGGACGTCGTTGTCGTGAAGTAGTCCCGTTTTTGAATTGCGCTTGTTCGCAGGACGCACGCAAATATGGTGTGGAGGTGAAAGCAAAGGTCATCGTCATGCCGAAAGCTGCGGTGCTCGATCCCCAGGGTAATGCAGTGCGTGATGCCATGCAGCATCTGGGCATTCCGGAAGTCCGCAGTGTGAGAATCGGGAAATACATGGAGATCGATATCGACGGGCAAAACGGCGATCTCGAAAAGCGGTTGCGCGATCTCTGTCGCGATTTGCTTTCGAATCCAATAATTGAAGACTACGAACTGCAAAACATTGGTGTAGGAGATCGGGAGAAAACGCTCAACGCTCAACCTGCAACGTCCAAGGCTGAACCAAAGAAGCCAAAGACGAGGAAATAAAAATGAAAGCGCTGCGATACTTTTTCTGTGTTGTGTTGCCACCCCTTGCGGTGCTTTTGACAGGTCGCATCGCCAGTTTTTTTCTCAGCCTTATTTTGACACTGCTAGGCTGGATTCCTGGCATTATTCACGCGTGCCTGGTCGTCAATGATTATCACGCCGAGCAGCGTGCCGCGCGCTGAAATTAAGATGAGATTCGCAGTTATTCAGTTCCCCGGCTCAAATTGCGATCAGGATTGCCTTGCGGCGATTAATGGACTCGACGGATTACACGCCGAGTACGTCTGGCACAAAGAAACCTCGCTGGACGATTTTGACGCAGTTGTCTTGCCCGGTGGGTTTGCTTACGGCGATTACTTGCGTTGCGGGGCTATTGCGCGTTTTTCGCCAATCATGAAAGCAGTGATTGGTGATGCGCGGGCGGGCAAGCTCATCCTCGGGACCTGTAACGGGTTTCAGGTTCTGTGCGAAGCCGGCCTTTTGCCGGGTGCGCTGGTTCGCAATCGCTCGCTGCGTTTCGTCTGTGAAATGGTTACTACTCGCGTCGAAGTCGATGACTCACCATTCACACATGGTTGTCGGAAGGGTTCGCTTCTTCGATTGCCAGTGGCGCACGGCGAAGGCTGTTTCTTTGCGGACGCGGCGACATTGCAAGAGCTCAACGCAAATCAACAAGTGATTTTGCGCTACTCCGATAGCGAGGGTCGCGTTGTGCTGGGAGCAAATCCAAATGGATCCATTGAAAACATCGCCGGTATCTGCAATCCCGAGCGAAACGTGTTCGGACTGATGCCTCACCCTGATCGCGCATCAGACGCGCGGCTTGGCAGTATGGATGGTGCAAAGATCTTCCGGTCAATGGTGCAAACCATTAGCGCGAATCGAGCGACCGGCGGTGCGGAGCGCGTGAAGCAGGTCGCGTGAGCCTTTTTATCACCGGGACGGATACGGGTGTAGGCAAGACCTTTACCGCGGCCCGGCTTCTGCATTTGTTGCGAGCATCGGGCACGTCCTGTGCCGGGATGAAACCGATCTGCTGTGGAGACCGTCGGGATGCAGAACTTCTGCTGGCCGCAGGCAGTGACGGCTTGACGATCGACGAGGTTAATCCGGTTTGGTTGAAAACACCTGCGGCACCCATCGTGGGTAGTTTGATGGAGAAAGTGGACATTGATGTCGGTCATATCCTCGCTGCCTTTCATTCTCTTCAGAACCGGTTCAAACACGTCATTGTTGAAGGGACCGGCGGTTGGATGGTCCCGATTCACCATAATTATTTCGTCAGCGATCTGGCTGTTGCGATAAAGGTGCCGGTCCTGGCCGTTGCATACAACCGGCTCGGTTGTCTGAATCACGCGGTTCTCACTGTGCAAAATATTCTCGGACGCGGATTGCACTGTACTGGGCTTGTATTGAATGACGCTCAGGAAATGGGCGATATCGCCGCCCAAACAAATGCTGATATTCTCAGGAAAATTCTTGATGTTCCGATACTTGCCGAACTAGGGGAAAACCTTACCCAATTACCTGCTGACTGGCGATTTATGCTTGATTCGACGATCGGCTGATAGCGTGTCGCACTGATACAGGAGTGTAAAAAAAACGAACACAATTGACGGGGGTTATGGGTGCACCCTACTGGGAAAAGAGAATGGCATCGCTGTTGCTCTCTTTCCCGCAAACAACGCTTATTATATGCTCTTACAAAAAACCCTACACATGAGCCAGCCGGTGCCGGAGTGCAAGGCGCGTCTGGCCAGTATTCAATCATACCGGCGGCAGTTCTTAATGGTAACGCGGGCTACTGTGACTTCGTCCAAGACGGTCGATTTCAGTTTTCGCGGTCCGCTCGGCTTCGAGGCACACACGGTCCTGCTCTCGATTGAGAGCGATTCGCCCGATCAATATACGTTTGAGTCAGTAGGCGGAAATATTACGTTAATGGGCATAGTTGACTTCGCCGAGATTCGGCCAAACTGCACTGAAGTTACTCTCGCTGTTCATTACGAGATTAAGAACAAGCTGTTTGCGTGGCTGGATCGGCGCTTCCATTTCGTGGATAGCTTTGTGACTGCCGAACTGCGCAGTATTCGTGCGCACTTTGAAGGAATCGCAGCCAGCTACCTCGAACATTCGCGCGTTCTGCCCATGTTCCAGACGGCTACGGCCTGAGACAGGCAACTCTCTCTCATAAAGAACGCGAGACCAAAGAATCTCGCGTTCTTCGTTTTCACTTGATTCGCACTGCGTGAGTCTTGTCGAGGCGGAGAACCTGTCCGGGGCGAAGTTGAATTACTGTATTTGGGTCGGTGACCTTCTTGCCGTCAAGCTGAACGCTACCTTGGTCGATTAAGCGGCGAATCTGCGTTCGCGATTTATTGATTCCGAAGGCGTTCTGGAATGCGTGGCCAACGACATCTACGAAATTCGAATAGTTATCAGGTCGTAAGTACGGCAACTCGGTATCCGACAAACGTTTCTCGCTAAAACGCGCGTTCCATTCATTGAGTGTTTTCTCGGCGGCATTGGCGGAGTGGTAAGTCTGCACTATTTCGAAAGCGAGTTGCTTCTTCGCCTCCACCGGATGGATCTGCGGTGTCGGTTTATTTAGAAGCAAGCTGTAATAGGTCGGCATCAATGCGTCGGAAATGCTCATGAGCTTTCCAAACATCTCGGAAGGCGGTTCGTTGATCCCGACATAGTTTCCAAGGCTTTTGCTCATTTTGTTTGAACCGTCGATGCCTTCGAGGATCGGCAACAGAAAAACGACCTGCTGCGGCTGCCCCTCCTCTTTTTGAAGATCGCGTCCCATTAAAATGTTGAAAAGCTGGTCCGTTCCTCCGAGCTCTAGATCTGCTTTTACCATTACCGAATCCCAGCCTTGCATGATGGGATATAGAATTTCGTGGCAACGGATAGGTTTTTCTTCGCGCATTCGTTTTTTGAAGTCGTCGCGATGTAATATTTGTTGAAGCGTTACGTAACTTGTGAGCCGGACTACCTTTTGGAAACTCATTCGGCTAAACCATTCGCTGTTGTAGTGAGTCTCAGTCTTAGTTGGGTCGAGAATCTTAAATGCCTGCTCGAAGTATGTTCGCGCGTTCGTCGCTACCTCTTTTCTCGTTAAATTAGGCCGAGTAGCAGAGCGACCACTCGGGTCGCCGATCATTCCGGTGAAATCACCGATGATAAGAACGGCCTGATGGCCGAAATCTTGAAACTGGCGAAGTTTTCGGAGCACGATTGAGTGACCGAGATGCAGATCGGTCGTACTCGGATCAACCCCGAGCTTCACTCGCAGTGGCTTTCCGCTGGCAAGCTTAGCCTGCAGTTCATCTCGGCTGATTATGTGGACAGCCTGCGCTGTGAGAGACTCCAGAGCTTCATCCGGCTGCATGATCAACAATAGCGCGGACAGCCTGCGCGCTACTTGTTTTTGTTCAACAACTCGCGCACTTGGTCGATCGTGAGCGGCGCGTTCTGCCGGTTAAGCGACTTTTGGCTTTTACCCTGATCTAGAAAAGGCCGGTTCTCTGCGTAGGCGGGACTGGCAATCTTTTTGTCGGATTGAGGCGCATCGCGAGGACCGCGAGCCGTTTGCGTTGGATAAGCGAATCGAGAATTGCCGACAGCTTGCTGCGATGAATTTTCAAAGGCGCGGCGATTGCCGTGGAAAGGCCGCGAATTGAATTGCCGTGTCGAGAATTCACCTTTCTTCGAAAACGTTTTAGAATTCGGTTTTTTCTCCACGTAAAATGTGCCGACACTGGCTTTTTTGTTTATCGATGTGCCATCAGCGATGATTTTTTTCTTTTGTTCGCTGCTTTGCAGAGTCATGTCGGGCCTCAGCAGACGATCAACCAGCTTCCGCTCTTGATCCTGAGCGCGGAGACAAGAGGCAGCGGCCAGGAGCAGCACCGAGATTGTCGGGAATTTTCCCACGACGCGAGGCTGCCGGAATTACGATGCGTTTGTAAAGCAAATTTGGTGGTAAGCCGCTCGGCATAGGCGCCGACCCTGTCTAAAGCTCCGCTTTTTGTTGTATTCGACATGTCATCAGGAAATAATTGGCGCATGTCTGATCATGTTTACAAAAAGATTGAGGTGATTGGTTCCTCGCCGAGCGGGTTTGAAGAGGCGATAAAAAACGCCCTGGCACGCGCTGAAAAGACCGTTCGCAACATGCGCTGGTTTGAGGTGACCGAGACCCGTGGAGATGTCGAGAACGGTAAAGTCGGTCACTGGCAGGTGACGCTCAAGATTGGGTTCACGCTGGAGTGATCGTACTAGCGCTTGTATCAAAACGAAGGTCCTGAGACGGGCACCCGTCTCAGCGAGCCCTTCTGCATTTCATTTTTCTTCCTGGGACGCCTGATAGAGCTTCGCAGCACCGTAGATCAGAATCGCAGGCCTTAATGCTACGACGAGCAATCGAAAGAGCCCGCTCACAATTCGGCCCAGCGGCAACCGGTTCAAAATGTACCCGGCCATAAATGCGCACAGAAGCGACTGCGTCGGTCTTTCACGAACGTAATCCTCAGTCTCACTGAGAGCTGTCTCGACCTGTTCTTTCACCCAATGCAGTCCGCGTTCCGGAAATTCGGCAGCAAGTTCGGCAGATGTACGATCCATTTCGTTTAATGATTCGAATTCTGATCCTGCTCTGCGCGCATCGACCTGTCAACGCAAGGTGAGCCAAATAGAGGTGGCGCCTGTCCCCGGTGGGAAATCGGGCAGCGGAGGGGATCGATGAAACGTGCCGGCGCGGCGCGCAGCCTTGAGTCCGTAACGAGCCATGGCTTCCATTGCATGCGCATGCAACGTGGAGCAATTCGTCGATATCAGGACATGGCTGTCTCGCTCTGTCAGCTCGAGGGAATCGACGAGCAACTTTTCGAAATCGTTCTCAACGTGAAACGTCTTTCCTCCGGGCGAACGCGCAAAAGTTGGCGGATCAAGAATAATGACATCAAACTTCTCGCCTTTACGCGCTAGCTGCGGCAGTATCGTCATCACGTCATCGGCGATGAAGCGATGACCCAGTGTTGGTAGGTTGTTCAACGCAAAATTCTCGCGTCCGCGTGCCAGAGATTTTTTGGAAAGGTCGAGATTGAGGGTGGTTGCTCCTACATGGGCCGCACTCACCGAAAAAGAGCAGGTGTAGGCAAAGCAATTCAACAGTCGCTTGGGCGCAATCCGACGGACATAGCTGCGGTTTTCTCTCTGATCGGGAAACAAGCCCACAGAGAAGCCCGCATTGAAGTCGATCCCAAATTTCAAACGTCGCTCTGTAGCGATCGCCTGTAGATTCTCAGCCTGGTCGCCACATATCAGACGCGGCGGTTCGCGTTGTTCGCTTTTTCGAGGAACGAAGCGAGCGAAAACGCGTCTAACGTTGAAAAGGGTGTCACTTGCCCATTCCTTCAATTCCTGAATGAGGCGCTCGCGGACCGGGACTCTCGTAAACGAGATCACGACGTCACGCCCAAACCGTTCCACCCAGCCATCCTCCATCGTGCAGAGCCTGTGCGCGTCCGTTCCCTCGGCTTGGAAGTCCCGAAACAACCTTGCATCAATCCAGCCAGGACTCATCCTCATCACCCATATCCAATGGCATACTTTCGACACGGCATAGCCTAAGGGACCGGTTGCCGCTAAAGCTGGGCGTCGCTACACTCTGTCTCCGAATGCAAGTTACGGTTCGCGTTCCGGCGAGCACCTCAAATCTGGGTCCTGGTTTCGATTGCCTCGGTGTCGCACTGCGCATTTACAACAACGTAACAGTTACTAGCGGTCGGGGGCCGGAACAACCCCACCCGCAAATTGTCTCAGACGCCGCGGGACGATTTTTTAAACAGGCCCGTTGCCGTATGTTTCGTTTTTCTTTTTCAAGCGTCGAAGAAATTCCCCGCTCGCGAGGTCTGGGCGGCAGCGCAACCATTCGCCTTGGCATTTTGGATGGCCTTAACCGGCTCAGCGGCGCTCCGCTCGATCAATTCACGCTGTTCAAACTATGCGCCGAATTGGAAGGTCATCCCGATAACGCTGCGCCGGCAACCTTCGGCGGTTTTACGGTGGTGTTAGGATCGGCGCTCCGCGCCGACCGGCTGACGCGCGGTGTCCCAGCCTTTCAGCGCTTTGGAGTTTCGCCGCAGCTATATTTCGTTTTACTGGTCCCGGCGCTTGAAATTCGAACTTCGATAGCGCGCAGGCTCCTGCCATCCAAAATTTCGCATGCCGCAGCGGTTGAGAATTGTGGAAACGCGTGTGCAATCACTGCGGCCTTCGCTTCAAAAAATTACAAAAATCTGCGGAGCGCATTCGTCGATTTCCTTCATCAACCGTTTCGCGCGAAACTGATGCCGTTTCTTCCTGGCGTCATCGCTGCGGCGGAAAAAGCGGGTGCGCTTGGCGCCTTCCTTAGCGGTAGTGGCTCGGCAATCTGCGCCATTACGTTGCAACATCCAGATCGGATCGCTGCGGCAATGAAGCGCGCCGCCCGACCATTGTTGTCTCGTACAATCGTCACGCGCGCCGATAACCGAGGCGCACATGTAATCCGATCACAGATTACTGATCACTGAACACCATTTATTATGGGCCGGCGGCTTGAAAACCTGGAGCAGTTTGGAATTGACGTTGTGCTCGAACGCCGTCATGGCGTTCGCGCCTCGATTTTACGCGGGATCCTTTACGCACTTTCCTTCGTCTACGATCGAGTCGTGCAGCTCCGGCTTTATTTTTACCGGAAAAGAATTTTCCGTGAGCGCGCGCTTGGCGTTCTGGTGATCAGCGTGGGCAACCTGACTGTCGGAGGTACGGGCAAGACGCCGATCGTCGAAAAAATTGCTCGGGCGTTGCAAACCGGCGGGCGTCGGGTGGCAATTCTGAGTCGCGGTTATAAAAGCGTGCCGCGCAAACGAAGTTTGCTAAGTCGGCTGTACAAAGGAGAAGCCGATCCTCCGCGGATTGTCTCCGACGGCGCATCGCTCTTGCTGGATTCACGTACTGCCGGGGATGAGCCTTACATGCTCGCGCATAACTTGAAGAACGTGATCGTCCTCGTGGACAAAGACCGTGTCAAAAGCGGTCTGCTTGCCATCGAAAAATGGAAGGTTGATACGTTGCTGCTAGATGACGGTTTGCAGTACCTTCATCTCAAACATCGGCTGGACATCGTCCTTGTGGATCGGCAAGCCCCGTTTGGCAATGAATTCCTTCTTCCTCGAGGCACGCTGCGCGAGGCGCCGCGAAATCTGCGCCGCGCCAGCTACATCTTCATCACGAAAAACACCGGCGAACCGAATGATGCCCTGGTGAAGCGCATTCGCCGTTACAATCGCACCGCCGAGATTATCGAATGCGCGCATAAGCCGCTGTATCTGCAAAATGTCTTCACAGGTGAAAAAGTGCCGCTGGAAGGTTTACGTGATACTTTCATCGGCTCGATCAGCGCCATCGCCGCGCCGGAAAGCTTTGAAGCCGCATTGGCAAAGCTCGGTGCGCGTGTCGATCTGGCCACGCGTTACATTGATCATCATTACTATTCCGAAGCGGAGCTAATCAGTTTCATCAAACGTTGTATCCGCAGGGACTTGGAGATGATCGTGACAACAGAAAAAGATTCGGTGCGCATGCCGCGTTTGCCCGAGACCGAAATGAAGGTGCCCATTTATTTCTTGCGAGTGGAAATTGATATCCTTAGCGGCCACGAAAGCTGGGAACATTGTGTGGCGCGAATTTGCAAACCGCAGCCTGTGCTTCCGCCTGAGCGATTCTTCGCCTGAACGTTTGTCATTCCGAGCGAAGTCGAGGAATCTCTTAACGTAATGCCCCAAAAAGCCGAACTAGTCGTAGAAGATCGTAAGATTCAGGTATCGAATCTCGACAAGGTGCTGTATCCGAAGGCTGGATTCACGAAAGGGCAGGTGATCGATTACTTCATCCGCATTGCGCCAGTTCTCCTGCCGCACCTTAGAGATCGTCCGCTCACCATGAAGCGCTACCCCAACGGCGTGGAGGGCGAATTTTTTTACGAAAAGAACTGTCCGTCGCATCGGCCCAAGTGGGTGCAGACGGCGAAGGTGTGGAGCGAAGGCAACCAGCGAATAATGCATTATTGCCTCGCTAACGATCTGCCGACACTCGTATGGGCTGCAAACCTTGCGGACCTTGAGCTGCATACGTCGCTGTCCCGCAAGAACAACATCGCACGTCCGACCATGATGGTGTTCGACCTCGATCCCGGTGCGCCAGCCGACATCGTCCAATGCTGCCAGGTCGGGCTGTGGCTTCGCGATTTGTTAGGCAAAATGAAACTGAAATCGTTTGCCAAAACGAGTGGATCGAAAGGACTGCAGATTTACGTGCCACTGAATACGTCGGTGACTTACGACCAAACCAAGGATTTGTCGCGGTCTCTCGCCCAATATCTTGAGCGCGAGCATGGGGATTTGGTCACCTCGAACATGTCCAAGTCAGTGCGCAAGAGAAAGGTGTTCGTCGATTGGAGTCAGAACGACGAACACAAGACGACGATCTGCGTTTATTCACTACGCGCCAGGGAAGAACCAACTGTTTCAACTCCCGTTAGATGGACTGAAGTTGAAACCTGTCTGAAAAAGAAAAAGCCCGAGCTCCTGAAGTTCCGCTCCGACCAAGTCCTCGCCCGCGTCAAGAAACTCGGTGACCTCTTCGACCCGGTGGAAAAACTCAAACAAAAGCTGCCGAAGAAACTGAACGTGTGATGCGGTCTTCAACGCAAAGATAATAGAGCATGAACAATCAGATATGGCTTGATGCGGTTGGATGGCTGGGAGCCGCAGCTCTCCTTTTCGCTTATACAATGGTTTCCTCCAGGAAATTGGAGGCGGACTCCGCGCCTTATCAGCTCCTCAACATCGTTGGCAGCCTTCTCCTGGTCGTAAACACGATCTTTTATCGAGCTTATCCTTCTTCGTTTGTGAACTTGATTTGGGCCGGGATAGCTATTTTTTCGATCACAACGCGACGTCGATTCGCTGCTCGGGACGTTGTTGCAAAAGATTGACCTGATCCATATGCACAAGGTGAATTTGAACGATGTCGCTCAGAAGGAGAAGCAATCGCCGAAAGGTAAGTTTCATAGGTACATGAAGAATATTTCCATCGCGCTTGGCCGCGAGCCGGAGTCGCTCGACCTGTCCAAACGGCATCCCTTTGATCTGACCTTAGTGCGAATTCCCAAAGGTAAAACGCTTTGCCCGTATCACGCGCATGCGGCTGAATCAGAGCTTTATCTCGTTGGTTCCGGCCGTGGTAGCGTCCGCGATAAGGATGGGACCACCGAGGTTGGACCGGGCGACGCTTTTTTCTTTCAGCCTGGCGAGGCACATCAGCTTGGGAATGCGGGCGATGAGGACTTTGTTTATTACGTGATCGCCGATAATCCGCGCAGCGGCGGCGCAACGGGTGACTCCTGTTATTACCCCGACAGCGGAAAATGGGCGGTCACAACAGAGGCTCGGGAAGAAGTCGTCGTCAAAGGAACGGAGACTGATTATTTCGATGGCGAGGAATGAACCGATTCTTTAGGGCGTCTGTGTCACATAGGTCGGCGGTCACAGACCGCCGCTACAGTTTCTCTGTATGCGCAAAATAAATCTAAACGAGATCAAGGAAGAACCGTGGCAGTCACCCGGCGGCAAATACGCCGTGTCATTCAAAGGAATTTCGGAAGCGCTCGGTCGCGAGCCGAGCTCGCTTGATTTGTCTAAGCGTCATCCATTTGATTTGGAATGGAATCGAGTCCCTCCTGGGAAACAAGCTTTTCCCTATCATGCGCATTCGGCCCAATGGGAGTTCTATCTAGTCGTCTCTGGAAAAGGAAGCGTTCGTCACAAGGATGGCGCGACTGACGTCGTGCCCGGAGACGCGTTCATTTTCGGACCAGACGAACCGCATCAACTTAGCAACCCCGGTCAGGAAGACTTCATTTATTACGTGATCGCAGACAACCCAATCGGCGAGTCGACTTACTACCCAGATAGTGGGAAGTGGAAGGTGAACAAGTCATCAGCCAAGGATCGGATCGTCATCAAGGGCGAAGAAACCGGCTATTTCGACGGCGAAGAATGATGTTGTGACGCAGACAATGATGTCTGCGTTTTAGAGCTCGCAGGTAGGGCTGCCTGCTTCACCGCGTGCGCTGTCTGGTCTCGGCGTTTAAGGTCATATCATGGAGTCCAATAAATTGCCGAAAGATTTTCCGTATAAGACTTACCTCAACGTTTTGCACGGGCCGCTTGAACTAATCGATGTGCAGAAACTGGCAGATGCGTGCACGGACAAATGGTACAACCAGACGCTATGCAAAGTGAACGAGTCTGTCGTCAGGATGGCGGTGATTCAGGGCGAATATCATTGGCACGAACACAAGGACATTGACGAATTCTTTTTCGTTCTTGATGGACATTTCCTGATCGATCTTGAGGACCGAGTTGTCGATCTTGCACCCAGGCAAGGATTCGTTGTGCTCAGGGGTGTCCGTCATCGCACGCGCGCGCCTGAACGAACTGTGATCTTAATGGTCGAGCGCGCGGATATCGTTCCTACGGGGGACTAAGCGCGCCGAAGGAAGGTGAAAATCATCTCGGGCGGACAAACGGGCGTGGATCGTGCAGCGCTTGATGTTGCGCTGAAGCACGGAATCGACGCTGGCGGTTGGTGTCCAACTGGGCGTCTCGATGAATTCGGCAGGATTCCAGATCGCTATCCAGTTAAGGAGTTGGAAAGCGGCGGTTTCATTGAGAGAACGCTGCAGAACGTTAAAGATTCCGATGGAACCGTTATCATTTACCCTGGCAAACTGAGCGGCGGAACCGAGCAAACGGTTCACTTCTGCGTTGAGCAACAACGGCCGCACGAACTGATTGACTCTTCCAACGTTTCCACTGAAAAGGCTGCGCAGTTGATCGCCGATTTTGTCCGCACGAACAAGATCGATGTCCTTAACGTAGCCGGCCCGCGTCAAAGTGAATGGGCGAAAGGATATGACTACACCATGTCCATATTTGAGGCCTTTGTGAACTCGATTGCGAGCACGGGCGGAAGTAAAAGAAGAAGCTATTCATAACGCAAGGCTTTCACCGGGTCGAGCCGTGCGGCAAAGTATGCGGGAATCAGCGCGGCAATTGAGCAGATAAAAAATGCGCTGATACAAATGATGGCGACATCTCTTGGAATGACCTCCGCCGGGATTGCCGAAAACTGATAAACTTCGCGCGGGAAGACTTCGATGTGCAACGTCGCAGCCAGCCACTGGCTGAACTCGTTGCGGTAACGAATTAACGTCATCCCGAGTCCTAATCCTGTCAGAGTTCCAAAGAGACCGACGATCGTTCCCTGCCCGAGAAAAACCCAGATGACTTGCGCAATGTTCGCTCCGAGGGCTTTCATAATTCCAATCTCGCGTCGCTTTTGCACTGTTACCGTGATGAGCGTGCTCATGATTCCAAAGGCCGCGACAACCACGATAAAAAACAACAGGAAAAACATTACGCTGCGCTCTAGTCGCACGGCTTCGAAAAATTGGTGGTTCATGTCAATCCAGGTCTGTGCGTATTCTGGTGGTTGGAGAAATTGATCGATCGCCTGTTTGACTCGCTCGGCGCTGTACGGGTTGTCAGTCCGAACGGTGATGCCGTGCAATCCGTCTTGCAGCCCATATAACTCCTGCCCTACATAGACCGGCACGAGCAGATACTCGGAATCGTGCAGGTAGTGGCCAGTCTCAAAGATGCCGGTAATAGTCAGTTCTTTCGGCAGGATCACCTCGCGCAATTGGTCGATCGCTTTTTTTTCCTCGTCGCCCTTGGCGGTCTCCAATTTCTTGATGCCGTCGAGAATCTGTCCAAGGTTGCCCGGCGAATAGACGGTGATTTTATCACCGACGTTCGCTTGCAATTTACGCGCGAGCTCGATTCCGAGTACGGTGGAATCCCCTTCCAGGTTGAGGTTGCCGTATTTGATGAATTTTCGCAGCGGGATGACCTTCTCTTCCTCGACCGGATCGACTCCGCGAATCAGCGGGGCGACCCGCCGGTTTTGAAATTCCACGATGACCGGCCCCTGAATGTAGGGAGCCGTTGCGACTACGCCGGGCGTGTTATCGATTTTTGTTTTGAGTGCTCGCCAGTCGCGCAAGACGTCTTCCGTGCTCACGAGAATGTGCGCATCGAAATCGATCACTTTCTGGCGCAGTTCCCGATCGAACCCGGTCATAACAGAAATGACGAGAATCAAGACCGTCACGCCGAGCATTACGCCGAGCACTGAAATCAGCGTGATGATCGAAAGAAAGGTACGCTTTGGTTTCAAATACCGCAGCGCCAGGAAAAGACTAAACGGAAGCTTCAATTCGGGATTAGCGTGGCGGCAAACTTGGTCGAATTCAAACGCACGCTTTACTCAGAGAGTGCGTATGCTTTCAGTTCTTCCAGCGTGACGAACTCGAGCGCGGAAGCATGCGTTGCTTCAAGATCAACAGGAGCCGCGCGGTTGTGATCCAGCGCGCTTTTCCAGCGTGTCACGCAGACGCACCATTTGTCGCCTGGCTTCAGTCCGGGGAAACCCCATTCCGGATGTGGCGTGACAAGGTCATTTCCATCGAGCACAGAAAAATCGAGAAATTCCCGTGTCACTTTCACGCAGACCGTATGAAGCCCGATATCCTCAGGCCCGGTGCGGCAAAAACCGTCCCGGTAAAATCCGGTGATCGGATCGCGACAACAACATTTCAGCTCAGTTCCCAGAACATTTGTCGGCATAAAAGGTGTTCCTGTTCAGTAGAACCTTATTGGGGCGGGAAGACAACGCCAAATCGGACAGGTGCGCAAGGGATCGCGAGTGATTTTCGATACAATCGCAGCGGGGGATTAGTCTTTGCAGGGCGACACGCCTCCCGCTACAAAGAGATCGTTAGTAACTTGTGTCTCGCCAAATCGTTATTGCTTACTGGCTCATTCCAACTGAGCCTGCACGCGGGTATTTCCAGAATATTGTTAACGATCTCGCGGAACGATACGCCGCCCTTGAATTTGAACCGCATGTGACGGTTCACGTCGGAGTGGATTGCACGGATACAATTGACGAAGTGCTTTCAAAAGCCGGACGAAGTAGCAAACGAATTGCTCTCCAAGTCCTAAATGTCGGTAGTTCCTCTGAGTTTATTAAGACGCTTTTTGTACACTTCTCTCGGAGCAAACAATTGCAGCAGCTTAATGAAAGCATTCGGACAGCAGCACAAGATTCGTCTGATTACCAACTCAGTCCGCACTTGAGCCTGCTGTACAAGCGAATGTCGGCTCAGGATCGACGCCTGTTGACGCATTCGATTGAAGTGCCCTTTTCTGAAGTGACATTTGATTCATTGAAAGCTGTCCGATGCATTTCACCGACACGAAGCCGCGCCGATGTAGAAGCATGGCGCGTCGTGGCCGAGAAACCGCTAGAATTGGATAACGTCTGACACAGACGCCTTACAACTCGACAACGCGGTAAGGTTTGCGGGGTTTGCGAAGAGCCGGCCCAGATACGTTATAAACGGGAATCCCCGTCGAGGTTCAATAGCGGGGGATTTCGCGATGCGAGATTGCAGACGCGGGTCAACATGAACGCCAGGGATATTGCGCATTGGACAAGCGCGATCGCCAAAGAGGAGGGCGCGCGGAGGATGCAATAGTTGTAACCGCGTCTCTGCCTCTCGCCGGGGCTGCTCAAGAGCAGCGAAACCCGGGGATCACGTCGAAGCTGCTACGGCGACGGCGTTGACGCTGGCGTTGGATTCGGCGGGGCTGGAACCCGTGAAACTGCTGGCGACCGAGCCACCGATGTGCTCGAGATTTTCGTTCTTGCTTCATCGAGCACTTTTCTTTCCTCGGGATAAATTCCGTCATCCGCGGCGGCTACATAATCCTTTGCTGCGTCGATTTGGCCGGCATCGGCCAGCAGTAAGGCCGTGTAAACCGCTGCGTGCGGATTGTGTAATTGTTCGCCTGGCAATGCTTGAATAATTGCGAGAGCCTCGGCGCTCCGCCCAATGCGATAAAGAGAGAACGCGTAGGTTACCGCGCAATTAATTTCGTTCGGGGCGCGATCATGCGCCTCCTTAGCAAGATCATGTGAGCGGTCGACATTTCTCTCGAGATTGAGGCCCAGTCGCGCGAGATCCGCTGTAATCGGCGCTTCGCTGGGAGAGCTTTCGTGCAGACGCCGGAGGACATCATAAAGTTTCCCGGTGTCATTGTCTGTGCGATAAAGGATGCGAAGCCCGTCGAGCGCCTCGCGTCGCAGGGGCGGATCTTCTGCAACGCGCAGCCACAATTGTTCGGATTCTTTCTCCAGACTCCATTTCGAGGCCAGACGCGCGAGGACAAGTTCGCGCTCGGGCTGGCCGTTTGCCGATTGCTCCGCATCGCGCCAAAGCTTGTCGAATTCGTCCGGGGGGTTTTCTCGTGATTGGCGCGTGGCGAAAGCCTGATAGGCAAGACGCAGGTAATCGGATTCGCCCCACATTCCCTTGCGAGTCCATCGTTTCAATTGCTTCCAATTCTTCGCGTTTGCGTACGCGTTTGCCACAGCAACGGCAGTTGGCGGCGACGTCAGTTTCTTTGCCGGGAGCTTCTCGATCCACTTAACAACTTCTGCGGTGAGTCCATTTTTACTCATCCATTCCATTAGCGAGGCGAGATCGGACGGATTCTTTGCCGCAAAAGGTTTTACGCGTTCCAGTAATATGCGGAATTTTTTCTCATCGAGCTTCTGATAGAAGTTCAGACAGAGAAGGTAGTCGCTGAAGGTGACCTCCTGCGACATCTGGAGCTGTTGAGCGTAGTTATCCGCCGCGGAGAGGTCATTACGTTCCACAGCATCATTTAGCAACGCGCGCAACGCGCCGGTGCGATACGGGACGAGTTTGCTGAGCCGCTCGAGATTTTCGCGTGCGTTTGCCTTCTTTTGGGCGTCGCTGGAATGGATTTGCAGCGCCGCGAGATTGAACTGGTACAGGTCGTTCTTCGGTTCTTTTTTTACGGCAGCGGCGAACTGGTCTTCTTGTTCGGCAAAATTCCCTTCCGCAGAAGCCAGCCAGCCAGCAACGACGTGAAAGGCGGGCCTGTCACGATCATTGGCAGGAATTTGGTCCAACGCTTTTCGCGCGAGATCGAGCTTTCCAAAGCGTAGCGCAGCGGAAACAAGATTGAGCTGACTATCCGGATCTTTTGGGCGCAAGCGCGCGATTTGCCCACGCCACGAAATCGCCTCTTCGAGATTTTCTTTCTCTGCTGCTTCGGCCAGCACAAAGAGGGCCGGGAGAGAATCGGGATGTTGCGTCAGGAATTCTCGCGCGGTTCGCGTTGCTTCAGTAAATCTTCCCTGCTGCAGCATGAAACCGGCTTGTTGTAACAAGCGGGTTTGGCGCCAGTCCGTATATAGTTTTGAGCCATATCTGAAAAAAAATGCCCCGAGCAGTATGGCAACTGCCAACCCGGCGGCTACAAGGGCAAGGCGAGCTGGCCAAACCTGTCGATGAATGAAAGACTCCACACCAAAGAGCGTTTGGCGAATTCTTCGATATCCAGCCTCTTCGGTTCGTTCCGCAATTTTCATGTCGTTTCTCGGGGGCGCAACGATCCGCTTGTTCCTTTCCATCACCTCCGTCCCGACTCGCGAGGCTAAGAGCGAGTGGCTACCTCCGGTTCCTCAACTACAGGAATTGATTTAACTGAGTCCTCGATCTTTTCCCTCAAACGCCGTCCCCAAACATATCGTCCCAGCAGCACCTTTACGGTGGCCGTAAGCGGTACGGCAAGCAGGGGACCGATTACGCCGCCAATGATCAAACCCCAGACAAAGATCGATACGATCACTGTCATCGGATGCAATCCGACGTAATTGCCGACAATTCGTGGAGCATAGAATATGCCTTCCAGGTTTTGTATAACGATGAAAATTACTGTCACCCAGATCGGGTGAGCCCAATCGCCCCATTGGAAAGCTGCAACCAGAACGGCTGGTACCCAGCAGATTATGATCCCGATGTAGGGGATCATGGTAAGTACAACTACCATGGCCCCAATCACCGGCGCAAAATTAAGGCCGAAAAGTGTCAGCATCGCGCCGATGAGTATGCCATCGATCAGACACACCAGCAGTTGGCCGCGAAAATAGGCGGTCACGTACGAATTGATCTGCGATAATACTTCCGCCACTTCGTCTCGAAAAGGCGATGCCGGCAGAGGCAAATATTCCTTCCAGTGCCGCTCAATCCGCGGTTTCTCATTCAGTAGAAAGAACAGATAAATAGGTACCAGGATCAGACTGAGCAAGAAACCTGTGACGCCAAGAAATCCGCCGATGCTTTTCGTCAGAATGTCCCAGAACTTTTCCATCAGCGTCGGGAGCGCCTGCTGCAAGTTGGGCATTTGTTTTTCCACGTACGCCTGAATGCGCTGGCGTTCGGCACTGGTCAGTCTCGGCTGACTCGGCGCGATAATTTCAGCAGCGGGCGGCGTGTCAAAAGCTTTTGAAGCGGGAGAAGCTGTCGGTTGCGCACGAGGAGAAGCAGATGGCCCAGCTCCGATGAGCCAGTTTGTAAAACTTGTCGATGCAGACTTTGCGCGGCCGCCGCCGAGAAACCCGAACGACTGGTCGAATCGATAGATTAGATCTACAACATAGTCGCGAGCTCGTTCGGTATAAGCAGGGACTTGCCTTGCGAAATTCGCGCTTTGTATCGAGATGGTCGGAATTAGCCACGCGGCCAATCCACCGAGGGCGAAAAAGGCGATGGCAAAAATCAAAGCGACCGCCTTGGTACGACTGAGGGTTCCTCGAGACATTTTCGCCACCAGCGGGTCCAGCAGATAAGTCAGAATCCCTGCGATGGCCACCGGGATCAGGATCGGTTGGAGGAAACTAATGATATTGGCGCTGGCCCAAATCACCGTGCCGATGATCAGGATGAGAAGAACCACACAGAAGGCCGTGAGCGCCGCCCACATCATCTTGCGCTGCCACGGTGTGGGGTAATCGCTCATATAATAGTTACTAGAACGCTACAGTTACCGGGTTGGATTCGTCTTTGCTGATTGGCCGTTGCCGATTGGCGCCTTGGTCCTTTCGATCTTGTTTGCCAGATTCTTGTTTTTTGGATCGAGCGTCAGCGATTTATGCCAGGATTCGAGCGCTTCGGAAATTCGATTCAATTTGAAATAGGCATCCCCAATATGCTCGAAGATGACCGGATCTTCGTGGTCCGCAGTTTTTGCCGCACTGAGCAGATCGTTCAAAGCTTGGTCAAATTTACCCTTCCGGAACTCTACCCAACCCAGACTATCGAGGTAGGAAGCATTATTTGGGTCCATTTCCAGCGCGCGTTTAATCATCGTTTCGGCCTCGTCCAGGTTCATGTTGTGATCGGCCCACATATAGCCGAGATAATTGCAAGCTTCCGCCGAGTTCGTCGGATCAAGCGCGATCGATTTCCGAAGAAGATCAGCCGCCTTTTCGTACAGACCTGCCTGCTCTGCCGTCGCGCCATAATTGAAATAGAACTTGGCGTTCGGGATGTCATTGTCCTCGTCGAGTTGCGCTTCATGCAATGCCTCCTCAAACGTCGCGACGGCCTGCTGGGTCTGTTTCGCTTCGCTTTGAGCAATGGCCAGATAGTAAACGATTTCCGGTGCGCCCAGGAAGCGGCGCCGGGCTTCTGTCAGCAATCTGACCGCACGATCTGCGTCTTTTAAAGGTCCAAGGAACAGTTCCGCCAGATGCAAATATGTGCCCACATGATTCGGATTAATCAGCAGGCTTTGCTCATAATTTGCGGCTGCTTTCGCAAAGGTCGCTTTTGCTTCGACGACTTTCTTTGCGCGTTGGAGTGATCGAGCTTCATCATCCAGCACCTGCGCCAACAAGTCGTAAGTTTGATACTTTTCGGGATGCTCTTTGATGATTTGCTCGAGCATCTCAACTGCTTTGCCCCGCTGATTCGTCAGGATAAAGCCGGTTGCTAGTTTCTCTCGCGCGTTTGCGTCGTCCGGTTGCAGCTCAAGAACATGCAGATAAAGCGGAATTGCCTCTTTCAATTGCTGCGAGGCCGCATAGTAATCGGCGACATCCTTTAGGATCGCAGGGTCATCCCCGGCGTGGTCGGCTGCTTTTTTGAAAATATTGTTCGTTTTTTTCAGCTCGTCGGGTTTCGGCTGTGAATCGGACTTGAAAAGGAGCGCCACGTAAAGTTTGCCGAGCCGCATCCAAAAGTTGGCATCGTCGCTGCGAACCTTTGTGGCGCGATCCAGAACTTCGAGCGCCTTTTTCTCTTGTCCGGCCGCAACTTCGATTTCCACCAGACGCTGGTAACCTTCGATGTCCGCTGGATTCAAGGTGATGGCCCGATTGGCATAATCAATAGCCTGATCGGTTTTCTTGAGATACTTCGCATAAATGAATGCGAGCTGTTGATACGGATCGGCATCCTTCGGGTTTGCCTTGATTGCATCTTTCAACACGTCAATCGCTTGTGGAAAATCCTCCTGCTCTATCAACAGGCCAGCGACGCGCGAGGCGAGTTGCGATTGGCCGGGATCGACATTCAGCACTTTGCGATACGCCTCCAGCGCGCGATCTGTCTCGCCATTTTCTTCGAGCGACATTCCTTCGACAAAATGCGTTAGTGCATCCGCCTTGTGCGCGCCTTCCGAACGTAGTGATAGATCGGCAGCCGGTTTGGAGTTGAGCGAATCATCCTGGCGACCAGCCTTTTTTATTGTCACCGATGAAGACCCAGTTCTTGGCGGTGACGTTTTCGCCGTTCGGTTGGCCGCCGCGCTCGTCGCGACCAGAAACACGAGCGCCAAAAAAAGACAACGGCGCAGCAAAATGCCCCGGTGCTTCTTCCGTTGCCTCACGCGTCTAATGTTAGTCTTCGGCCTAACCTCCGCAAACCAGCCCTTGAAGCGTTTGGGGCTATGGCCTGGCAGGCCAGTCTTTGTTTGAGTTGGGAGTTGGACGTCCGGCGTTGAATGTTGGGCGTTTTCCAAACTCTTGCGCTAACCGCGCTACGCCTTATATCGGAGGCGCTTCTTGTGCCGATGCGCCTTCATGCGTTTGCGGCGCTTATGCTTGGCAATTTTCGCCTTGCGTCTTTTCTTAAGCGAGCCCATTCAGTGTTTCAAATTCGCGAGTGCTGATTCAACCATCAGATGCGCTGCAATGCAACTCAGTTCTCGGTGCGATCACTTCCTCAACATCAAATCTCGCTTTGCCTTAAACTCGCTCTCGGGTCTCCACTCGGGAAACTTGCCGTCATTGGCGACCTGATAACCGACTTCGAATAGCAGCTGAATATCCTGCACTGCTCCGGAGAGGTCCCAGTTCGGATCAACTTCGTCCGACACCTGATGGTAATGGTGTTCGGTGTAATCGTCTTTCTTTTGCTGACCGAAATGCGCCGGTTTCCCGATGAAATTGGTGCCGCCGCCAGTATAAAGCGAAGGCACGCCGCGTTTGGAAAATTCAAAATGATCGGCGCGATAGAAACTGCCTTTCTCCGGCTGACTATTCGGTTTCATCTCTCGTCCGTTGCTTTTGGCGGCTGCAGCCAACAAGTCGTCGAGGGTCGAATTGTTGTTGCTTAGGTCCTCGATGTCGCGCGTTTTTCCCCAGGGGTTCACCGTGTCGATGTTGATGTCGGCCAGCGTTCTTTCCAGGGGATAAAGCGGATGCAGCGCGTAGAATTTCGCGCCGAGCAATCCTGCTTCTTCAGCGGTCGTGGCCATGAATAAGACCGACCGTTTCGGCGGTGGATTCAATTTTGCGAACGCGGCCGCGAGCTCGATGACCGATGCCACGCCAGACGCGTTATCGATAGCGCCGTTAGAAATCTGATCGCCCTGTAATTCTGAACGGCGCCCGAGATGATCCCAGTGCGCAGTATAAATGACATATTCGTCTCGCAATTTCGGATCGCTTCCGTCGAGTTTTCCGATCACGTTATGCGATTTGAATGAGCGTAGTTGTTGTTTGATATTGATATTGGCTTTTGCTTTCAAAGTCACGGGTCGGAATTCTTTGGTGATCGCTGATTTCTTCAGTGCATCGTAATCCTGGCCGCAGTCGGCCAGCAATTTCTTCGCAGCGTCGAGAGCGATCCAAGACCGTGCTCCGACTGCGTCCATGTTTTTATTTGGAGAATCGATCTCGTAGTTTTCCTTGGCCCAACTCGTTCTTACCACCGAATACGGGTAACCGGCCGACTCCGTCTGGTGGATGATTACGGCGGCCGCGGCCCCTTTTTTCGCAGCGATCTCGTATTTGTAAGTCCACCTGCCGTAATAGGTCATCGCTTTCCCTTTAAACATCTTCTCATCGAGTTTCGATGAATCTTTCGGATCGGGAATCGGCGGATCGCCGATCAGCATCAACAGCGTTTTGCCGTGAACATCGACATTCTTGTAGTCATCCCATCCGTATTCCGGTGCGACGACGCCGTATCCGACGAAAACCACATCCGAATTGTCGATCTTGATCTCTGATTGGAGACGCGCTGAAGACGCGACGAAATCGTCGGGATATTTAAGGTCGATGGTCTTATCGCCAGTGATGAACGACATTGTGGGCTCGCTCCTGATCCCGGCGAGAGGAACTTCCTGCGTGTACGTTCCATCTGGATTTCCCGGCTTCAACCCGATTTGTTTGAACTGATCAGTGATGTAATTGATCGACAGTTCTTCGCCCTTTGTCCCCGGTGCGCGCCCTTCGAATTCATCCGACGCCAGAACCTTAATGTGCGCGAGCATGCCGTCCGGGGTAATCGCTTCCAACGCCGGCTCCAAATGCAATGCTAATTCATCGGCGGCGAAGAGCGACGTTCCAGCAGAAAGAAGCATTGCAAGACAGCAGCGTACGATTTTCACGACATACGAAGACGTTGTAGCGGTGTTTGTGTCAAACGCCGAGCTTTGACGATCGCTTCAACAAGGCGCTCGGCACAAGCCCCTCTACAGCTATTTACCTTTCTGCGACGATTCCACAGTCGCCTTGTTTTTCTCTTGTGCGCCGATACCAATTTTTTTCAGGAACGGTTGGACGGATTGTTTGCGACCGAGGAATTTTTCGATCGAAATATTGACGTCACGCGAGTCACCTGGCTCATAGATTTCGTGGCGTAATTTCATGCCGGCTTGTTTGTCGAGGTAGCCATCCTTCGCTTTTTCGAACACAGTTGCCATATCTGCAGCGATGGCGTCGGCCCATGCATAGCCGTAGTAGCCGGCATCGTAGCCATTCAGGTGGCCGAAATAGGAAACGAAGGTAGTGCTTGGGTCAATTGGGAGAAAAACTTTTTCCAGGATCGGATTCGAAACACCTACGCTATCGTAGGGCATATCCTCGGCGTGCTGGGTATGCAACGCGAGGTCGAGCGACGCGAACGCGAACTGGCGCCGATAAAGAACACCGGCGCTCGCCAGTTTCGCATCGTTCATCTTTTCAATTATTTCGGCCGGAATCTTCTTCGATGGATCGCGGTAATCGGCGGCAAATGTGTCGAGCACTTTCTTGTCCCAGACCCAGTTCTGGAGCATTTGCGATGGCGCCTCTACAAAATCCCCCGGCACATGCGTGCCGGCGAAACGACCGTACTTCGCGCGAGTGACAATTGAATGCAGAGCGTGGCCAAATTCGTGGAACAGAGTTTCAACCTCCTGGTGGGTCATCAAAGAGGGCTTGTCCGCTGTCGGAGGCGAAAAATTACAAAGCAAAGCGACAATTGGTCGCTGGTATTTTCCATCCGGCAAAAGTTTCCCGCTGATGATTTCGAATTGGGCGAAGTGATTGAATTTTCCTTCGCGCGGAAACATATCGAGATAAAACATCCCAAGCGGTTCGCCCGTGGAAGAATCGGTCACCATATAAAGCTGGAGATCATCGATCCATTTGTAAGGCGCGGCGATCTTTTCGAACTTCAGACCGAAGATGCTTTGATAAATATTGAACATGCCATCGAGTACCTTTTGGAACGGGAAAAATGCGCGCAACGCTTCCTTGTCGACGGCGTACTTTTGTTTGTCCCGCTGGTTGGCATAATAGCGCCAGTCCCACACCTCGATCTTGGCGTTGGGATCGTTCGTTTCAGCGGCCTTCAGCTTTTGTAATTCCGCTACTTCGCTCTCGAACTTGGGCTGAATGCCGGTGACCAGATCGCTGATGTATTTCTGGGCGTTCGCGCCAGTCTTGGCCATTTTGACTTCCGTCTGATAGTCATCCCACGATTTGTAGCCCAGTCGCAGTGCAATCTTGTTCCGAAGCGTGAGCATCTGGTTGAGAACAGGAACGTTTGCCTCCTTGGCGAGCGTCTCGCGAATGACGTAAAGCTGTTTGCGTGTCGCTTCGCTCTTAGCATTCTCCTCGACGGTATTAAATTGCCACGTGACATTTGCCTTCACTGTGTAGGCATCGTCTCCTGTCCTGATGCCGGGCGAAGCGAAGAAGCTTTCGGGCAGTCCATTCAAATCGGCCTTCGTGAAGATCACCGGCGCGTTCGCCTTCACAATGTTTGTGTCGAAGTCAGTCCCGAGTTTGGACAACTCCTTTCGCAACTGCTCAACCTCTTTGCGCTGATCCGACGGAAGGTCTAGCCCGGCGCGCCGATAATCGCGCAATGTCTCGTTCAGCAGTTTTTCGTCCTCACCCGAAAGCTTCGGGTGTGTGTCGGCGAAAGCCTTGATTGCTTTGTAAACGTCCTCCCGGTAATCGATGCCCACCGCCCAGTCTTGAAAGGACTTTACCGCGTTTTCAGCAGCAGCGCGCATTTCTGGATTCGTGTTTGTCTCTTTAATGATTGTGGCCCTGTTCGCTGCCAGTGCTGCCTCGTAAGTGAGATCATCGAGGGCGACGACCGTGCTTTTAAACGTGACCTTTTTCAGATCCTGCGAGCCGATTTGATCCAGTGCTTTGTTCGCCTTTGCGATGGCGTCGTTCATCATCGCCCCGACCGCTTTCGGCGTTTGCTCCCAATCGGGAATCGTTAAGACAGCATTGGCCTTCGCGGCCGCAGCTCGAAAGTCATCGACAGTTTTGAGTTCAGCAGCCGGAAGCTTATGACTTGAAGCGACGAAAACGAGTGACAGAAAAAGAAGCAAGGATTTCATGAACGTTGAGTGTCGGCGAACATCCGTGGGCGCGCGTAAAAGGCAAGCTTGATTAACCGTCCTGTATTGCGTTTTAAGCACTGACACGCTAGGAAACCTGCGCAACGATGATCCAGAAATTTTTCGTCGCTTTCATTCCGGTCTTTGTCGCCATCGATCCAATCGGACTCGTCGCGATATTCATCGGGCTCGCGTCCAGCGCTTCGCCGGAGCAGCGCAAACGTCAGGCGGCTCTCGGACTCTTCACAGCGTTCTGCGTGGCGATCGGATTTGTTTTTCTGGGGCAAATTATTTTCGATGCGCTTGGAATCACCGATGCAGACTTTCAGGTCGCCGGCGGTCTTATTCTACTCGCCTTGGCAGGGCGCGAATTGCTCAATGTTGGGCCGTCCAGCCCCGGAGGCAGCGATGAATTCGGAATTGTGCCGCTTGGGATGCCGTTGATTGCCGGGCCGGCGTTGCTCACCGCCCTGCTCGTTCTGGTCGATACGGTGGGCATAGTGTTCACGCTCGCCTCGCTGGTGGTCAATCTGGGCTTGGTCGCACTGGCGTTCTGGAATGCCGATCGGTTCGCGCGTTGGATGGGCATGCAAGGATTACGCGGCATATCGAAAATTGTCGCGCTCCTCCTCGCCGCGATTGCCGTCAGCCTCATCCGTCGCGGCTGGAACACGCCAGCGTGACCAGCTGTAACGACAAGCTAGGCTCTAGACAAGACCCTTGACGCCGGCATTTCGCCGGTTTTCATCACTTCGAATGTATTCGAAGTTAAAAAAGTGTTTCTACACGTGAGCCGCTGGCAATGTGCCTGCGCGATGAGGGCCAGAATTCTTTAAGTTCCGCGCTCTTGTCGCCAGCCGCATATCGCTGGTTCAGCACAACTTCAATTGCCTTGATCTCATCCTGCTGTGGAAGCGCCATTCCCGAATAGATGTAGGCGGGCACTTCGTTTCGATTCCTGGTAAAGGGAACCTGGGCGTAGAGCTCCAAGCGGCGCTTCTGCAACTGCTCCGTGGTCCAGTTCTTGTAAACTGGATTTGGATACCCCCATGCGTCCGCGCTCCGCGCGTAGCGGTCGTAAGTATAACCGCCCGTTACCGCGGGACCGGGGGATGATGCTGGCTGCTGCGCGCAACCGATGAGGCCAACAGCAAATGCTGCTAACAATAATCGTTTCATACTCTTTACCTTGTTTAGAGTTTCACTTGCCACTATTTAACCACAGAAACCCCTCGCAGTCGCATGTTTATTTTGCTTTTCCGCCTTTAGAAGTCTGGTGTAGAGTCCCGCAAATCCGAACAGCAGCTTCAAGCCGATTCAGACTAACGCAGACTGAGAAAGGCGCCGGGTCATTGACACCCCAGCGCCTCTTGTTACTATCCTCGCTCCAATGAGATTTCCTTTACCGCTTACAGCGAAAATCGCGGCCTACGTGATTGGGCATAAGTTGCGTGGCACGAAGAAATTCGCCACGGTGCTTCAGCTCGAACCGCTGCACACATGCAACCTCACATGCACAGGTTGTGGGCGGATTCGAGAATACTCCACGTCGCTCAAGGACATGATGAGCTTGGAGGATTGTCTTGGGGCGGCAAACGAATGCAACGCACCGATGGTTTCCATCTGCGGCGGCGAACCGCTTATCTATCCGCATATCGAGGCGCTGGTGGACGGATTGCTCGCGCAACGACGAATCGTTTATATTTGCACCAACGCCATGTTCATGCGCAAAAAGATGCGTGAGTGGATGGCCTCGCAGGTGTCGATTCGGCCAGAGTTTGTCGAAGAAAAAATCAGTGCGTTGCTGGGCGCGGGACTGCTGAGCGAAAAAGATGCGACAGAAATCCGCAAGGGACCAAAAGATCGGGCAAAGCCAACTATTGGTCCGACCAAATGGATGTACTGGAACGTGCACCTCGATGGCTTGGAGCGAACACACGACCTGATTGTGGAGCGCGAGGGCGTCTTCAAGGAATGCATCCTGGCAATCAAAATGGCAAAGCTGCTCGGCTATCAAGTGGCGACGAACGCAACGATCTACAAGGAAACCGATATGCAAGAGATCGAACAGATGTTCGATTATCTTTCCGATCTTGGCGTGGATGGTCACACCATCACCCCTGGATACGATTACGACGCCGCCAAGAAAGACATGATCAAACGGCTCAACCTGCGCCCGGAAAACTTCTTTCTTACCCGCGCAATGACGGTCGAGAAGTTCCAAAAAGTCGAGGAGTGGATGAGTCGTTATTGTTTTTTGGGGACGCCGGTGTACTTCGAGTTTCTTGCGGGCAAGCGCGATCTAACGTGTTCAGCATGGGCGATTCCGACACGAAATATCCGCGGTTGGAAAGGCCCATGCTATTTGATGACCGACGGGCACTACTCGAGCTACGCGGAGTTACTGGAAAAGACCGAATGGGAACAGTATGGCGTCGTCAACGGCGTGGCGCGCGATAGCCGATGCGAGAACTGCATGGTGCATTGCGGTTACGAGCCGACAGCGACGTTGGGACTTCAGGCGCAACGAGGAGACACGTGGAAAACGATCAAGTTCAATTTCGGCTCGAAGCCGAAACCTTCTCGCCGTGGCAGCGAGGTTCTCGCCTTCAATGGCGTGAGCTCCGGTAACGGACACCTGACCGGGAAACGCGCAGAAGCCGCAGCCAAAGCCTCGTAAAGATCGGATCTGCATGCCGGAATCGAAGAACCTCATTGTGTTGCCGAGCGCGCGACCAGAGATATCGGAATCGTATTCGGCGAACGACGAAGAAATCGCGAGTGCGATCGCGCGCGCGCAAGAGAACCTGTTGCGCCAGCAAAAGCCGGATGGCCATTGGTGCGGCGAGCTGATCGTCGATAGCACCCTCTGCTCGGATTATATCCTTTTCATGCATTGGTGCGGCGACGTGGACGCGCAATTGCAGCGGCGCTGTGTGCGCCACATTCTCAAACGACAACTGCCCGATGGAGGATGGAATATTTATCATGGCGGCCCGAGCGAAATCAATGCGTCAGCGAAAGCATATTTTGCATTGAAGCTCGCGGGCTGTTCGGTGGACGCGCCGTTTATGCAAGAGGCACGCGCGAATATCATTCGTCGCGGCGGCATTCCGCAGATGAACACGTTCAGCAAGCTTTATCTTGCGTTACTGGGCCAGTTTCCCTGGAAATACCTGCCGGCGATCCCCGTGGAGATGGTGCTTCTCCCACGATGGGCGCCGTTTCACATTTGCAAAATGTCGTCGTGGAGCCGGGCGATGCTCGTGCCGCTGGCGATTATTAATCATTTCAAGCCGACTCGCATTTTGCCCGGTGAAAAGCAATTGCATGAACTTTATCCTCTTGGCACCGAGCAAAGCGATTTGCGTTTGCCCCGCAGCGAACCTTTCTGGACCTGGCGGAATTTCTTTCTCCGACTCGACGACACTCTGAAATTCCTGCAGCCGCTGCGGATTCGTCCGCTGCGCCGACGCGCCTTGGAAGAAGCGGAGCGGTGGATGCTCGAACGGATTGGTGAAGGTAGCGATGGCCTCGCGACGGTGTTTCCGGCGATGCTGAATTGTTTAATCGCATTGCGCGCCCTCGGTTACTCAAAAACAAATCCGATTTACGCCAAGGCGGAGAAAGACTTCGCTAGACTCTTCGTTGATGATCCCGAGGATTTCCGCATCCAACCGTGTCTGTCGCCAGTCTGGGACACTGCAATCACAATCATTTCGCTGGCGGAATCCGGCCTTCCTTCAGAGCATCCTGCGCTGCAAAAGGCCGCCGAATGGCTCGTTAATAAGGAGGTGCGCATCCGTGGGGACTGGTCGGCAAACAATTCATATCCGCAGGCCAGTGGATGGGCATTCGAATACAACAACGTTTATTATCCCGACACTGATGATACAGCGATGGTGCTGATGGCGCTACGGCTGGTCCGGCCGAAGGTTCCACAATCGCTCAATGAAATCTTTCGCCGCGCACTGGATTGGCAGCTGAGCTTCCAATGTCGCAATGGCGGTTGGGCGGCGTTTGACAAGGACGTGACCACGCCCTGGCTGGAAGACATGCCGTTTGCCGATCACAATGCGATTCTCGATCCAACCTGCAGTGATCTTACCGCGCGCACGCTCGAGCTACTCGGTTACATAGGGTTCAATCCCAGAGAGCGGTCTGTTCGCGACGCGATGCAGTATTTGATCGACACTCAAGACGAAGATGGCTCTTGGTATGGGCGCTGGGGTGTCAATTATATCTACGGCACCTGGCAGGTCCTGCGAGGCTTGCGTGCGATTGGCCAGGACATGACGCAGGACTGGATATTGCGGGGCCGCGATTGGCTTGAGAGCTGTCAAAACAACGACGGCGGTTGGGGTGAGACTTGTGGCACCTACGAAAATCCATCGACCAAAGGCATTGGCGAAAGCACGGCGTCGCAAACGGCATGGGCGATCATGGGCATCTGCGCGTGTGGCGATCTCGATCGACGGAGTATTCAGCGAGGTTTGCGCTACCTGCTCAGTGCGCAAAAACCCGACGGATCGTGGGATGAGGAGCAAATCACGGGAACCGGCTTTCCCCGTGTGTTCTATTTGAAGTACGACATGTATCGGCAGAACTTTCCGTTGCTTGCGCTCGCGACCTATATTAACTACCGCAGCGGCGTAGGGCATCGTTCTAGTTTTTATCTCTGCGATCGTTAGGGCGAAACCGCTGGACGCTGCATCGATTCCGGCAGCGCGAAAAATAAAACCTGTCGCGCGGCGTAATTCGATCTAACTGTAAAGATTATGGCTTACGAATTACCAAAATTACCTTACTCGTACGATGCTTTGGAACCGCATATCGATGCGAAGACGATGGAAATCCATTATACCAAGCATCACCAGACTTACGTCAACAACCTAAACAACGCGGTCAAAGGCAACGCTGATCTGGAAAAGAAGTCGGTCGAGGATTTGATCAGTGATCTTAAAGCGGTGCCGGAAGACATTCGCACCGTTGTGCGGAACAATGGCGGCGGGCATGCGAATCATTCGTTCTTTTGGACAATCATGGGACCAAATGCTGGCGGCGAACCGAAAGGCAAACTCGCCGATGACATCAAATCAACGTTCGGGAGCTTCAACGATTTCAAAGAGAAATTCGCGGCCGCTGGTGCGGGACGTTTTGGCAGCGGCTGGGCGTGGCTCATCAAAAATAAGAACGGAAAGCTCGAGGTCATTTCGACGCCAAACCAAGACAGCCCTCTAATGGACGGCAACACGCCTCTCCTCGGCGTCGATGTTTGGGAGCACGCTTATTATCTCAAGTATCAAAACCGCCGGCCCGATTACATCAAAGCGTGGTGGAATGTGGTAAACTGGGATGCGGTAGCGAAGAATTACTGATTGGCGTTTACTAGTTCTGCTGTAGCGGCGGTCCAGGACCGCCGCTAAATTTGTACACGTTAGCGGTCTAGAAGTGTCGCAATACAGGGATGGCTTATCTAAACGAAAACTATCTTAAACTTCAGGCAGGCTATCTCTTCCCAGAAGTCGCTCGGCGGGTACGCGAATTTTGCGAAGCCAATCCTGAGGCGGCGAAGCGACTGATCCGCTGCGGAATCGGGGACGTCACCGAGCCGCTCCCGCGTGCGGCAATCGATGCGATGAAGCGAGCTGTCGAAGAGCTCGCGCATCGCGAGACCTTTCGCGGCTATGGCCCCGAGCATGGTTACGAATTTTTAAGATCAGCAATCGCTCAGCACGATTATCGCGACCGCAACATCGACATTGCTGACGACGAAATTTTTGTCTCTGACGGGTCAAAATGCGATTGCGGTTACGTCCTCGACATTCTCGGGGATCAAAACAAAATCGCCATCCCCGATCCGGTATATCCGGTTTACGTCGATACGAACGTAATGACTGGCCGCAGTGGACCGGCAAGAAAAGATGGCAGCTACGAAGGAATTCTTTATTTGCCGTGCACAGCTGAAAACGGATTCGTTCCCGACCCGCCGGCAGAACATGCCGATCTTATCTATCTTTGTTTTCCCAACAATCCAACCGGGGCCGTTGCATCACGTGAACAGCTTTCGCGGTGGGTCGATTACGCGCGCGAGCACGAAGCCCTACTTCTGTTCGACGCAGCGTATGAAGCGTACATTTCCGATCCAGATGTTCCACATTCGATTTTCGAAATTCCGGGCGCGCGCGACTGCGCGATTGAATTGCGCAGCTTTTCTAAGAACGGCGGGTTCACGGGCGTGCGTTGTGGGTTTACAGCCATGCCGAAATCGGTACTCGCGCGGACCGAGAACGGTCGCCGGCTTCCGCTTCATCCGCTGTGGCAGCGGCGGTGGAGCACCAAATCCAACAGCGTGAGTTATCCGGTGCAACGCGGCGCAGAAGCACTCTATTCGTCGGAAGGCCGTAAGGAAATCCGCGTGCTCATTAATCATTACATGGGCAACGCAAAGATTCTTCGGAGCGCCGCGGCGGCCGCCGGTCTTGATGTTTTCGGTGGCATAAACGCGCCCTATATCTGGGTAAAAAGCCCCAATGGTCTAACGAGCTGGGAGATGTTCGACCAAATGCTGCGGGTGTTGAATGTCGTCATCACACCGGGCGCTGGTTTTGGCGCGCAAGGCGAAGGTTACATTCGCATTTCCTCATTCAACAGCCGGGAGAACGCGGAGGAAGTAGCACAGCGGTTACAGAAGTTATAGTCGCCCTGACTCAAGGCGAGGCTGGCGCTCCTAAAGATAAGCGAATCGCCTCTTGTCGATTATAGGTACCTGCGTAGAGTGCGCTAAATTTTGCAAAGACGAAGGATGGGAGAGTGTCGGATCGAAAGCAAAATTTACCACAACTGTATCGCTTTTGTTTCTTGATGCTGGGCGACCTGCGCAAGGCACAGGAAGTCTTTAACACGACGTTGCGCGAAGCGGCTGTGCGCGCTGCACAAGGGGAACTGCCCAAGGAATCCTTTTGGCTTTTCCGTGAGGCGCGCTGGCGCTGTTTGGAAGCAAGCAAGATGGACCTGCAACCGGAATCGGTGCAAATCGACGAGCACGACATCGCTCCACAGGCCGCGTCACAGATCAAGCAGCTCGAGCCTGCGCAACTGGCAATTTGGATTTCCGCCGCTCCCGATCCTCAGCGGACCGCGCTGGCGCTGTTTTATCTCGACGAGTTCAATTACGTTGAAATTCTCGACATCGCCGAGCTGAAGTTGGGCACCCTGTCGCGATGCCTGGCGCAAGGGCGGCGACAGTTGCAGGCGTGGCTGGACGCCAAGCGCTCCGGAGCACCCAAGGAATGAGGACCCTGCGACTATTACGTCGGCGCCGCGCTCTTTTGAATTGCGCGCCGATTAGCCATGACCATTTGACTGACCGCTCCATGCGGAACGCGGTATCCCGTGAAAACGGCGCCGGTGAATTTGTTAATCAACAGAACTTTGATCGAGCCGTGGCGGAACTGATTCGTCTGGTTCCGATACCGCCTGAGTCCGCCGAATGGTTCTTGGACAAGGAGGCGATTCGTGCTCCCAAGTGGACATGGAGAAAGATCGTGCTCAATCCCGCAGTCCTCGCGATTAGCATTGCGCTCATGGTGATCGCCGGGGTATTCGCGTTCCATCTGCTTGGTCAGCTAAATGATTTCCCGGGATCGGCGACAGCGCGGAAATTACTAACAGTAGCGGGCTCCACTCGCTCGGTCATGCTTGATCCAGTGAGCTCCGAAGCGGGGACATTAAGCGATTTGTTCTTTATGAAACACGGGCTGGAACATTACGATGTTCCAGACGAGTTCGCCGATTTTCAGACAATCGGCTGCCGTGTTTTTGACGACGACGAGTCGCAGCGCATCGCCCAAATTTGGGTGGGCGAAAAGCATATGCAGTTTTTTCTCTTCCCGGCAGAGAGAGACACCAAGACCGGAGCCGTGTTG
>DATHHK010000058.1:0-2740 GCA_035317225.1 Candidatus Udaeobacter sp. | reverse complement strand
CTGCGGTTGGCTTGTTTTCACTTCTGAGCAATACTGAAGGCAACTTCAATACCGGCCTCGGCGCCGGGGCGCTTCTTGCAAACACGGCAGACAGAAACACGGCTAGTGGCGCTGGGAGTCTCTTGAGTAACACCACCGGCGAAGACAACACCGCCAACGGGGCATTCGCGCTGTTTACCAACACCATCGGCATTTTCAACACTGCCAATGGGGCTTTTGCACTTTTAAACAACACCACCGGCGTGGAGAACACGGCCAACGGTTATCGTGCGCTCAGTGGCAACGCTACCGGCGTCGGCAACACAGCTTACGGTTCTCAAGCGCTCGTTCAGAGCACGGGCAACAATAACACCGCCTTGGGGGTTCACGCCGGTTTCAATATCACTACAGGCAGTAATAACATTCATATCGGCAACGTAGGTGCCGGAAACGAGTCAGCGACCGTCCGCATCGGTGACAACAATCAGACAAGAAACTTTATTGCCGGCATTAACGGAGTGAACCAGGGCAGTGCGACGGCAGTTTTTATAAACACATTGACCGGTCAGCTCGGCACCACAGCGCCGGCTTCTTCGCGGAGGTACAAAAAGGAGATCAAGCCGATGGACACTGCCAGCGAAGCCGTTTTGGCGCTCAAACCTGTTAGCTTCCACTATAAGAGCGATAACACAAAAACACCGAAATTTGGTCTGATCGCAGAGGACGTGGCAGACGTAAACCCGGACCTGATAGTGCGCGACGAGAACGGCGAAATCTACACTGTGCGTTACGACGCAGTGAACGCGATGTTACTCAATGAATTCCTCAAAGAACATCGCAAAGTGGAGCGACTGGAGAAACAAATTGAAATGCTCAGCGCAGGTCTACAGAAAGTGAGCGCACAGCTCGAAGCGAGCAGGCCAACAGCGGAAGTGGCCCTAAAGATCGACATGTGGAAATCTGCCAACGGTCAGGCGTTAGAAACCGTTCACGAATGCAGCAGCCAAGCTCCGTAGAGCGTCTGACTTTTCGAAAGCGCGTTTTACAGGCCGCTTATTGCGTCACGTCGCTGGCTACGGCGCGCGCCCTAGGTCGGGCTTTTTGCCTAGCAAAGTCGTAAATTAGAACGATGAACTAACACACCGGTCCCGGGCATATATTTGGCTGCGAACCCGCAGCGTCAGACTATGGTCGTGATCGACCTATATATATTATGAGCGGGTTCTTTGAGGAATTGCAGCGCCGAAAGGTTTATCGCGTCGCCGCCGCTTACATCGTCGCCGCGGGGTTCTTGATTCAAATCGCCTCGGCCGTGTTTCCAGCATGGGAATTGCCGAATTGGAGTTTGCGCCTCGTGATCGCGCTTTTACTGATCGGTTTTCCGATTGCGGTCATACTCGCCTGGGCTTACGACATTACCGCCAAGGGAATTCAAATAACGCCGCAAACAGGAGGGCATCGGCGACGAAATCTCATTTTGCTGATCGTGGCCGCTGTGATCGTTTCCGTTTCTGCTGGATTTCTTCTTTTACCACGGGTCGTCCGGGAAAAGGTCGACAAATCAGTTGCGGTCCTGCCATTTCAAAATTTGAGCAGCGATCCAGAGAACGCCTATTTCGCTGATGGCATCCAGGAGGAAGTCCTGACGCGTCTGGCTAAGATCGCGGATTTGAAAGTGATTTCGCGCGCGTCCACGCAGCGGTATCAGAGCGAACCGGGAAATCTTGCTGAGATCGCGAAGCAGCTTGGCGTTGCGAACATCCTTGAGGGTAGCGTCCAGAAGGCAGGCAATCAGGTGAGGGTCAATGTTCACCTGGTTAACGTTCAAACCGGCTCGCAGCTATGGGCCGAGACGTATGATCGCAAGTTGAGTGATATCTTTGTCGTCGAGAGCGAAATCGCCAAAGGGATAGCAGAGTCACTGCAAGCAACGCTGACTGGCCGTGAGGAGCAAGCATTGGCCGCCAACCCCACAAACAATCCGCAAGCTTACGATGCTTATTTACGCGGATTGGCTTATGAAGCGCGCGGCAACTACTCGAGCGACGCCCTATTCAAAGCCATCGATTTTTATGACCTGGCAGTGCGGATTGACCCGAATTTTGCGCTTGCCTGGGCGCGACTTTCTGGTGCGCACGCGCTTCTTTACTTTAACCGCGGCGACACAACTGCCGCTCGCCGCGATGCGGCCAAAGAAGCTTTGGAGCATGCGCAGAAACTGCAGCCGAACTCGCCCGAAACGTTGCTCTTCCTGGGGTATTATCAATATTGGGTGCTGCACGATTACGGGCTGGCCAAAACGACCTTCGAGCAAGTCAGCAAGATGTTGCCAGGTAACAGCGAGGTCTCATACGCCCTTGCGGCAATCGCGCGACGCCAGGGACATTGGGCCGAAAGTGTTGCCTACTGGGAACAGGGTCTCGCTCTCGATCCGCTGAACACGGCGTTGCTGATTGAAGTGGCATGGACTTATGACGCCCTCCGGCAATTCCCGGCAGCGCTAAACCTGTACAATCGGGCACTGGGTATCCTCCCTAATGAAGTATCTTTGATGGCGTTAAAAGCCAGCATCTACCAGGCCCAAGGTAACCTTCAAGAATCCGCTAAATTACTGGTCCAGGTAAACGCACAAACGGATTCGGACATGGCTGTTCGGGTCAAGCTGGCCCAATTGAGACTTGAGCGAAATCAAACCGAGGCTGTCCGGTTCGTGCAACCCAGGCAAGCTCGACTCCGCTTTGCTTCTGAGATCGAGAAGGGT
>DATHHK010000057.1:0-19371 GCA_035317225.1 Candidatus Udaeobacter sp. | reverse complement strand
TCGGTCATTCTGGTGATGCTCTTGGGCCAGTCGCGGATTTTCTTCACCATGGCGGACGACGGTTTGCTGCCGAAGTTTGTGAGCAGGATTCATCCAAAATTCCGCACGCCATATATCACGACGATAGCCACAGGAATCGTTGTGGCCTGCTTTGCAGCAGTCTTCACTGTGCGCGAAGCTGGCAGCCTCGTTTCGATCGGCACACTGCTGGCGTTCGTGATCGTCTCAATTGGAGTTCTTGTGCTGCGGCTGCGCGAGCCTGAGTTGCCGCGCACATTCAAAACGCCAGCTGTGTGGTTCGTCGCACCGATGGGTGCGCTGTCGGCCATTGCTCTTATGATCTCACTGCCGTGGCTAACCTGGGAGCGGCTGATTTACTGGTTTGCGTTCGGCATCGTGATTTACTTCGGCTACAGCGTTTACAACTCCAAACTTGGCCCGCGGAAAATCCCCGGTGAGACCGCCTGGTCACGGGCTCTGAAAATCGCGGGGGTGATCTGGATTGTATTCGGCTCGCTCGGCTCGATCCTGTGGCTGGCGAGTTATCGGACAGATTACATTCCCGGCCCTCTCGGTATCGTCATTGGTGCCGCGGGCTTCGTGCTGGCGTGGAGTCTGGGCGCGCTGCTAAACTTGGTCGCGCAAGTTTCCGATCATACACATGCCCGGCACTTGATGATGGAAACGCCAGGCGAGAATTAGTCACGCCTCCACCAATCTCGCCAAGTGGGCGTTAGCGTTGCCGAAACGCTCACGCTGGTAAGTCTTAGAAGGACAACAGGCTTTAAGATCCAGATGAGGTCCAGTCGCCCTTGAATCCTCGCGATGGGCTGGTTGCGCCTAAGTCTAAAAGCACTTTGGCGCGGTTCTTAAGCTTTTCGCTATTGATCTGATTGAAAGCGCGCCGTGAGTCGCCGAGTTTGGAGAGCGTCAGGCCTGCCCCTTGCAGAATTTTGCGCTCTTCAGAACTTAACGTCTCATATCGTCCACTACTCGCTGCGCGCGTTTGAAATCGCGAAATGAAGGTCGCCAATGCAGCGTCATTAGCTCCGTACAACTCGACGAGTTGTTGAAAACTGAGATGAAATGGAATCGTAGCAATATCCACATCCTCAGATTCCGATAGTTCCCTGGGCGGCATCATAACCTCATTGGACTTCATCACTGAATGCCAGACGTCAGCGGGCTGATAATATCCGATCTCAAGGCGACAAGTACGATGCCGTTGAGACATCGTAACATAATGCATTCCCGCCATCGGTTCGATCGCCGCTTCTTTCTCCCCCAGACCGTCTGCGCAATGAATCCGGAGATGAACCTGTCGATCGACAGGCGTGGCATTTTTGAAAAGCGATGGCCAGTCAATATCACAATATGCGAACACTGTCCAAGGGTCGCGCGCAACGGCGAGAAGACGCGGTGAACCAGGAAGGCGCGACAATCCTAAGCCATTACCCAAATCGTGTGACTCCTCGGTTTCCGCGAGAGGCACGAGGGGGTTCCTGGAAATATGGAACGTCTGTCTCGCCTTCATCTTCCAGAACGTGGCCCAAATCGACAAAACGCCAACCACAGATTTCGCGTCGAGAACTTCCAATTACCAACAAGGTCATCTCGGTGCTTTTGGAACTTTTCCGCGCCTTTTTGCGCGTTTAACGCATAGTTCTCGTTAAATTGAGAATGGCATGAGCGCAAAAATCGTCGGTCTTGAAGAACTTTCGGAGCGCAGCAAACAGTTGAATGCTGCCGGTAAAAAACTGGTAGCGACAAACGGCTGCTTTGACCTGCTGCACGTCGGGCACGTGCGCTACTTGCAAGCTGCACGCGCGCTTGGCGATTTGTTAGCCGTCGGCTTGAATAGCGATCTCTCGGTCCGCGAATTAAAAGGAAAGGGACGTCCGATCACCGCTGAGCGCGATCGCGCGGAAATCCTCGCCAGTCTACAGTCCGTAGATCTCGTCACAATTTTTCCCGCACTGCGAGCGACGCAGTTTATTGCTGCAAGCCATCCTGCCATTTATGTGAAAGGTGGAGACTACACCTCCGAAACGCTCAACGAAGAGGAGCGCACGCTTTTGAAGGAGATCGGCGCCGAGATTCGCATTATTCCATTTGAGGCAGGCTATTCGACTTCGCGCCTGCTTGAACAAATATGCAAGAGCGGGCATTGAAAGTTGTGGCGCTTCCTGCACCGATGTCCCTATATCGCTAGACTTCAGGGTAAATAAGTGAAACGGCTGCCAATTGGAATTCTTGGGTCAGGAAAAGGAAGCAACTGCCGGGCAATTCTCGAGCGTATCCGCTCGGGCGATCTGGCAGCGGAAGCACGCGTTGTAATCTCGGACGTCCTGGATGCGCCAATCCTTGACATAGCGCGTGAGTTTTCCGTTGATAACGCATATCTGCCGCCTGGCCAACTTCGCACCCGGCTGGAGCCAAAAGTGGAAAACGACCTCGTGGATATGTTACGCGAGGCCCATGTTGACCTCGTAGTTCTCGCTGGATTCATGCGGGTGCTGCACGCACCGATGCTCAAGGCGTTTCCACGACGCATCATCAATATCCATCCATCGCTTCTGCCCAAATTTCCGGGACTCGAAGCTTGGAAACAAGCCCTGGCAGCCGGAGAAGAGGTCGTTGGTTGTACGGTACACTACGTGGATGAGAAAATCGATCACGGTGAGATCATCGCTCAGCGTGAAGTGCGGATCCTGCCTAATGACACAGCTGAAAGCCTGCACGCGCGGATCCAAATCGCCGAGCGCGAGTTATACCCGGCTGTGATCGCGGAATTTTGCGGAAGATATCGAACGGCGGCATTGTAATTTCGAATTCCCCGTGCCCAGCCGCAGACTGCGGCTCATGCATCGCCTAGAGATGTTCTGCTTTTTGCTCGCGGCTCAGCACTTCTTCCAATGCACCCGTCGGTTTTTTCTGCTCATACAGCACGGCGTAAACCTGATCAATTATGGGCGTCTCGACCTTCACTTGGCGTGCGCACTCAAACGCGCTTCGCGCAGTGGGAATCCCTTCAGCCACCATCCTCATCGATTTTGTGATCTGCATGAGGGATTCGCCTCGCCCAAGACGTTTGCCGACTGTGTGGTTACGGCTGCGCTCACTATAACAAGTTACAATCAAATCGCCCGCGCCGCTTAATCCATAAAAGGCTTGCGCAGTTCCTCCCATTGCAACTCCGAGGCGCACCAACTCCGCCAACGATCGCGTCACTAACGCCGCCTTGGAATTGTCGCCCAACCCGAGTCCATCGCTGATCCCGGCCGCCACCGCGAAGACATTTTTCAAAGCGCCGCCCAGTTCAATGGAAGTGACCTCCTGGCTAGTGTAAACACGGAAGCGCGGACTCCCCAAGACGCCTTGCAGACTCGTTGCGCAAACGGCGTCTGTGCAGCCAATCACCGTCGCAGCCGGGAAGTCCTGCACGACCTCGACTGCAAGATTCGGGCCCGATAAGACCGCGACCTTCTGCTCTGGAAATAGTTCGCTCAGGATCTGACTCATCCGCATCCCGGAGCCGTGCTCGATCCCTTTCACGCAACTCAGTAGCACTGCGCGAACATTTCCAATCGCTTCTCGCAGTTGGGTTGCAACCTTTCGCAAAGCTGTCGATGGCGTCGCGAAAACGATTAAATCCGCTCCGGTGCAATCAATAAGCTCGGACGTGACGCGCACTGATGCAGGTAATTTGAGACCGGGAAGATAGTCACTGTTCTCGCGGGTTCCTCGAATCCGCGCTACGCGCTCGCCGTCATGGCCCCAGAGCGAAACCTGGCGCCCGTGTTTGCCCCACAACCACGCCAAAGCCGTGCCCCAACTGCCAGCTCCAAGAATTGCTGTTTCGCGGATTTTCACTTTCGATTAAAGCGCGGCTCCGTGCCATGCATGAGCCGCGAAAGGTTTGAACGATGACGCCAAATCACAACTGCCGCGAGACAAACCGATGAAAAGAATAATAACTTCCCTGTGGTTCGACTTAGCCAGGTTGTAACCAGGATGACGAAAGGTAAAGCAGCTGCGGCTGCAATTGAGGCCACCGAAACATAACGCGTAAGCCAAAAGGTTACTATCCAGATCGCAACACCAACAAGCGCAGCGACCGGAGCCAACCCGAAAAGCGCCCCGGCTGAAGTGGCGACACCTTTTCCCCCGTTGAACCGTAGCCAGATCGGAAAAGAGTGCCCCAGCACACTCGATATTGCGCCGACGATTCCAAACATCTCTGGCGGGTTCCACTCCGACTGCATTCGCGTAGCGATCAAGATCGACACCTTCACAGCGCCGAGACCCTTCAAAAAATCCAAGGCGAACACGGGATAGCCATAACCCTTTCCAAGCGTTCGTATTACGTTGGTCGCGCCGACATTGCCACTACCGCGGTTCCGGATATCAATCCCCGCCATTCGACCTGCGAGATAGCCGAACGGGATCGATCCCAACAGATAGCTCGCGATCACTACAACTGCGAACGTGAGCATGAAAACGTTATTCTGAGTTAATCGCCATTTCGATGGCTGGTATTCTACGTAAATCGTTCTTAGATAACCAGATAGATATTATAGCAACATCAGTAGGCGTGATTCCACTTATTCGAGCAGCCTGCCCTAGCGAACAGGGACGAGCAGTCGCAAGTTTCTGCCTCGTCTCGGAACGAAGGCCAGGAATTTCATTATAATCCAGCCAATCTGGAATCACCTGTTGCCATCTGCGCTCAAGCTGTCGATTTTGATCTGATTGGCGCGCCCCATAACCTTGGTATTTGAAATCCGTTTCAACTAACTGCCAGATTGTGATCGGTACGAGTGAAAGAAGCTCCAAGGGCAAGTTTATGGCATTAAAGTCGGGTCTCTTGAACAATTGAGAGACCGGAACACCATTAAGCTTTGTTTGAGTCGCTAGCAGACGAGCTTGGTCCAACAATCGTGTCTTTTCGTTGTGCCGGGCCCAGCGTGTAGGGTTCACTAATCCCGAGCTGAATGCGCGGCCCGTTAGCCGCTGATCGGCATTGTCATGTCGCAAAAACAGCCGATCCTCGGCGCGGCTTGTAAACATGCGATAAGGCTCTTCCGTTCCTTTGGTGACGAGATCATCGACAAGAACTCCTATGTACGCTTCCCTCCGCTCCAAGACCAGTGGGGAACGTTTTTGAATTTTCAGTGCGGCGTTGGCTCCAGCCATCAAACCTTGAGCCGCTGCTTCTTCATACCCGGACGTTCCGTTAACCTGGCCGGCAAAATACAACCCATCGATCAGCTTGGTTTCGAGCGTCGGGAAAAGCTGGGTTGGCGGAAAATAATCGTACTCTACCGCGTAGCCCGGGCGCATTATCTCAGCACGCTCCAAAGCGGGAATCGAATGTAAAAATTCAAGTTGAACGTCATATGGCAGACTCGTCGAGATGCCGTTGACGTAATATTCCCTGGTGTGGCGACCCTCGGGCTCAAGGAAGAGTTGATGCGATGTCTTATCTGAGAATTTTACAACCTTATCCTCGATGGACGGGCAGTATCGAGGTCCGGCACCCTTTATCTGGCCCGCATAAAGGGGCGACCGATTAAGATTCGCGCGAATGATCTCGTGGGTCCGCTCAGTGGTATGAGTTATCCAGCAGGGCATTTGTTCCACGTGGAACTTTCCTCTGCAAATGCGGTTCAGGGTAAAGATCTCTGCTCGACAGTCGCCAATTTCGTCCTCATAAAAGGAGAAGGTCGGCGGTGGCTCGTCTCCATCTTGGATTGTACACCGAGAAAAATCAATCGAGCGCGCATTTAAGCGACACGGCGTGCCCGTCTTAAATCGCCCGACTTGGAAGCCTAACTCCCGAAGATTATCGCTGAGAGTCGAACTGGCGTCGGCCATTCGCCCGCCAGGCTTGGTGGCTTCGCCGACATGGAGAAGACCTCGCAAAAATGTCCCCGAGGTGATCACGACGCTTCGAGTAGCGATTTTGAGACCCAAATCGGTTTCCACCGCAATCACCTTGCCGTCCTCGACAAGAATGCTCGAGACGGTTCCCTGCTTAAGGTCAAGATTCTCGGCAGACTCCAAAAGTGCCTTCATCCGAAACTGATAAGCCTTTTTGTCGCACTGCGCCCTCGGCGCCCGGACCGATGGGCCCTTCGTTCTGTTAAGCATTCGAAACTGAATCCCTGTAGCATCCGCATTTAAGCCCATCGCGCCGCCCATGGCATCTATCTCCCGAACAATATGACCTTTTGCTAGTCCACCGATCGCCGGGTTACACGACATTTGCCCAATCGTGTCCAGATTTTGAGTTAACATCAAGGTTCGGCATCCAATTCGCGCGGCGGCTAGCGCCGCTTCGATCCCGGCATGACCGCTGCCGACAACCAATACTTCATATTCCGTTGGTAGCTTGAAACTCATAATTATCGTAACGATTTTAAAATCAGCTACTTATACCAATGTGCTGAGTATTCGGCTCCTGTTTGGATCTTGTCGAATTGTGCGAGGTCTGTATTGCTGCGTATGCCATGCGGCCGAGCACTATGAGAAGCAGCGCTGTCGTTACAAACACGCCTCCCCATATCCAATACTCAATCATGCGAGGATAACTTTTCCCGCGCATAATGCGAACCGCAAACTGACCCAGGGTGCCAGCATAAACGTACAAGAATAGACCAGGCGCCCGCCCGAGCGACGCCCAAAGCATGTAGCTGCCAAACGGGATTCGCGTTATGCCGTAGAAATAATTCAGTAAGCTAGTCGGAAAAAGTGGATGCAGTTGACTCAACAGAATAATCTTCCAACTCTCGCGCTCAATCGCAGGCTCCAATGCGCGGAGCGTCGCGTTATGTGAAAGTTTTTGCTGAAACCATCGCCTGGCGATCCATCGGCTAAGCGCAAAAGAAACTGCCGTAGCAACAAGGTTACCCACCAGCACGATTAAAAATCCCCACCACAATCCAAAAAAGAAACCGCCGCCGACAGCAAGAATGCCGCCGGGCAGCAGAAGGATGTTACAAGCGGCGAAAAGCAGCGGGTAACAAACGGCTCCCCATGCACCCCAGCTCATCACGCGCTGTTGCGATGCCTCGATAAAACTGACGATCGGGAGGAAACGCGAAAGTACGATTGCGAAGACAATTGCAACAACGAGTGCTCCAACTTGCCAGCAAATCGCGCGGCTGACCTTCGGCATCCGCAAATTCTGCTCGCGTCACTAGCTTCGCGCAAATCCCGCCAGCTAGTTTTCGAGCCTTGAAATCATATTGCCTAACTAGACACTGGAGGGCTCTGGATTCCGACGACGCGGAACACCAAGACTGTCAAAGATTACCCGCGTGGCGTCGGAACGGTTGAGCGTATAGAAGTGAATACCGGCGACGTCGTTGTCTAGAAGATCGTGACATTGTTCTATCGCGAAATGAAGGCCGACCCGCTTAACCATCTCTGGATCGCCTTGGCAACGCTGGAGAGCGCGCAGAAGCTTCGCAGGGAATCGTGCCCCGCCAGCTAGCTCTGCGATGCGTTTGAATCCGCCGATAGAAGTAATGGGCATGATGCCGGCGATAATAGGGATGTGAATGTCCGCGAGCGCGCATCGTTCGCGAAAGTCGAGAAAGTCGCGGTTATCGAAAAATAGCTGCGTGACGATGTAGTCGGCGCCGGCGTCTACTTTCGCTTTGAAGTAATCCATTTCGAGCAATCTATTCGACGTCGAGGGGTGCCCTTCAGGAAATCCGGCCACTCCGATCCCAAAACCGCGGCGGTCCGGATGCGTGCCGGACTCATTGAATCGGCGAATGAATTTGACCAGATCGATTGCATGTTGGAACGAGTCCCGCGATTTATCGTAAGCAATTCCAAGCGGTGTATCGCCGCCTAGCGCGAGAATGTTGCCAATCGCAGACTTGGCATATCGAAGGAGAATCGCTTCGATCTCCCCTTCGTTGTGACAAACGCACGTAAGGTGAGGAATCGGGTCGAGCTTTGTCGTGCGCTGAATGCGCTCGACAAGATCGTGCGTCAAATCACGTGTTGAGCCGCCAGCACCGTAAGTCACGCTGACAAAGTTCGGCATGTACGATTCGAGGTCGCGAATGGTTTGATACAGAGTCTCGGCCGCCTCCTTGGTTTTCGGCGGAAAGAACTCGAACGAAAACATCGGAGAATTGCCCCGCATGATGTCGGTGATGTGCATAGACTCGGCGCCTACCTTCGTTCCTGCCGCGACTTTAGGTCAACTCAGTCAACTCACATTTTTGTCGACGTATCCGTCGTGAACCGCATGGATGTACCTCCTTCGCTCGCAACAGAGTACCGGCAATCGCTGGCTGGAGTGATTCAATGATAATAGCGGAGCAGTCGCTCGGCGCCGCTGTCGCAGTCAAAATTCAGGGAACAATCGCGAACGCCCGCGCCGGAAATCCTGAGCCGCCTTTTGGTTTTGGAAAGCTCACTACCGCAATTGCGCCGGCTTCCGGGACCTGGTCGAGATTCGTAAGCAACTCGATCTGATAGTGGTTTGTGCCGAGAACGTATCTTTCAAGTGAATAATCGTCCTTACTGGCAGCGAATCCCGGATCCGTATCTGTTGTCTCGTGGCCTGACGCCGTAATCTTTCGCTGTTCATAAAGATACTTCAAAGCGGGCAAGCTCCATCCAGGGTAGTGTGCGATGCCATTGGCCTCCTTGTTTTCCATCTTTACTGCATCGGGCCAGCGCTTCGACCAATCGGTCCGCATGGCAACAAACGCACCGGCAGGGATTGGTCCGTGATCCTTCTCCCATTTTTTCACACGCTCCAGCGATAGTGTGTAATCTGGATTTTTCGCGGCCTCGTCGTGCACATCGATGACAACAAGGGGCAGTAGCATTTCTTTCGGATCGATCTGATCAACGGTTCGAAGCCCTTTTATAAAATGAGCAGGCGGATCGACGTGCGTGCCCCATTGGCCGACATGTGTATAGAGTTCGGAGAAAAAACCTGTTCCCATGAGGTAGGGACTTTTCTCGTACCAGTAAATTGTCTTGCGCACCTCATCGGGAAACCCGGGCCAGCGCGGAATTCCCGGTGCGAACTCGTGGGTCAGATCTACGTATCGTTTATGGACAAGAATTTGTTGGATTTGCCAGAGAGATGGTTCGCCGGCACTCCATGCCGAGGAAAATGATTCGAGGAATAGGACGGCAATTAAAAACAAGAACTTTTTAATTCGCATCCAGCGTTGTTAAAGCATTTAGGGTTAAGAGGCGAATATGTTCGAATAACTTTGAATAAGTCCCGTCCTTCTTCGAAGAAACAAACCTATCGGTGTTCGATGTTTATCTTATCAACAGCTCATCCCCGTAGTGAAACACACCGTGCTTATCCGCGACTTATTCTCAATTAGAAGAAGATGATCAGAAAGATGAACTTTTGATCTAATTCATATCTTGCTGTGGAAAACTTTTTGACGCTGAAAGACCGAACGAGAACCGAATGTGCTACTGGGAACAACGACAAAATGCCGACGAAAGAGGTTTTACTCGAGAAGACAACCAACCTCCCAAACAGATACCAATACCAAGCCTATAAAAACGAGAGTCTTTTTGAGCATGCCCCCTGGGCTTATGCGTTCTGCCGCGAACACCTTTTCCGTGATGATACAAGGCGAATTATCACGGCGCTTTGGCCAGACGAACATCCTGCTCTGGGAACGACTCTGATTGAACTTGGATGCGGTCCTGGATTCTACTCGTGTCGTCTAGGAAAGCGCTTTCGGGACATGTCAATCACCGGAGTGGATTGTTCCCCAAGACAAGTACAGTGGGCCAGCGAGCGAGCTGAGGCGCTGCAGTTGACTAATTGTTGCTTCAAACGAGTCAACGCCCTCAAGTTGTCGTGTGACGATGCAGCCTTTGATGTCGTCCTGGCTTCGCGATTGCTCACTATCTTGCCCGAACAGGCGGGCGTAATCGCTGAGATGTATCGTGTGTTGAAGCCGGGAGGTCGCTGTTTCGTTGCCGAACCGCGTTACGCCTTTTGGGCGTCAATTCCACTTTTGGGCATGTGGCTTCTCGTGGGATTAATTCACTCCGAAAATGGTTATAGGGAACCATACAAGGCAACGGTATTTTCTGCAGAAGGATTCGCGAGCCTTTTCGCGATGCAACCATGGAAAGAGTTTAAGACCTGGCGGGATGGCCGCTACCAGTACGCTCTTTGCGAGAAAGGGTAGCAATCGACGGCGCAACGAATGAGAAGGGGGCATCGCGTTGTTGATCCGGATAGAGCGTCTAATGATTTTGCGGGCTGTTCTGCATTGGGGCTGATGACCAAAGCGCCGCGCGCAGGGAAGGTGAAGACGCGGCTTGTCCCGCCGCTCACAAATGAGGAAGCTGCGCAACTCAACCGGTGTTTCTTGCACGACACAGGTGCTGCGATTTCGGTTTGTTGCAGCGGTTTAATCGGGCCGACCTCCCGGGCAATCGCACATGGAGTTGCGGTTTACACCCCGGTCGGTGCCGAATTGGACTATGCCGATATTTTGCCGGCGGATTTCAGTTTGCTGCCACAGCGCGGCGAAAATTTCGGTGAACGCCTGTGTTTTGCAGCTGAGGACTTGTTCCAGTGCGGCTTCGACAAGGTTTGTTTGATTGATTCTGATAGCCCCACCGTTCCCGCTGAGAATTTTACCAGAGCGATTGAACTCCTTTCGTTGCCGGGGGATCATGTCGTCCTCGGACCTTGCGACGACGGTGGTTATTATTTGATTGGCTTAAAGCAGCTGCACCGGGAAGTCTTCGAGGAAATCGATTGGAGTACCGAGCGAGTTTTCGAGCAGACAAAACAGCGCGCGACGCAAATCGGCGTCGGCGTTCATGAGTTGCCTCGAGGATTAGACGTCGACGATCACGCGACGCTCCGTCGGCTTTGTGATGAACTGCTTGGCAAACATGGGCGCGATAATGTCGCGCCTCGGACCCAACAGTTTCTGCGCGAACTTGTCGCGCGCGATGGTCGGACGCGTATTTGGTCGGTATAGGCCTGCGCCTTGCGTACCGAATCTGAGAGCAACTGAAGCGGTTGCCCTACCACAGCTGCATGACTAGCCTCACAGTCGCATGGCAAAACGCGCATTAGTTACCGGCGGCGCGGGCCTAATCGGCTCACATGTCGTGGATCTGCTGGTGAATGATGGCTGGGAGGTTCGGGCGCTCGATAATCTGGAACCACAAACTCATCGCCGCGGAAAACCAGCGTGGATCAACAAGAAAGCGGAATTCGTTCATGGCGATTTGCGTGATCGCGAGACGATTGCCGCCGCGCTCGACAAGATAGATGTCGTTTTTCACCAGGCAGCCTACGGGGGTTACATGCCTGAGATCACAAAATTTGTGCAGGTGAATTCGCTTGGTACTGCGCAAATGCTCGAAGTGATCCGCGAGAAAGCCCTGCCGGTTAGGAAGGTCGTTGTTGCGAGCTCCCAGGCTGTTTACAGCGAAGGGGCCGGCGAATGTCCTGAACATGGATTGATTTTTCCGGCGGTTCGTCCCGTGGAACAATTGCGCAAAGGCGATTGGCAGGCGCATTGCCCACTTTGCGGCGCGACCACAACGAGCGTTCCGACTCCGGAGAATGCGCCGGTCGGTGGAGAAACCGTTTACGGACTGACAAAGGTTGATCAAGAGCGGCTGGTCCTTCTATGGGGAAAACAGCTCGGTATTCCCACGGTCGCGTTACGTTACTCGTGCACATACGGGCCGCGGCAATCGATCTTTAATCCCTACACCGGCGTGATCGCGATTTTTTGCACGCGTTTGCTGAACAATTTACCTCCTGTACTTTACGAAGACGGGGAGCAGACGCGCGACTTCTCATTTGTGGAAGACATCGCCCGGGCGAATTTGCTTGCCGCGGAAACAGACAAGCTCGACGGACTGGCAGTAAACATTGGCAGCGGCCGCGGTACGCCGATTCGCGAGATCGCCGAACAACTCTCCGACGTTCTGAAGATCGACTTCGCGCCTGAGATTAACGGCGAATTTCGTCCCGGCGAAATGCGCCATCTCATTAGCGACACCACGCTCGCTCGCGCGGCCGGCTACAAACCCAGTGTCGATCTCAATGAAGGACTCGGTCGCTATATCGCTTGGATCCGCGCGCAATCAGACATTCGCGATTACTTCAGCGAAGCCAGCGAAATTCTGAAGAACAAAGGGATCGTTCATCAAGTAGGGCGATGAACATCGTTACCACGATTCCGGATTTCAATGCGATGGTCATCGATCACGCGCGCAAAGATTTTTTGAAGCGACACTCGCGCAGAGTTTGGTGCTCGCGTTCTTCTCACGATGGTACTGGGACTAAATAAGAGCGCATGCAATCGGATTTTTTTGCGCTGGTGATTTACTTCATCGGTGCGTCGCTGGTTTTGCGATGAGCAGCATCTCGGTGATTATCCCCGCGCTCGATGAGGAGGAACCGATCGCCGGAGTCGTGCGCGAATGTCTCGCGACTGGTTTGCCTAACGAGGTGATAGTCGTTGATAACGGCAGCACCGATCGAACTGCTGAACGCGCGCACGAAGCAGGCGCGCGCGTGGTGACTGCGGCGCGTGGATATGGACGCGCTTGCGCCGCCGGCGTTCGTGCGCTTTCGCCTGAATGTGACATTGTGGTTTTTCTCGATGGCGATGGCAGCGACGTTCCCACATTCATGAATCAGCTTGTTGATCCCGTAGCGCGCGGAACGCACGATTTTGTGATCGGCTCGCGCACGCGCGGACACCGCGAACCCGGCAGCATGAATTTCCAGCAAATCTTTGCCGGACGACTCACTGGATTGATTTTGCGAATCCTCTACGGGGTTCGTTACACGGATATGTCTCCATTTCGCGCCATTCGCCGTCATTCGCTCGAACAACTCGAAATGCGCGAGCAGACCTACGGCTGGAATCTGGAGATGCAGATGAAAGCTGCGCGAGACGGGCTGCGTGTTCTCGAAGTCCCTGTAAACCATCGCCGGCGTGCCGGTGGCGAATCCAAGGTGTCCGGCACGTTTCGCGGCACATTTGTCGCCGGTTCCCGCATCGTTGCGACATTGGTGCGCGTCGCCGTTGAATAGTCGATTGCATCTAGAAGTTCTGGAGTTTTTGTGTAGCGTCGCACAATGCTTTCGATGCTCGATCTTGAGAGATTTCGCACCACGCCGCTGGCCCATGAGCCGTTTGAGTTTCTAGTCGTTCCAGAGTTCGTAAGAGTTGAGGCGCGTCCTGCAATCGATAAGGATTACCCTGAGGTCGGCCGGGCCGGTAGCTTTCCGCTTCGAGAGGTGACTTATGGCCCGGGATTTGCGAAGCTGATCGAGGAGATGCGCAGCGAAGAGTTTCGCAAGGCGTTTGAAGAAAAGTTCAACGTCGATCTGACCAATCGCCCGGACATGATCACCGTGCGCGGGCGTTGCAGCGAGAAAGATGGCAAGATCCATACCGATTCTGAGACCAAGATCATCACTATCCTTGTTTACATGAATTCTGCTTGGGAGTCGTCCGGTGGTCAGCTTCGATTGTTGCGATCCGGGACAAATCTGGAAGATGTCCTTCTGGAAGTGCCGCCGACCGAAGGCACGTTGCTGGCGTTTCGGCGCAGCAGTAACTCATGGCATGGACACAAGCCTTTCTCTGGTCCGCGTCGCGTCATTCAGTTCAACTGGGTCACGAGCGAGGCAGTGGTGCGGCGCGAGCAAAATCGGCATCGATTTTCCGCATGGATTAAAAAACTCCGCGGCGCGCTGTCAGGAGAAAAACAGGCCGCCTGATCTGCTGGCTGGGATAGGCTTGAAGCCGAAAGAAACGCCGAACGCCCGAATATCTAACACAGAACGCTTAACCATCTGAATTTGACGTTGAGCGTTGAGCGTTGAGCGTTGGTCGTTGAAACCCCTTTGTGAAAGGTCAGATTGAACCCCCAAAGAATTCCGACGCATTGGCGCTCCGATCAGCCGATTTCTCGCGGATCTTGCTGATTAAGCCTTCAGCGCTGGGCGATGTGGTGCATACGCTGCCGGTGCTGGTGAAACTGCGCGCGCGGTATCCACGGGCGCAGATCGACTGGCTGATCACGCCGGAAAACGCGGAGGTCGTCCGCTACCATCCCGCGCTCTCCAATGTCGTTCTCTTTGCGCGCCGCGATTTCTCAAAGCGCGGTCGTCGATGGCGCGCGTTTCTGTCGTTTTTCGATCTGCTTAAACAAATTCGCAGCGCGAAATACGAGTTGATCATCGACATGCATGGCCAGGTGCGTTCGGCTTTTTTTGCTCTCATCAGCGGCGCGCGGGTGCGCATTGGATTTGATCGACCCGTCAAGCGCGGTCTGACCGTTTCTGCTGAGCACGCTCTCAAGAACATCCCTAACCATGGCTGGCGTGGCGCGCGCGAAGGTTCGTGGATAGCTTACACCCACCGCATTCCCATTCCGACGCTCGATGTTCACGCGATCGATCGTTACCTTTGGGTCGCGCCGTTGCTTGGCCTCGATGATAATCCGCCCGATCTCACTATTCACCTTTCACCGCAGGCTACCAGCAAGGTGAATCGATTGCTGAAGGAGCAAGGCGTGCCGGTGTCTAAACCGCTTGTCGTCCTTGTGCCTGGCACAATTTGGGAGACCAAGCATTGGACGATTGAAGGATTCGCTGGTGTTGCGCGGCAATTTCTTCAGGATGGATTTGCCGTCGCTTTGGCTGGCACCATGCGCGATCAACAGCGATGCCGACAAATCGCCGCTGCAGCACCGGGGACATGCGATCTTTCTGGAAAGACAACGCCCGCAGATTTGGCCGCGCTTATTCGACGGGCTGAGGTCGCTGTCACCAACGATTCCGGCTCGATGCATGTTGCCGCATCGCTTGGCAAACCGATGGTCAGCGTTTTTGGCCCGACCAACCCAGTTCATATCGGTCCCTACGAGCGACCGGAATCGGTCGTGCGCGTGGATTTACCGTGTTCGCCATGCAATTACCGTCGCTTGAGCCAGTGCCCATTTGATCACGCCTGCATGAAGCAGGTTACTTCCGCGATGGTAGTGGAGCGCGTGCGGAAAATTCTTTCGACTGCAAAAAGCCAACCAGCAAGTGGGGCGGCGGTCGCCCCGGCGACCGCTGAATGAAGACCCATACGCTTGGCACAAGCGCCTCTACAACTCATATTCGCGGTGAGTGAGTAGAACGAAGGCAATTTTCGCTGGGCTTATGGCCGGATTGCTCGCCGGAATCGTAATGACAACAGCGATGTTATTGCTCGCTGTGCTGGGTGTGGCTACACCGCTCGTGATCATCGGCGATCGCCTTTCCGTTTTCATCCCGCCCGGTCCTTTTCTTTCCCTTATGGGCAAGGTCGGGGGGTACAATCATCTCAAGCAACTCGGCGTTGGCTCGACGATAGCTGGCCAACTCGTCGTTGGTGCAATTGGCGGAGCAATCCTGGGATTGGTCTTGCGGCGCAATCCTGCGCGGGCTTCGGCATTTTGGACCACGGCGATTTTCGTTTTGTTGCCGATCATCCTGTTTGCAATCGCGCTTTGGCCGGTTTTGGCCACCAGTTACATTGGCCTGCCCACCGGCGCTGCGCGTCTGGTCACGCTGGTCGGTTTCGCGCTGTGCGTTTTTGCGTTCGAGCGCACGTTGGTGGCTGGTTTTCGATTTCTTGCACAAGGAAAAATCGGAGACCGCGACTACGAATTCAGCCCAGCGATCGGGCGGCGTGCTTTTGTGCTGGGCGCGATCGGAACTGCCGTTACGGGCGGCGGGATCGCGCTGGCTCGCAAGCTTTATCGTGCTGCGACGTTTAGCTATGACGGCACGCAGTACAAAGGCCGCATCGTTCAGCCGATCACGCCTAACGAATTGTTTTATTGTGTGACGAAGAATGTGGTCGATCCGCGAGTGGACGTCGATCTTTGGCACCTTGAAGTAGGCGGTCTCGTGAAGAATGCCGCCACATGGCGATTCGACGATCTATTGGGATTCGAAACAAAGGAGCAGGAAACGACGCTGATGTGCATCAGCAATGGTTTGGATGCGGGCCTGATCAGCAACGCTGTGTGGAAAGGTTTTCCGTTGCGGGATGTTCTGGACCGGGCGATTCCGCTGTCTGGCGCGGCGCGCGTGCGCCTTCATGGGGTCGATAATTACACCGATACGATTCCGCTCGAGAAGGCGCTGAAACCTACGACGTTGCTTGCGTATGAAATGAACGGCGCCGAGTTGCCGGATCGGCACGGTTACCCGCTGCGTCTCATCGTCCCGGGTTACTTCGGAGAAAAACATGTGAAATGGCTCACCGGAATCGAAGTGACCGACGCGAACGCAAAAGGATTTTACGAGGCACAAGGCTGGGGCCCCGATTTCATCACGCCGACGAGATCAAGAATTGACGTGCCGGATCCCTGGTCGTCGTTTTCGTTAGGCAAATTGAACGGGCCGATTGAAGTGAAGGGAATTGCCTACGGTGGTGACCGCGGTATCTCGCGCGTCGAATTTAGCAGCGACGGCGGCAAATCTTGGCGTGACGCTGAGATCTATTATTCCGGCGGAAATCTGGCGTGGTCGCTCTGGAAAACCGAATGGATGGCAGATGCAGCAGGTGATTACATGCTAGTCGTCCGGGCCACCGACGGCGAAGGGGCTGTGCAGGAATGGGAAGACGATAGAGGTCCATTTTCCGGTGTAGCGGGCTTGCATGAAATTGGCGTGAACGTGACGACGTAAATGGCTGTGTCTCCACGCATCTGGCGTGTCATGTGGCTTCGCCGCAATGGCTTACTGGGACATTAATGACCACACGCTACTCCCGGCAACAACTTGCGCTGTGTGCTAAGTTTTATTGATGGAAAGACTGATCATTATTGGAAGCGGCTGCGCGGGATTGACAGCTGCCATTTATGCGGCCCGAGCGAACCTGAGCCCGTTAGTGCTGGAAGGTCGCCACCCGGGCGGACAACTCTCGACCACTACGCTCGTTGAAAATTATCCCGGTTTTCCAGAGGGAATCGAAGGGCCTCAGCTCGTCCTGAACATGCACAAACAGGCCGAGAAATTTGGCGCCCGATTTTCGTACGCCGAGGCGACCGATTTCGATGCCAGCAACCGGCATATTCGGATCAAGGCCGATGATGAATGGTTGGACACGGAAGCGCTTATCATCGCCAGTGGAGCCTCGGCGCGATACCTGGGACTCGAGAACGAACAGAAACTAGTCGGTCACGGACTGACTTCATGCGCCACCTGTGACGGCGCGTTTTACAAAAACTTGCCCGTTTGCGTCGTCGGTGGAGGCGATTCTGCGGCGGAGGAATCATTGTTTCTTACCCGCTTCGCTTCAAAGGTCTATTTGATTCATCGACGCGATAAGATGAGGGCCTCCAAAATCATGCAGGACCGCGTATTTGCGAACAAGAAGATCGAACCGCTCTGGGACACTGTGGTTACCGAATACATTCCCGACGAAAAAGGCGAAATGCGTGCCGTGCGCTTGCGAAATCTGAAGACGAATGACGAGGAGGAATTAGTCGTGTCGTGTGTGTTTGTGGCAATAGGTCACGATCCCAATACCAAGGCGTATCGAGGCAAACTCGAAATGGATGGGGACGGTTATTTGATTACGAAGAACCTCGTCGAGAGCAGACATCCCGGCGTGTTTGTGGCAGGCGACGTCGCTGATCGCATTTACAAACAGGCCGTGACGGCGGCTGGTTCAGGCTGCGCGGCCGCTATGGACGCGGAAAAATACCTGAGCGAGCTGGAATCGCCCTCTTGATTGCACGTCGCGCAATCGTCGCGTTGTTCTTATCATTCCGAGCGGAATCGAGGAATCTCTTTCTCGCTTCAGGGCCAGCGGGCAATTAGAGATGCTTCTACTTCGGCATGACCAAACCGTGAAAATCTGCGACCTGACTCAGTTCTACTCTCCACGAAGCGGGGGAGTAAAACGGTACGTGCACGAGAAAATTGCGTACATCAACGATCGTTCGCCTGATGACACGCACGTTCTCATTGTGCCTGGCCCGAAAACCGAAGTCACAACAAATGGGCAGTCACGAGTTTATTCGATTCGCTCTCCATTGGTGTCGAGGAGCTCGCGATATCGCGCACTGCTAAATCTCCGCGCAATCGAAGAAATCCTGGAGCGCGAACGTCCAGACCTGATCGAATCAAGCGATCCGTATCAGATCGGATGGAAAGCAATTGCTGTCGGTCGGGCGCTGAAAGTGCCGGTGGTTGGTTTCTATCACTCCCATTTCCCGGAGGCGTATTTACGTGGGAGCGCGAAATTTCTTGGCAAACGTGGCACGCAACGAGCCATGAAATTGACGCGTGCTTATGTGCGCAAATTGTACAATCACTTTCAAGCGACGCTGGTGCCGTCCGAAACGCTAGGCGACCTCCTTTCCAAATGGGGTGTCCGTAATGTGCGCCCCGTGCGGCTCGGGGTGAACACAGGGGTTTTCAATCCTGCGCCTGATGATAAAGCCGCGACTCGTCGGTCGTTACGCGTTGGCCGAGGGCAGGCATTACTTCTTTACGCCGGGCGACTAACCAGCGAAAAAAACACACAAACATTGTTTCAAGCTTTTGAGGTTCTAGACCAGCGGGGGCATAACAAGTTTCACTTCCTGGTCATCGGCGATGGACCGCAGCGCGGCAAACTACAAAAGCTGCAACGTCGTATCGGAAACATCTCATGGATTTCTTACTGCGCAGACTCAATCGAGCTCGCCCGTTACTATCGAGCTGCCGATCTCTTTGTTCATCCCAGCGTCCAGGAAACGTTTGGACTTGTGGCGCTGGAAAGTCAGGCCTGCGGCACGCCCGTGGTAGGAATTCGCGGGAGTTACATGGACCGGATCATTTGTCACGACCAAACATCATGGGCGCAGGAAAACAGCCCAGAAGCGCTGGCCGATGCGATCGAAGATTTTAGCACTAAGAAATTATCGACGCTGGGAAAGACTGCGGCGGGGACAACGGAAAAACTCTACAGCTGGGCCAGCGTATTTGAGGAACTGTTTTGCATTTATCGCGAGGTTCGCGCAAACTACCGCCGATTTTAGATGGTGAACGACGACCACAGGCCGTTCCTTATTCGTGGCTATCGCAGATCCGACCGCGAAGCGGTAAGAAAGCTCTGCTGCGATACCGGATTTCTCGGCGACCCGATTGACCCCGTGTACGAGGATCGAGAATTGTTTGCCGATTTTCTCACGACCTATTACACCGATCACGAACCGGGATCGTGTTTTCTTCTTGAGGTTGATGGCGAAATTCGCGGTTATCTTCTGGGCTCACGCAAGCCTCTGCAAAACCAGCTTTACGCGCTTTATCAAAATGTCTGGCTATTTTTCCGCGCG
>DATHHK010000056.1:0-2421 GCA_035317225.1 Candidatus Udaeobacter sp. | reverse complement strand
ACGGGCCGCAACAATTCGCCCAGCACCGGAAGACCAAAAACGATTGTGCAACCAAGCAGAGCGACGAGCACCTCCAGCACGGCATAAAGATGGAGCGGCCGCCATCGCCGAATTCTCGATGATGCGGCGATCGCATTCCCTAGCGCCAGGCCCGCCATGAAACTGGAAAGGATCAACGCTGCCGCCCAGACCGAATTGCCAAATGCGAGACCGCTGAGCCGCAACCAAAGCGTTTCGAATATGAGCGCACCAATCCCGGACAGAAAGAGAATGGCGGAGAAAATAGTAACCGGAACGCTCCCGCGGGGGCTTGGCATCTGCACCTCAGACGAAACAGGCGACTCTGGGGCCGACTGAGACCTATTCATCGTCGCGAAAACGAGAGGCAATCCTCAGAACAATAGCGCCCGAGATCCCAGCCAGAAGCGATCCGGCGAGAATACCTGACTTTGCCGCGTTAAGTAGCCCATTCTCTTCGAATGCTAGCATAGCGATAAACAGCGACATGGTAAAACCGATCCCTGCCAGGCAGGCATAACCGAGCAGCGACGTCCACCCAACACCACCAGGAAGCTGACCGATTCCGGATTTGACCGCGCCAAGCGCTGCCGCGGCAATGCCGAGCGGTTTACCAACAACAAGCCCGAGAAATACTCCAATTGTGACTTCGGCATGCTCAAGCGGGCCACCAATCCTCACACCTGCATTGGCGAATGCGAACAGCGGCATCACGACGAACGCAGAGACGTTGTGAAGCGCGTGTTCGAGACGTAAAATCGGCGCGGTCACAGCTTTGCTCGCATGCTCGATCGCGAAGACAGCTTCCTGTTGTCCCTTGCTGGTCAGGACAAGAGAATCACCGCTCTCGGTGCGATCGAATCGAGCCAAAAAGTCCCGCGCCTTGCGCGAGAATTCCACCGCATTGATCCGCGTATGAGTAGGAATCGTAAAGGCCAGCGCCACGCCAGCAACCGTGGCGTGCACGCCGGATTCGTGCACGAAATACCAGAGAGCAATTCCTAACAGCAAATATGGCCACAAGCGGCGGACCCCCATCACATTTAATCCGATCAAGACACTGACGATGAAGGCTGCTACGATCAGCGCGCTCCATGCTAGCGCATGCGAATAGAAAATCGCGATAACGAGAACCGCTCCCATATCGTCAACGATCGCCAGCGCGGCGAGAAATACCCTGGCGCCAGCCGGTGCATGCGGAGCAATCAAAGCGAGTGCTCCAAGAGCAAAAGCGATATCCGTCGCCATCGGGATGCCCCAGCCCCGCGCGTTCTGCCCGCTCATGTTCCACATCCAGTAGACCGCAGCCGGGACAATCATCCCGCCGATCGCGCCCGCAATTGGAACAGCGGCTTTCCTTACCGACGCCAGTTCGCCGACTATTAACTCACGTTTGATTTCAAGGCCGACTAACAAAAAAAACACCGCCATCAGCCCATCGTTGATCCACTGATGCAGCGTCAGTGATAGCGAGTGTTGTGTGATTCCAAATGTTAATCGGATCTGCCAAAGGCGTTCGTACGCTTCGGCCAGCGGTGAATTGGCCAGCACAAGTGCTGCAATTCCGAACAGCAGCAGGACTGACCCACCAACCGTCTCCGTCCGGAAAAAACGCTGAAATATGGTTGGTTGACCCTTTGTAACTACGAATGCCTTCGCCACGTTAAATCGTTGAAGCGTTAAATCGTAAATCCGATGTAACCGTGTAACTATCTAGCGAATCACGCTCTACACCTTATCATCATGTTCACCGGTTTGATTGAAGAAGTCGGCAGTGTAATCGCGGTCGCTGCAAGTAAAAACGGCAATCAATTGAAAATTGCCGCGCCGCACGTCGCGAAAAAGATACGGCGCGGCGATAGTTTGGCCGTTAATGGTTGTTGCCTCACACTAAGCTCGCACCGTGGCGAGGAGTTGGTTTTCGACCTCTTGGACGAGACGATCGCTCGCACGAATCTGAAAAAGTTGCGGCAAAAGCAGCCTGTAAATCTTGAGCGCGCCGTTGCTGGTATGGAGCGTTTTGGGGGACATTTCGTTCAAGGACACATCGATTGTGTCTCACCCGTCATCGCCTATCAGAAAAGCGGCGTAGATTTTCGATTGGAAATCGAATTGCCAAAGGCGTTCGCCCATTATGTCGCGTACAGGGGCTCGATTGCGGTGAATGGAATCAGTCTGACTGTCGCCGAAGTTCTTTCGAAAGGCTTCGTCGTGTGGATTATCCCTTACACGAAGGCGCATACTAATTTGGACCAGGTCCGAGTGGGCGATCCGATGAATCTCGAGTTCGATATTCTCGCCAAGTACGTTGAAAGAATGCTCGCTCGCGGCGTTAATTCACTAAAACGTTGAACTGTTGATCGTGGACCCTGTGTAAACATTTGACGAATCACGGTCTCGGTT
>DATHHK010000055.1:0-17268 GCA_035317225.1 Candidatus Udaeobacter sp. | reverse complement strand
GTGCTAATCCAGGTGCTGGCAAGTTTCACCAAGGCAGATGGTGTTCTGCTCGAGGAAGAGATCGACTCAAGCCTCGGTTTTCTCCGGTACGATTACCCGGAGGCGGTTTATTCCGAGTTGAGACAATTGTTCCGGCAAGCGCTTTACGAGCAGCAAGATCTCGCTGCCATGGCGCAAAAGCTGGGCGCCCAGCTTGGCGCGGATCGTAAGATCATGCTTGGAGTTCAGCTTTACGACCTGATCTCGCAAGCCGGTCTGAAGCAGGAACAGGTCGTTGCGTTCTATTCATTCATGTCGCAGATGGGAATGGCGGCGCAGGCGATCGACATCGTTTATCAACTTAATGCCTCGGAAGATTCCGATCCGTCGATCTATCAGCACGGCGCGTCCCCGCTGGAATCGCTCTCCTTCGGTTCCGACGGAAAAGCCGACGTGACGCTTAAGAATCTGAACGACGTCGATCGCTTGATGGCTTTTCGCTATCACGAACTCATTTTGCTGAAAAATTACAGCGATCAAAACGTGTCGGTGCGTGGCAGGCCGCTGGTGCGTGGCGGTTTCTGCCGAATTTATCCGGGCCAGCGCATCCTGGTCGGGGACCAGGTGCTCAGTTATCAGGAGCTGGCACAGTATTTCAACGCAAAGAAGAACGTTTCGCTTCCACAGATTTTCATTCGCGTAAATAGAGACTCGGACGAAGTGGGATTGGAACGCTCGCGAACACGTGAGAGCGCGCTTCAGGTCAGTTTCGGATTGAAGGTTCGCGTGAAGGCGCTACGCGATGTGGACGCCGAACTCAACGGGGTGAAGTTAAAGACCGGGACGCAGGTCGATGCGGCTTTGGAAGATCGGATCGTGTTCCGCAACGACACCGAGCTGGATTTGAACGATCTGCGCCGGCGAGCGCGCGCTCTCGGTGGCCGGTTCCAACTAAAGGCCTCCAAATCGGAATATCTTGTTTCGAATGACCCGAGCCGCCTAGAAGCTGACGACATTCTCCTCTCACCCGGCACGAGCGGCGACGTGCTGTTGAAGATTTTTTGCGATTACGATCGGCGGGTCGGTCAGCTCGAAGTGATCGAGGCGGATCGCCCCATCATGGTGGGTGACACCGTGGTGCGCACCACAGCACCGCTCAAAGATGGAGACACTATTCGAATCGACATCGGCCAATTTCTGCGATGCAATTTTTCGGAACGAATCATCGAAGAAGAGCGCAACATCATTCGCGTCCTCGAGGCAAACGAAATCACGCACCGCTTTGGCAAAGGTCAGGTTGGACTCGAGGGAATCTCCTTTAGCATCGCGCGTGGTGAACTCGTTTGCGTGATGGGCGCGAGCGGTTCGGGAAAGAGCACTCTGATGAGAGTGCTGGCAGGCCAACTTCAGCCCAGCAGCGGCGAGGTGTTTCTCAACGGGCAGTCGCTCTATCAGGATCTCGACGCCCTGAAACACTATGTCAGTTACATGCCGCAGCAGGACGCGTTCGACGAACATCTCACCATCGGTGAAAACCTGCTTTTTGCCGCCGCGATTCGTGCGCCGCACCTGTCGCGGCGCGATCGCACCCGGCGTTTGGAGGCAAAATTGGTCGAGCTTGGACTCGGCGAACGACGCGATGCCGTTGTCGGCAGCCCGGAGAAGAAAACGTTGAGCGGCGGAGAGAGAAAACGCCTTAACATCGGGCTCGATATGATTGGCATGTCGGATGTCTATCTTTTCGACGAACCGACTTCCGGGCTTTCCTCAAAAGATTCCGAGCACGTCATGGAAATTATTCGGAGCATGGCGCACAACAAGATCGTCATCGTCACGATTCACCAGCCAAGCTCGAAGATTTTCCAGATGTTTCACAAGGCGATCCTGCTCGACAAAGGCGGACGCCTCGTCTTTTTCGGCACGCCATCGGACATGCTTCGCTATTTCGCAGAAGCAGAACACCAGCATCAGTTCGGCGCTGAACTGGGCGCTTGTCCATCCTGCGGAACAACGCGCCCGGAATTCATTTTTGATGTGCTGGAGACGCCGCTGCGCGATCTGAGTGGCGACATCATTTACGAAGAGAACAGCCGCGGCCATCTTGTTGCCGCGCGCCGCTATTCACCGGAATTCTGGCGGGACAAATATGAAGCGTTTCGCCTGATTCAGGACGTCAAACAAGTTTCCCTGCGCAAAGAAGCGCCATCTGCGTTGCCCGCGGCGCCGGTTGAGAAAAGGCGGCTGCCATTTCGGTGGCACGATGAGTGGACGCAATTTCGAACGGTGTTACGGCGGGCTTTTGTAAGCAAACTTCGCAATCGCGCCAATTTGGTCATCACGATCGGGGTTTCGCCGGTGCTGGCGCTGTTGATTGCGACTATTCTGCGTTATTCGGAGAGCGGGACATACGATTTTGCTTCCGCTTATCACATTCCAACCTTCTTGTTCCTGGGCCTGATCGTCGCGATGTTCCTCGGCCTGACCAACAGCGCCGATGACATCATCCGGGATCGGCCGGTGTTGCAGCGCGAGAGAAATGTCAACGTTCGATTATCGTACTACGTCATCTCGAAGACGCTCACGCTCGGGGTGTTTGCCCTCGTTCAGTGCATCCTCTTTGTCCTGATCGGCAATTACGTTCTGGAAATTCGCGGAATGTTTTGGCTCGATCTGGCGATCATGTTCATGACCGCCATGGGCGGTGTCGCGCTGGGTCTGCTCATCTCTTCGCTGGTGGCCGATCCGAAGACGGCGGCAAACATCGTTCCGCTCGTTTTAATTCCGCAGATCATCATGGGTGGCGCGCTCATCAAATACGAGGACATGAATCGCAACCTTGGTCTGCTTTATTCCCTGTCGCATTGGTTCTCCGAACATCCGAGCGCAGAGAAAAACAGAAAAACGGAAAGCAAGCTGCAAGTTCCGTTTGTCTGTCAATTCATTGCGATGCGGTGGTCGTATGAAGAGATGATTGTCGCGCAGGCCAAGCTCAATCCACTGACGCGGCGACAGGACCGCGCGCAACGCGAGATCGACCGGCTTGTGGCGCAACATCGGAAAGATCCCGAAGCAACAAAACGTTTGGATGACCTGAAGGAAACGCTCGCTCTGCTTTCCGGTCTCGAGGCGAAGTCGGTCGGTGACCTGGATCATTATCTCGGGCTGGTCGATCAAATCCTGAATGGCAAAAGGCCATTTGATCGCGCGCTTTTCAAAAACGCGAACGGCCCTGTCACAGCCGAGCAAATCTATATGAACCAGAAAGTGTCCGACTTGATGTCAAACGCGGAGATGGACCAAAGCGACTATCGCCGCGGGAACAAGCCGAACGTGTTCTTCGGCGCGCAGAAACGTTATTTCGGAATAAAGTTTGGTGTGTTTTTCTTCAATACCTCGGTTCTGATTCTATCCTCTCTCGGATTGCTTGGGCTGTTGCATTGGATTTTGCGGAGAGAACTCGAAGTAAGAAGAAGCAAATTTCATGTGTAGGGCGAGCAGTCCGCCTGTCATCTGATGGTTTGGCAACCGGTCCGGTTGCCTGCAACGCCAACCGGCGTAACAAAAGGGAATGAGCAAATCAAAAACAAAACCGGCCCGCCTTATCGTCGCCACCAGCGACACTGATGCCGACATGCTTTATGCGACGAAATTTTGGGCGCCGGATCCATTCATCTTTCTGGAACGCAATGGCAGACGCACGCTTGTCCTGAGCGATTTGGAGATCGATCGCGGTCGCAAGCAAGCCGATGCGGATGAATTCGTCATGTTCAGCGAGCTCGAGCGCGAAGTGCAGGGAAAATCCAAAAAGGCGCCACCCTATGAAAATGTTCTCGCACATTTCCTAAAAAAACGTGGCGTACGATCCGTTGTTGTCCCTGCAAACTTTGCACTCGGTTATGCGGAGGAACTCGCCGCACACAAAATCCGTGTCCGCGCGACGAACGGATTTTTCTGGCCGGAGCGCGAGGCGAAATCGGAAAAGGAAGTCGAAATGATGGGCCGAGCCTTGCGAATTACGGAGAAAGGACTCAAACGCGCCATCGAAATTTTGAAAGCGTCGAAACCAGGCGCTGGAAAACGATTGCGCTGGAACGGCAAAACGTTGACTTCCGAAATTCTCCGGGCCGAAATTGATTCGACGATCTTGCACGCAGGGGGCATTCCGGCCGGTACGATTGTCGCCGGTGGCGACCAGGCGTGTGATCCGCATGAGCGGGGCTACGGTCCGCTTTACGCAGACTCGTTGATCATCCTTGATGTTTTTCCTCGTGATGCGAGGACCGGATATTTTGGCGACATGACCCGAACAGTTTTACGCGGACGGGCAAGCGAGGCGCAGCGGGAGCTTTGGCAGACCGTGAAAGGCGGTCAAGCGTTGGCCTTACAGCGAATCAAGGCAGGAGTCGATGGGATGACAATTCACAAAGCAATCCAGGAATTTTTCGCCAAACGCGGTTTTCCGACTGAAGTGCGCAGAGGCCGACGGGTCGGATTCTTTCACGGCACCGGGCACGGTCTTGGATTGGAGATTCACGAGCATCCGCGTTTGCAAAAAGCTGTTTTAAAAGATCGACAGGTGCTGACCGTAGAGCCCGGCCTGTATTACCCAGGACTGGGCGGGGTCCGGCTCGAAGACGTGGTTCTGGTTACTAAAAAGGGTTGCAGAATTCTGTCGCGGTTTCCAAAGCAATTGGAAATCTAGGTGGAACGCGTTGTTAACCGTCTGCGCCTTCGGCGCAAAGCTTTGCATCGGTTCGTGAAGGATGATCTACCTCTGAATGAACGAAGCGCGCAATTTCGCGTCTAATTTGTTCCGACCAGTAAAGTGACAACTGACTTCGATGCATTAAATTAAAGTTTGGTATGTTTTATCCATACGGTTTCGGTCTTGGATCTGGCTGGCTATTTTATATCGGCATCCCGTTGATCATTGGGATTTGGGCACAGATTCGGGTGAAGAGCGCGTTCCATAAATGGGGCGAAGTGCGGGCGAGCTCGAACATCACCGGCGCTGAATGCGCGCGTGAAATTCTGCAGGCCGCCCAGATTCCGGATGTGGAGGTTGTGGAGACGAATGATTTTCTTGGAGACCATTATGACCCGAGAGACAAGAAGCTGCACCTCTCCACCAGTGTTTACAACACGCCTTCAGTAGCGGCGTTGGGGATTGCTGCGCACGAGACCGGCCACGCCATTCAGCATGCAAAGGCGTATGCGCCGCTGAAAGCGCGAATGGCCATCGTGCCGGTGACAATGATCGCGTCGCGAATGCTGCCATTTGTGATCCTGGGTGGATTGTTTTTTCACATTACCGGTCTGATTACCATCGGCATCTATTGCTATCTGGTCTTGCTGGTCTTTCAATTGATCACGCTGCCGGTGGAGTTCGATGCCTCGCGACGGGCAAAAATCATTTTGCAACAGATGGGCATCGTGCAGCCCGGTGAGGAAGTAGTGGGCGTGAACAAAGTCCTCAATGCGGCTGCGCTGACGTACGTGGCGGCGTTCATCGCTGCGCTTGGGAACTTGCTCTGGCTGATGTCGATCCGCGATCGCCGGTGATCGACTGGACTAATGGATCCCGCTCTCGCATTACCTGCTCGACGAATTTCCGATTTGTTGTCGTCCGGTCTCGGGGCTCGTGCTAAGTCTAGGCGCGAGACAATGGACCAGCCGCGGGTCGATCCAGATCAGGAGTTGGTAAAACGTACCCAATCGGGCGATGCCGGCGCTTTCGATGAACTGGTCATCAAATATACCCCGCGTCTTTACGGCCTGGTTTACAACATGACCTCGAACCACGAGGACACGAACGATCTTTTGCAGGACATTTTCGCCAAAGCCTACCGCGCAATCCGCGGGTTCCGTGGCAAGTCGTCGTTTTACACATGGATTCATTCCATTGCCGTGAACATGACGCTTAATTTTCTCAAGAAACGCGGCCGGCGCTTTCAACTGAGCCTGGATGACGTCGATGCCAGTATTCAAAACGATAAGGAATTCCTGGAAAGCACGGCCACGAGCAGCCCGGTGCGCGAAGCGGACTTGGCCGAGCTGCAGAGAAGATTGAACGAGGCCATGATGAAATTGTCTGAAGAACACAGAGCCGTGGTTACTATGTTCCATATCCAGGGGATGCCCCACGCAGAGATTAGTAAGATCTTGCGCGTCTCAGAAGGAACGGTACGTTCGAGGCTCTTCTACGCGAATCGACAACTACAGAATTATCTGGACGAATTTCGGAAAAATCCTGTTTCCTAATCCGCGCTGAAAAAATGAATGAGTTTGACGATAACGAAATCGCGAGGCTGCTTCGATTGAAGCGGTACGAACAACCGCCGCCCGGCTATTTCGAGAATTTCCTGCACGAATTTCACCGCCGGCAGCGCGATGAAATGCTCCGCCAGCCGTTGTGGCGCATCTGCCTTGAGCGTGCTCACGGTTTCATGCTCCGCCTGGATGCTCGAGCTCTTGCCTCATATCCAGCTGCTGTCGCGGCCGTCCTGGTATGCGCCGCAGTGATTTCATTGAAGATTTATCAGCAACCGGAGACGGCTCGAGTTGCCCTCCAGAGTCCGCCAGCTTTGTCGGCGCCGGCGCACCCGGAAGGAGAATGGAGCCTGACATCTCCGGTGGCCACGCAGATTTTCAGAACCCAGCCGGTTCGCAGTTTTAATGGAAGCGCCCTGACTCACCGAGCCGCAGCCGCCCCGCCGCGGTACGTGCTCGATAGCGTCCCTGTGAGTTATGAGCCGACTTTCAGATTTTAGACACGGTATAGTGCGACGCGCCCCACGTGGCTTGCGCGTCCCGGTATCGCAAGTTAAGAATCTGCGCCTCGTTATGTCCCATAAAGCCGCACTCGCGCTGATTTTTTGCTTAAACGCCGGTTCGCTCTTCGCAGAGGATCAATCCGCTAAAACAACTGGTGAAAAGACCAAGGAGATGTTTGAGCGCGCCATGAGCCGGGCGGAGTCGGTAACAGCGGCTAGCCAGCAGATCAAAGACATCTTCGCGCGCGCCGCCAAAGCGGTGGTCAAAATTCATGGCGTCGATGAACACAGCGAGATCTGCGGCACTGGATTTTTTATCGATCCCACCGGAACCCTTTACACCGCATACACGGTGGGGGGTGAAGCAGGAAACTTCACAATCGAATTCGGCGGCAAAAAATATCCGGCGCGTCAGCTTCTGGCAGACATCCGCAGCGGTACGGCGATGTTAAAAATCGACGAGGCAACTCCAGCCCTGCCGATTGGCAAATCCGAACAAATGGAAGTGGCAACACCTGTTGTATCGATCGGTTTCCCTTTGGATCTGCCGGAGACGCCCAATTTTGGCATGGTGGCGGGCTTTGATCGGAAATATCTGGGCCGTTATTTTTCAACGACTCACATGCGTCTTAATCTGCCGTCGCAGCGCGGGGAAGCCGGCGCGCCTCTCTTGAACATGAAAGGGGAGGTCGTTGGCATCGTTGTTAGCAGTCTTGAGAACAACTCTGCGTGTTACGCGGTGCCAATTGAAGCAGCCGAGAAAATTCGGGGCGATTTCATGCGTTTCGGCGAGGCCAGGCATGGCTGGGTTGGAATCAATGTATCCCTGGCGCGTCAGCCGGTAGAAGGTTCGCTCGCGGAAATGACGCAGATCATGGAGGATACTCCGGCGGCCCGTTCTGGAATTAAAGCCGGCGACATTCTGTTACAAGTAGGCCGGAAAAAAGTAACTCAGCCAGAAGACGTGTTGGATGCGTCGTTCTTCGTCACTGCCGGCGACGTGGTGCCAATCACTGTGATGCGTGGGAATCAAAAACTGACTTTCGACGTGCAGGCAACCATGCACCCTGCCAGCCGGACAGGGCTGTTACTCGCTGCGCCCGGAACGCCGGCAATGAATCAGCAGGCGGTCCCGCTCTCGCTTGGTTCCGACGTGCCGCCCACTCCATAGGCTGGCTATTGCAGAATTTTTTCACCGGCGCACTCGAATAATGGGCCGGCAGCCGAGTCACAGCATCTTTCGAAACTCGGGTTCGCCGATGATGCGGACACCAAGTTCTTTTGCCTTGTCGAATTTGCTTCCTGGCTCTGCACCAGCGAGGACGTAGTCGGTGTTCTTGCTCACGCTGCCGGTGACGTGGCCTCCAAGCGTCTCAATCTTTTCTGTCGCTTCTTCTCGCGTCATCGAGGGCAAGGCTCCGGTAAGCACAAACGTTTTTCCGGCCAGCGGCAATTCTGCCGCTTTTTTTGCCGAGACTTTTTCGGTGTTGGGGCGGAGGCCGAGCTCTTTTATCCGGCGCAGGGTTTTTTTCCCGGCTGATGAAGCGAAGAAATCCAGGACGCTTTGTGCAACTACAGGTCCCACTTCCGTAGTAATTCCGCGATCTTTTTCGCCTTTGCTTTTGGATGGCTTTGCGAAACCGGATTGGATGAGCCGATCGGCAATTTCTTTTGCGTCCTTCTTTTCTTCGCGCTTTTCGTGGTACAGCAAAACATCCTTGAGTAGTGGCGAATTGGCGACCTCTTCAATCGTCTCGTGGAAATGGGCAAGTTGTGTTGCTGTCGTTCTTCCCACGTCCGGAATAGCGAGAGCAAAGAGCCATCGTGAAAGCGGCAGAGTCCGGGACCGCTCGATCGCGCGGATCGCTTTCGTCGCATTTTTCTCACCGAAAACACGCGGCTCTTCCTCTGTCCCGAGATTTAATTTGGCCAGCTGTTCCGTCTTTAACTCAAACAGATCAAGCGGCTCGCGTACGAGTCCACGTTCGACCAGCTTGTCCGCCACAATGCCGCCGACGCTTTCGATATCGAGAGCGCTGCGCACCGCAAAAAATTCGACGCGCCGCGTGGTTTGCGCCGGGCACTGAAGATTTTCGCACCGCCAGGCTACAAAATGCGGGTCTCGGCGAATCGGGCCGCCACACACAGGGCACTTGCCATGAATGTGTTTGGCAAAATCGAACGGCTTCGCGCCACGCGGTCGTTTCGATTTAACAACTTCGACAACAGCGGGGATGACTTCGCCAGCTTTTTCAATAACCACTGTATCGCCGATGCGAATGTCTTTGCGTTTGATTTCATCCTCGTTATGCAACGTCGCGCGCCCAACCGTGCTTCCGCTGACCAACACCGGCTCCAGCATCGCTACCGGCGTGAGAATTCCGGTGCGCCCGACCTGAATCACGATGTCGTTGAGCCGCGTCTCCACACGTTCGGCCTCGTATTTGTATGCGATGGCCCACCTTGGTGATTTTGCGGTGAACCCGAGGCGCTCGCGTTGGGCAAATGAATTCACTTTCACTACTGCCCCGTCGGTTTGATAAGCGAAATTGTGACGGATCCCGTCCAACTCGTGAATAGCATCCAGAATTTCTTCGACTGATTTGGCTACCCACCAGCGTTCGGTGGCTGCCAGGCCCAGTTTCTTTAGGAGTGGAAAAACCTCCGAATGAACATCTAGGTCCACTCCCTCAGTCGCCCCAGTTCCGTACAACACAACACCGAGGGGACGCTTCGCCACGATCGTCGGATCGAGTTGCTTGAGTGAACCGGCCGCGGCGTTGCGTGGGTTGGCAAACAGGGGCAGGCCGGCTTTCCGCCGTTCGTCGTTTAGTTTTTCAAAGCCATGTTTATCCATGTAGACTTCGCCGCGCGCTTCCAAAAGTTTCGGTGCAGCGCCGCGCAGTCGCTCGGGCACCGAACGGATCGTTCGGATATTTTGAGTGATATCGTCGCCTACCGTTCCATCCCCGCGCGTCGCTGCCTGACGCAGCCGGCCGTTTTCATAAATGAGCGAAACTGCAACGCCGTCCACCTTTGGCTCGATCACCACCGGAATTTTTTCGTCCGGCAACAAGCGCTGAATGCGAGCGTAAAAATTTTTCACCTCCTCTTCGGAATACGTGTTGTCGAGGCTGAGCATCGGGACGAGATGCGGCACCTGTTCGAACGCTTTGAGGGGTTTCCCGCCGACACGCTGAGTGGGCGAATCGGGCGTAACCAGATCGGGAAACTGCGTCTCCAGATTGACGAGTTCTTTGTAGAGGCGGTCGTATTCGCGGTCGCTGATGACTGGCGTAGCTTCTTCGTAGTAGAGGCGGTCGTGCCTGCGGATTTCTTCTCGCAGCTGCTCCATTCGCTTTGCTCCTTGCGCTTCGTCCTTGGCCATGAAACACGATACAAACGGGCAAATCCTCGGCAACGCCACCACCATCATTCCGAGCAAAGTCGAGCGATCCCATGGCGGAAGCCGGCGGAAGTCCGCGGAATCCTTCGACTCCGCGGACTTTGCCCTCAGCGCAGCGAGGTGACTCGAACGGGCTCCGCTCAGGACGACCGCGTTAAAGAGGTACAAGGCTTTCAAATTCGCCGAAACACGGCTAAGCATAAACAATCGTGGAACCAGTCGAGCGCATCCTCGGCGTCGAAGGAGGTGGAACAAAAACCGCCTGGGTGTTGGTGGGGGCAGTGACGTCTGGTAGTGACGCTGGCACAGAATTCCGAATTCTGGATCAGGGCAAGTTGCCGCCGTCTAATTTGCGCCTGACAACTCCGGAACGTTTACGCGAAATTTTTGCCGAGTTGCCAAAACAAATCGACCGCGCAGGAGTTTTCCTTGCTGGTTGCAGCACTGAGGAAGATCGCCGCTCGCTCGCTCTCATTTGCCGTGACATTTGGCCAAAGGCAAAAATCGTGACTGGCAGCGATCGTGATTCCGGTTTGGCTGCAGCCCTCGATCATGGAGACGGTATTGTCGTCAATGCCGGAAGTGGCTCTTCGGTGACTGGACGGCGAAGTGATCGGATTGAGCGAGCGGGTGGCTGGGGACACATTTTGGGCGACACCGGCGGCGGGTATTTTCTCTCCATTGAGGCGCTGCGCCTGATCTTGCGCGAATACGATCTCCACCGCGGTGAGATGCAGTTCACGGCAAAAATCCTGCATGCTCTTTCGTTGAACAATCTTGATGAACTTGTTCGCTGGGCGCAAACGGCGGACAAAATGGAGATTGCAATGCTAGCTCCGGTGGTGTTTGAAGCCGCAGCCGGTGGCGACGCGTGTGTAAATGAGATCGTGGAGGAAGGTGCGCGTGTCCTTTGTGGATACACCGAGGCTGTCGCTTCTCGGCTGCATTTGCTTGCTCCGAAAGTCGCGCTGATGGGCGGCCTCTTTTACCGTGACTCGATCTACACGCACGCGTTTCGACGCAGACTCAAAAAGAATCTGCCCGACGCCCGAGTGACCGTTGCAGAGCGACCTCCCGAATTCGGCGCCGCATGGCTTGCGGCAGAGAAAGTTGATCACGTTGCTTTTCAATCAAAACTCTCTGAGAAGGAAATCGAAGATCTGGCTGCTGCGCTTACCGAACAACGCAATCCTCGCTCGGAGAATCTGGAAAAGATGAGCGCGCGGCAACTGGCCGAACTTTTTGTCGAGGAAGAAAAATTTGTGGAGGATGCGTTGCGTGGAGCAACTGGGGACCTTGCCAGAGCGATTGAAATCGTGACTGAATCGCTGCGGAATCATGGCCGGCTGTTTTATGTCGGGGCTGGCAGTAGCGGGCGCATTGGCGTTCTCGATGCGAGCGAAATTCCGCCGACTTTCAGCGCGTCGCCCGACCTTGTGCAGGGAATAATTGCCGGCGGCACGAATGCGCTTTATCGCAGTGTGGAAGGCGCGGAAGACGAGGAAAGCGCTGGCACATTGGCACTGCGGGAAAGGGGAATAAAAAATGGCGATGTTGTCATTGGGATCACCGCCAGCGGCCGGACACCTTTTGTCCTCGGCGCGCTGTCTCACGCAAAGTCGCTAGGTACGAAGACGATTCTGCTGACGTGCAATCCGGCTGTAGCCGGGGTCGTTGACCGCGGTGCGCCGCAGCCGGCGGCAGCGGCTACAAATATCGATCTTGTGATCGCACTCGCCGTGGGCCCCGAGATCTTGACTGGATCGACCAGATTGAAAGCTGGAACGGCGACGAAGGCTGCGCTCAACATCATCAGCACCGGCGCGATGGTTGCGCTGGGGAAGGTACGCGGCAATCTGATGATTGATCTGCATACCAACAGTGCCAAGCTGCGCGACCGCGCCGTGCGGGTCGTCGTCGATTTAGCAAAATGCGATTACGAGTCTGCGCGGCGCAAACTCGAGGCAGCGGACTGGAACCTGCGTACCGTAGTGGAAAAACTGTAGTGCTGGCCATTCTTCGAGCGGACCACAAATAGCGATCCGTTGCAGAAATTTTGTTTTCCATAAGCGCAACGGAACCCCATCCCACGAAGGAACAGGTGACCCAACCGAAAGGAACATTATGCTGTGGACAATATTCGTGATCTTGCTGGTGCTCTGGCTCCTTGGACTGGTCAGCTCCTACACGATGGGTGGATTCATTCACATCCTGCTCGTCATTGCGATTGTGGTGCTGATTATCAATTTGATCCAAGGCCGCCGCTCATTGTAAGCTCACATCAATGAAACCCGCCGCCATCGTCGGCATCATCCTTATTATCGTCGGCATCATCGGATTCGCCTGGGGCGGCTTGGGGTGGACGACGCAAAAGAAGGACGCGCAACTCGGCCCGCTCGAGATCACCCACAAGGAAAGCCATGGGATCGCTTTTCCGCCGATTGCTAGCGGGATTTGTCTGATTGGCGGGATTGCGCTGTTAGTGATCGGCAACCGGAAGAGCTAATCGCCGGCTTTTAAGACTGCGAAGGTCTTGCTGCCCTTACGATCGAGATAGAGAAGGACACCCCGTTTCGGGTCGGCTTTCTTCAGCGCTTCGCGGAACGACTCCACGTTGGTGACCGGCTTGCCGTCTACCTCGGTAATGACGTCTTCGCGCTGAATGTCCTGACTTGCAGCGATGCTGTTGTCTTCGACATCGGTTACGACAACACCTTGCTGGATCGGGAGATGAAGACGCTCTGCAACATCTTTCGTCAATTCCTGAACCTGCAGGCCGAATTTGCCGACGTTTTCCTGCGTCGGCTTCGGCGGCTGAATCGGCAACGCATTTGATGCTCGCGCAATCTCGTTGGGCAGTTCGCCAGTTTTAACGGGGACCTTGATGGTCTGGCCCTTGCGCCAAACACTCAGCTGAACACTTTGGCCGATTTTCTTTTTCAAAACCTCATGCTGTAGTTGTGAGTCCGTTTCGATCGGTGTTCCATCCACATGCGTGATTACGTCGAACGGGCGCAAATCGCTCTTGGAAGCAGGCGCATCGGCTTCAATCGTGCGTACCACGACGCCTTTGTCGGCGCCTTTAAACAAATCACGAAGGTCCGCGTCGTCGCCGAGCGTCTCGATCCGGATGCCGAGCCAAGGCCGCATGATTTTGTGACCGGCGATCAATTCGGTGCCAATTTCTTTCGCCATGTTACTGGGGATCGCGAAGCCGAGGCCGCGATTCATCCCGTTAATCAGCGTGTTCATGCCGATCACCTTGCCGTCGATATCACACAGTGGGCCGCCGCTGTTACCCGGATTAATCGAGGCGTCAGTCTGCAAATAATCGGAGATGGAGTAGGCGCCCGTCTGAAGCAATTTGCTCCGGCCTTTGCCGCTGACCACACCGTAAGTGAACGTGTAATCAAGCTTGAATGGTGCCCCGATCGCGAACGCAAACTGGCCTACCCGCACCCCATCGCTGTCACCCAGCTGGACAACCGGCAAATCTTTGGCATCGATCTTGATGACCGCAATATCGGTCTTTTCGTCTGTGCCCACGATTTTTGCCGAAAAATTCCGGCCGTCCCTCAATTTTACGTCTATCTTGTCTGCGCCTTCAACCACGTGAAAATTCGTGAAAATGTAACCATCTGGTCGAACGATAAAACCGGAGCCTTCGCTTTGGATCGGTCGTGGCGCGCCGGGGTTTCGCCGTGGATTATTCTCATCCGGCGAACCCTGGAAGAACAAGTCATCGAGGGGCGAGCTTTCGGCGATATCGTTTTTCTTAGAAACTTCAATAATGACAACGCTTGGCGCGACAGTCTCGAAGACTTTAGCAAAAGCATTGTTCAGTTGATGAACGACATCTTTGCCGGCTTCAGCCGCAGCGGCAGGAACAGTTTGCGTCGGGACAGCCTCAGGTTGCGCGGCAAACGATGTATTGAGTGCAACGCACAGGGTCAAAATGGATAAGCGCATCGGTTGGAATTTGGACAGCGCAGAACATGCAACGTTCAACTGGATACGTCCAATCCCGGCTTGCTCGAAGGTAGGCTCGCAGTTCAATCCGGCCCCTATTACAGTGCTGGACACAGCCAGTATAATACCTGGCCCAACCCTGCATATGCGCGTGTTCAAGAGGCGATTCGTCTTTCGGATAGGCGTCGTACTTTTGGTATTGTTCTGGGCGACAGCGCTTGGACCAGAACCTCCCAGGCGCATTTCCATTTCGACGAGTGAGCTTGTTCGCGCCGTCACGATTCAGCGCGATTCGCTTATCGAATTGTGCCTGATCGACCACGTCGATCCAAACGGCCATGATGCTGAGGGCCGGACACCGTTGTTGATTGCAACGTTGCAGCAGAATTGGAAAACAGCGCAGCGCCTCACAGACGCGGGTGCCCTTGTCGATCTCGCTGACAAGAATGGTTTTACGCCGCTGATGGCCGCCGCCATGCATGGCAATCTCCAAGTGTTTCAGGAGTTGCTCGCCCGCTCGACGAATCTTCAGGTGGACGCCCAGTGCAAGGATGACAGCGATTTGCTGGGCATGGCGCTGGATGGTGGCAATCCGCAAATCGTCAGGTCTGTTGTGGAACGTTTGCCCACAACGCCGAAGTGGCGAAGCAGCACCCGGCGCGCTCTTCAAGGAGCCCTAACGACGGCAGATAAGGGCCAGATCCAGTTGCTGCTCAGCAAGCATTCTGCGCCTCCAACACCTGAAGGAAAAAATGTGCCGCTGCTCGCATATGCCGTCGCTGGAAATGACTCTTCGCTTTTTGGCACGCTTTTATCTTGTGGCGCCGATCCGAACACGGTTCTGCCATCGCGCTGTGATAAGGATTTTCTGACGCTGCTCCCCTCGAAATCGTTCAGCAGTTATGTTGAAGGAGACAAGGGGCTGACCGTGCTCATGCTGGCAGCGGGTCTCGGCAAGGAAGATTATGTCCGCACGTTGATTGCGGCAGGCGCCAGCCGGAACCAACTGACCAAGCGCGATAAAATGTCTGCGCTGGACATCGCCGCGGAGACTGGTCACTGGCGTTCCTCGCAAATTCTTCTTGGTAGTGGGCCTTCGCCAGACCAATTGCGCGTCGAAATTTCTCTCGCTTTGCAACGGGTTGCTCTCTTTAAGAACGGCGTGCCGGTATATCGCGCGCAGTGCTCTACTGGCCGCCAGGGTTACTCCACACGCACAGGGGATTTCGTAATTACCAATAAGGAGCGAAACCATCGTTCCAGCATCTATCATGTGGAGATGCCTTACTTCATGCGCCTGAGTTGTCTCGACTTCGGAATGCACGCCGGGATCGTGCCGAATTATCCAGCGTCACACGGATGCATTCGGTTGCCCGAGGAAGCTGCCCGCAAATTCTTCTCCGAGATCCCAATCGGCACGCTGGTGACGGTGCAATAGTTATTCGCTGCTGTAGCGGCGATCTACGATCGCCGATGGTCTGCATGAAACGGTTAATCTTATTCGCTCCCGGAGCAGGCGCTCCTTCATCTCATCCCTGGATGCAGAATTGGAAGCGTCGCTTGTCCGAAATCGGCGACGTCGAAACTCTCGATTACGCCTATATGCGCGACGGCCGGAAACGGCCCGATCCATTGCCAAAGCTTATCGCGGCGCATCGAGAAGCACTGAACGACGCGCGAAAACAACATCCGGCCGAATCGACAATCCTAATTGGCAAGAGCATGGGTGGCCGCGTTGGATGTCATCTTTCGCTTGAAGAAAAAGTGGATGGCCTTGTTTGCTTCGGATATCCGCTCTGCGCGATGGGAGATCGCACAAAACTTCGCGACGAAGTTTTGCGGGCCCTGAATACACCGATTCTCTTTGTCCAAGGCTCGCGGGATTCGCTTTGTCCTTTGGACCTGCTTGAGCGCGTACGAACCGAAATGAAAACGCAAAACGTTCTACACATCGTTGACGGAGGAGACCATTCGCTGCGTGTGCCGAAACGCCAGCTTCAGGCAAGCGGCCAAACGCAAGAGGATATCGACCAACGAATCCTCAAAGCCATAGTTGGATTTGTTGACCAGCTGCCGAGGAGTGCAGATTAAGTGATCATGAAAAGGAAACCTATTCCCGTTTCCCTCCACGCAGGCCAAATCGAGTTCGTCAAGGTCAATACCGACGCATGGAGGTGGCGAGATGTCTATCGCTGGCTGCTCGGTTTGAGCTGGCCGCGGTTCGCCGGGTGTGTAGGCAGTCTTTACGTCGGGCTAAACCTTCTTTTCGCCGCGCTGTACAGTTTCCAGCCAGAAAGTATCGCCGGGAGCACTGGCGGGCACCGGTTTTTTGACTGCTTCTTTTTCAGCGTGCAAACGCTGGCGACTGTTGGCTATGGCCACATGTATCCGCAAACGCTCTATGGCCACATCGTCACGACCATTGAAATTATGAGCGGGCTCTTTTTGCTGGCGGTCATGACTGGGCTGATCTTTGTTCGCTTTTCGCGCCCGATCGCGCGCGTCATGTTCAGCAATTCAATGGTCATTGCGCTCTTAAACGGGAAGCCGACACTAATGGTGCGGATCGGTAACGAAAATCACCACAGCATGGTTGAGGCCGAATTCCGGATCATGTTTTCGCGTGATGAACCGTTGCTAGAAGGCGGAGACTTCCGCCACTTTTATGTTCTCAAACTTCACTTCGATCGGTTGACTGTTTTTCCCGCGGCGCTGACTTTGCGGCACACGATCGACGAAACGAGTCCGCTGTTTGGCGCGACTCTCGAGTCGCTCGAATCCAGCCGGATCCTCTTTATTGTGTCAGTGGTTGGAATCGATCCGGTCATTGCGGCCGCAGTTCAAACGCAAAAGGATTACAGCTGGCGCGACGTCCGTTTCGGCGAACGTTTCGTCGAGATTTATACCGAGCACGGTGGCGGCCGGCTCACCGTGGATTACGGCCGCCTTCACGATACTGAGCAAGTGGAGTTTGCAGTTCGCGGCAACGGATATGATAAGTCTTCCGATGAGAACTAAATGACTGGGCGCTGGCTCCTGAATTTGACTTGTTTATGTTTGCTCTGCTCCGATACTTTCCCTTAGGGGATGGCGCGTCTTCATCTTTATTCGAAAAACAAACGCAAACTAAAGGAGCATTAA
>DATHHK010000054.1:0-5647 GCA_035317225.1 Candidatus Udaeobacter sp. | reverse complement strand
CGCGTTTGGTAGTCGAAAAAAGCTTGCTGCGCGATTTCCGCGCAACGTGCGGCAAGACGACTGTCGGTTAGAGTGGAAGAATCTTGCGCAACCCTTTCGCTGGCGATTGTCGATCTTGCATTCAACGGAACTGCTCCGCTTCGGTCGATCCGTCCAACGCTGTGGTCGAGCTGTTGCCGTCGGAGATAATTTGCGCCACGAGATCGAAGTAACCGGTGCCGACTTCGCGTTGATGTTTCGTCGCCGAGTAACCATCGCGTTCGGCGGCGAATTCTGCCTCCTGCAATGCTGCATAGGCTGCCATGCCATGGTCCCGATAATCGCGCGCCAGATTAAACATGCTGGCGTTAAGCGCGTGAAATCCAGCGAGCGTGACAAATTGAAATTTGTAACCCATCGCGCCGAGCTCGCGCTGAAATTTTGTAATGCTGGCACCGTCAAGTTTCTTTTTCCAGTTAAACGACGGCGAACAATTGTAAGCTAAAAGCTTGTCAGGAAATTTTGCGTGCACGTTCTCGGCGAATCGCTTTGCTTCCGCCAAACTCGGTTCGCTCGTTTCGCACCAGATCATATCGGCAAACGGCGCGTAGCTTTGTGCGCGAGAGATCGCCTGGTCGAGTCCGGCGCGCACCCGAAAGAAACCTTCCGGCGTTCGTTCGCCGGTGAGAAATTCGCGATCGCACTCGTCCACGTCGTTCGTGAGGAGGGCTGCACCGTTCGCGTCCGTTCGCGCGATCAGGACCATCGGCACATCGCAAACATCGGCCGCCAGACGCGCGGCGACGAGATGCTTGATGGCGGTGCTCGTTGGCACCAACACCTTGCCACCCATGTGTCCGCATTTTTTCTCGCTCGCGAGCTGATCTTCGAAATGCACGCCGGCCGCTCCGGCTTCGATCATTGCCTTCGTCAGTTCGAAAACATTGAGCGGTCCACCGAACCCGGCCTCGCCATCCGCTATAATGGGCGCGAACCAATCAACATCGATCTTACCTTCGGCGTGGTAGATTTGATCGGCGCGCTGCAAGGCTTGATTGATTCGCCTAACGAGTGCAGGCACGCTGTTCGCCGGATACAAACTTTGATCCGGATACATTTGGCCGGCGAGATTTGCGTCTGCCGCCACTTGCCAGCCGCTCACGTAAATTGCCTTCAGGCCCGCTTTGACCTGCTGCATCGCTTGATTGCCGGTCATGGCACCGAGGGCCGGGACGTAATCTTCGTTGTGCAGCAATTGCCAAAGTTTCTCTGCGCCGCGCCGCGCGAGCGTGTGCTCGATGCGCAGACTGCCGCGCACGCGCTCCACGTCTGCCGACGAATATGGTCTTGTTATACCGCGCCAGCGCGCGCTGAGTTCATTTGAGTTTTTCATAGCCTGGCAACGTTAGAAATTCCGCGAACTCGTCGTCGGTGGTCATCTTGTCGAACAAGTCGCGTGCAATTTCGAATTTTCCTTTGGCGAAACGATCGGCACCGATTGCCTCCTTAATTTTCGTTAGTTCTTCCGCCAGCACTTCACGAAATAGTTTCTTGGTTACTTTGCGGCCGTCGCCCAGTTTTCCGTCGGGATGTCGAATCCATTGCCAGACTTGCGCGCGCGAGATTTCCGCCGTGGCGGCATCTTCCATCAAATTGAAAATTGGAACGGCTCCGCTGCCGCGCAGCCACGCCTCGAGATATTGCACGCCCACGCTCACGTTCGTGCGCAAGCCTTGTTCAGTGATCGGGCCGCTCGGCCTGAAATCGAGGAGGTCTTTCGCGCAAACATCGACATCGTCGCGTTGACGCGCGATTTGGTTAGGCTGCAGCATCAGGCGATCGAATGCTTCGGTCGCAAGCTGGACCATTCCAGGATGCGCCACCCACGTTCCATCATGACCATCGCCAGCTTCGCGTTCCTTGTCTGCGCGCACCTTGGCAAATGCTTCGTCGTTCGCGCCCGGATTGTTCTTCACCGGAATCTGAGCTGCCATTCCGCCCATCGCGAACGTTTTTCGGCGATGACAGGTCTTGATGCAGAGCAACGAATACGAATGCATGAAATGCGTCGTCATCGTAATGACTGCGCGATCGGCCAGCAGGAAATCCGGTTTACGGCGAAATTTCTTGATACAGGAAAAAATGTAATCCCAGCGGCCGCAGTTGAGCCCGGCAGAATGCTCGCGCAGCTCATAAAGAATCTCGTCCATTTCGAATGCCGCCGGAATAGTTTCAATTAGTACCGTCGCACGGACGGTGCCTTGTTGAATGCCAAGCTCATCCTGCGCCAGCTTGAAAGCGTCGTTCCAAATCCGCGCTTCGAGGTGGCTCTCCATTTTTGGCAGGTAAAAATAAGGCCCGCTCCCGCACTCGATCAGTTCCCTGGCGTTGTGAAAAAAGAAGAGACCGAAATCGAAGAATGCGCCGGCCACTGGCTCGCCATCGACGAGCAGATGCTTCTCGTCCAGGTGCCAGCCACGAGGCCTAACGAATAGGACGGCAGTGCGTTCGTTCAACCGATATTCTTTTCCCGCCGGATTTGTGAACGTGATCGTGCCCCGAATTGCGTCGCGCAAATTGACCTGGCCTTCCACCATGTTGGCCCAGGTCGGCGCGTTGGCGTCTTCGAAATCGGCCATGAAAACTTTCGCGCCGGAATTGAGCGCATTAATCACCATTTTGCGGTCAGTCGGCCCGGTGATTTCCACTCGGCGGTCCTGCAAATCGCGCGGAATCGGCGCGCAACTCCAATCGCCTTCGCGAATGTGTTTAGTTTCCGTTAGGAAATCCAACGACTCGCCACGATCGAATGCCTCCTGTCGATCTTGTCGGCGTCTGAGACATTCGCGGCGGCGCGCCTCAAACGCACGATGCAATTTTGCCACAAACGACAACGCGTCTGGCGTGAGAATTTCGTCGTAACCCGTTGCGATCGTCCCGATGATTTCCACTCCCTCAGGAAGATCGCGGACTGATGATTGTGCCATAATCTAAAGTTATAGGTCTTTAAGGGTATGTAATAGCGGTTACGATCCCAGTTTGAAATCCAAAACTTGGCCGCACCGGGCGCAGTCGCGCATGATGTGACCGTCGGGCGCACCGCCCGCTATTTGTTACGGAAATTTGCGAGGCAAAACAGGAAGTTTGCCTCAAGCTGCAAGGCCTGCGCGGATTACAGAGGATATTAGGATTGTCGCAAGCGCGGTCTCATCGCGACGGTTCCGGAGTTGCTTCTGCGTGTTTTTGAAGGCATAGCGCGTTAAGGCAACTGCTTCCCGAGGATCATCGGTGAATCGAGAAGCGAAGCTGTAAACGGCCGGATAGTAACGAGCGACCAGGTTGTCAAAACGTGAGGTTTTCGCTTTTTTCGGTGGCTTTCTATTTTTGAGTAGTCGCAGTCTCATAGGTTTCCGGTTCACCTCATTCTACGGGAATCACAGAGCGAAGTTCTCACAATCTGAATCAGGACGCCGTAAACGGTTGTCGTAGTGGCAAATTTTTGATGCTCCTCACAGCCAGCTTAGATCGCGGCCGCGAATTGCCTTTGGAGGAATCGCCATGTATAAACAATTCGCTACTTTTCTTATTGCGGCGCTGGCCTGCGGAATCCTCAACGCGCAGGAGCTCTCGCCGACGCATCTTCATCAACCCATACTGACTCCGCAAAACAGCGGCACCGCTAACGGTCTGATCGCGGTTTGGCCGGTGAACCCGCGAGTGGTCTGGGCGAGCGGTCGCGCCGGCACGTTCACCGTCACAACTGACGGCGGTCAGACGTGGAGAGCCGGCGTCGTGCCGGGCGCGGAAGCGCTGCAATTTCGCGACGTTCAAGCCTTTAGTGCCAACGTCGCCTATTTGATGTCCATCGGAACGTCTGGGGACCCAGCAGAGTTTCGCATCTACAAAACAGAGGACGGAGGCGCGACCTGGACGATTCAGTTTGAAAATCAGAATCCGAATGCTTTCTACGACGGCTTCGCGTTTTGGACACCGCACCGGGGCATCGCACACAGCGACTCGGTGAATGGAGTGTTTCCAGACTTACGCACTACCGACGGAACAACGTGGCAGGATATCAGTAACAATATGCCGCCAGCGTTGCCGGGCGAAGCCTCCTTCGCGTCGAGTGGTACATGCGTCTCGACACAAGGCGGAAGGAACGCTTGGATTTGCACGGGTGGATCAGACATTGCCAGGGTTTTGGCCACCAGAGACGGAGGCAACACTTGGAATGCATATGACACGCCTCTGATAAGTTCGCCTAGCGCGGGCGCGTTTACCGTTGATTTCCGTGATCCGTTTCGCGGGATTGTAGGCGGCGGTGATTTGGATCCCGCCGATCCGAATAACGCGCGCACCGCGGTTTCTAGCGATGGCGGTCAAACCTGGACTCTTACCAACCCTCCGCCGGTGACAGGAGCGATCTTCGGCCTGAGCTACGTGGGCCGAACCGGTAATGCCCCCGGGGACAACCTTGGCCACGCGGTGGTCATTACCGCCAATGACGGAGGAGCGGCATGGACTCCCGACGAGGGAACCACATGGTTCGCGCTGCCTGGTGTGAGCGGCTTTTGGGCGGTAGCTTTTGCCACTCCCAAAGCCGGATGGCTCGTAGGCACCGATGGCCGCATTTTAAAGATCAGCTTTTAGCGGCCCAGGTCGCGCAGGCGACATTTGCTAGGTTGTGGCCATAGCTAGCGGCTGGCTACTGCCGACAGAGGTGCGCGCTCCCCTTTGGAAATTTTGAAAAATTTCTCAAGCCAGCGCTTCGATTCGATTCAACAAGTCTTTCTTGCTTGTGACTCCCGTGATTTGATCGCGCAGTTGGCCGTTCTTGAAAAAGAGCAGAGCCGGAATCGCGCGGATATTGTACTTGAGCGAAAGGCTCTGATTCTCGTCTACGTTAACTTTTGCGACCTTCACTGCGTCCGCTTTTTCGCGCGCAATCTCGTCCAGCAGTGGTGCGATCATTTTGCAAGGACCACACCATTCCGCCCAAAAATCGACTATTACAGGCTTGCCGTCCTGCGTTACTTCACGGTCAAAATTGGATTCATCGAGCTTAATTACAGAGGAATTATCCATAGCTTTAAGAAAGATAAGTCCAAATTTGAATAATCAAAATCAAAGCGGAAACACCAAGCAGCAGCCACCACAGCGGCATTGGATTTCTCTCCTCTGCTGCCACAGCAATTGAAGCACTCTGGTGGGGTGCCACTTCGGGTATGGCGACAAGAAGTTGAGTCTTTTTCGTCTGAATCGTGGGAAGAGGGATGCGGACTGTCTCCTTTATCAACCCGGACGACGGCAGATCTGGTGCCGGCATGACCGCGGCGTTTAACGGCACCGGTGGGCGCTGTGGCGGCTGAAAGAATTGCTGGGAGCCTCCTTCTTGAACAGCAGGTTGCGGTTCGGTTAAAACGTGGACAGGCGGCTCACGAAGCGGCAGTTGGATTCGCACCGTATCACGCGATTTCGCATTTGGCCCGGGCGGTTTCTCCGCGACCTCAGGAGCTACGGGAATTCGGGTCGTTTCTTTTTTCGGTTCGTTTGGCTCGGCCATCTATCGAAATAATTACGAAGAAGTTTGCTCAGGGAAAAGACTGCTGTCACGTGTTAAGTACGCTTTGCCAAAAATCCCATTCTGTAAGCAGTCGACTCAGGCCAG
>DATHHK010000053.1:0-2253 GCA_035317225.1 Candidatus Udaeobacter sp. | reverse complement strand
AGCAACGATTGCACCGTGCCAAACACTGGCTTCGGATCCTCTCCGTCGTCGAGTCGAATTCTGACCCGGCAGCTCGAGTGCGAATCAAGCCAGTAGACGAGTACCCAAGCAAAAGCGGTAACGAAGACGGCCATCGCCCACGATCCCATGCCGCACGCAAGCCCAACTATTACGACCATGATTGCTTTCCCAGTGAGTTTTGGATTATCGAGCAAGGTCCGAAATCGTAGCAGCGCGCCGATACCGAAGATAACAAACGCGAGCGTCTGGCTGGTTCCGCTCAGTTCAGCGACAACCGCGCCAACCACTCCCAGAAGTATCAACGCCTTGCGTTCCTCAAGATCGGCTAGCGGATCGGCAAGCGAGGCGCGACGCGGATGCCACGCGATTGCATATGCACAGCCTACTGCCAGGCTAAGACTGAGGAACAGCCGCAGAATGAATTCCGGATGCCCGAACTGTTCGACGCTTTGCTGGATCGACACCCACGAATTCCCTTTGGGATCTATGCCGCCTGTGGTTCCGCTTTTAGCTAACTCTTCTGCTGGATTGGCGCCGAACGCTGACGAGGATAAGACAACAAGAAAAGCGATGACAATTACGACACTGATATTACGCAGCGCCCGTCCAAGATGGCGGTTCGACCATAAAAGATGTGACGCTGTCGTATAAATAGCGTTCATCGGCATTCTTTTCTTTCGCATCCGGCGTTTAAGGAAATTTACGTTCGAGATGTTCATTCGCTGAAGTCATTTTTTCTTATTAGCCGTAAGCTGGCGCCAATTTCCGCCAGCGCACGGCCATCTCCAGCACGCTACTGCGAGGTCGACCGACCCGACAAGCTAAACTTTCCTATTTAATAGGTTGGCACCGTCTGACCCTGGTTCCTTACCAAAACCAAACTCTGTCCCGACCAGCCTGCAGTGTAGGAATATGTCTGTCCTGCTTGTATTGTCAGGGTCTTTCGTCCTGGGCGCTTCCCGCCGGGATTGGGGTCAACGCGGACGGTAATGACGTGCTGGCCTGCCGACAAGTAGCCACTGTAGTTTCGGCCCTCAGTAAAGCTTCCCACGTCCTTGCCATCAACTGACACGACAAGGCTGAGATTGCTACCGAAATTTGCCACCCGATTAATGAGCAGATGACCTGAATTCGCAGGTATCGGCGCGGTCGCCTGGTTCGTTGCGCATCCGGTGACGATCAGGCCGGCACAGGCCAGACTAACGATGTAAATGATTGAACTATATCTTTTCATGTGTTCGACTCCTTTGTTTAAGTGCGCCCATCGTGTTCCTCAACGATTCCACTGTCAATAAGACTTTAGGGCAATACGTACCGACTGATATAGAAGTAAAAAGCGGCCTTGCACTTCAGCGACAAATCCGCACGCGGCTAATCTCGGCGCGACGTGATGGTGTTGCCGCTCAGTGATAATTCTCGTCACTTGCTCTTCCCCTCCCTGTCAGTGCCCGAGATGAATTAACGCGTTACGCATGGGCGCTGGGGAGATCTGGATGACCCCGTCGAAGGGCATGTCCAGTTCCAGGATCAAGAAGATCGCTCCCGCTACTGAGAGCGCCGCCAGCATTACCGCAACGATGACCGTGGCATTTGGCGGTGCGAACAGGACTGCACTCATAAAAATGATCGCCAGCCAAGAGATCAAAACGATCAGCATGGCAAAAGATATGGAGCTTTCCGTCTGCTCGAACAGCAACCAACGCATTTGGCCGAGATCGGTGGCGATCTGAACAGCCTGAGACTTGAGGGAGCGCTGCACGTCGTTCTGTGGCGAGAGGTTCTGGATTGAGTTAAAGAACGCCTCGCCCGAGGATACGCTCGGATCCAGTTGCGCAGCTTGAGATGACTTCTTGTCCGGCCACATGCGATTAAGCGCACTCCCGACCGAGCCACGGAGGAGGTCACGGGTCGCGGCGGTCTCAGAGCCGTAGTTGGCTAACAGCCGGTCGAGGAAAACGATCTTGGCCGCCATCTGGCTCACCTCATTCTTCTGGGTGTCGTACGCACCCTTGGTTGAGGCAACCAGCAGTCCGAGGACCAGGGCCGCCATCGTCGCGACCAATCCCATCCCGATCCTGACAGCTTCCTTCGTGTCCGCACTCAGGTGATGTTCGGGAAGTGCGGCTCGGACGCGCATTCCCAATAAGCCGGCCCCAAAGAGGCATGCGAAAACGATTGCTCCTGCGATGGTGGAATTCATTACTGGTATCTGCTGCTCATTAGGTCAGTGGG
>DATHHK010000052.1:0-19450 GCA_035317225.1 Candidatus Udaeobacter sp. | reverse complement strand
CGGGAAATCGACGGTGGTGAACCTGCTCGTGCGTTTCTATGAATTCACAAGCGGACAAATCTACATCGATCGAAAATCGATTCTTGAATATGACTTGCGTGCGTTGCGCGAGGCGATCGGTGTGGTGACGCAGGAAAGTTTCCTGTTCAACGGATCGATTCGCGAGAACCTTCTCATGGGAAAACCGCAAGCGACTGAGGCGGAATTATGGCGCGCGGTAATTGCGGCGAACGCGCAGCAATTTATCCAACGTTTGCCAGGCGGTTTGGAAAGCGTCGTGGGCGAGCGTGGAGTGAAATTGAGCGTCGGCGAAAAGCAACGACTCTCCATCGCTCGCGCACTGTTGAAAGATCCGCCGATTTTGATTCTCGATGAAGCGACTGCGAGCGTGGATACCGCGACGGAGCGCCTGATCCAGGAAGCGCTCGAGCGCCTGATGGCGAACCGCACATCGATTGTCATCGCGCACCGGCTTTCGACGATCGTGCGTGCGGGCCAAATCCTGGTACTCGATCATGGCCGGATCATTGAGCGCGGCACGCACGACAAGCTGCTATCACTCGGTGGAAAATATACGCGGCTATGCCAGCAAAGTCTGCTCGAAAGCTCCCCACTGCGGCAAAGGGAACCGCCGGCAGAAATTCTCGCTTCACAGACATCCGAGACAGAAGAGGAACTACCGGTCTGCTGATAGACGGATTCCCGTGTTGACGACCACGAGACTCTTCTGCCTGATGTTTATTTAGCGGAAGTGCCAGCTCATTGGCACGTCCGCCTCAGTCGCCGCGGCGACATTCGTCGGGCAACAGAACATAAGTCTAAGTTCCGACACGCTGAATGGCTGCGTCATATTTTTGTTTCAGCTCAGTGTAACGTTGCTCGGCCTCCATCAGAGCGCGGCGCTCTTCTTCCAAGATTTGTTCGAGATCACGAATCTGTTCCTGAAAGCGAAACGACATTCGCGCCACGGCTGGTCCAACGGGATCGCCGAGTTGAATTTCAGTCTGGGCAACTCCGGCCTCTGCTTGCCCCGTTTCCCACAACTGCGGCATTTCCTGAATCTTGCAACGCGCGCCGTTGCGGGTGTTGATAACGAGAGTTTCGCCGTCGATTTCGCCAAGCCGAATAAATTCCTGAAGAGCGCCGAGGGTTGTCGGTCCGTAAAAATGCTCGCTGGTGAGCTCCACCAACCAGTCCATACCGAGCTGAGCCAGCATCGGCGCTTTCACCCAGGTCTGCCGATCGTTAGAAAGCGTATCGTGTGGTGCGATCTGCGCCGCCGCCGCCCAGCGCGCGATTTGATCAAAACGCACCGGACCAAAGGTGCTTCCATCTTCGTGCTTGCGCAGAAACCAACTTTGATTCACGAGCCTGGTATCACTCTGTTGGCGATGGCGAACTGGAAGGTGCCGGCGACGACGCAGCCGGGATAATGATCGTCTGTCCAGCCTGCAGCTTACGGCCATCTTCGATATGATTGGCGTTTTGCAGTTCGTCCACAGTCACTTTGTACATTTTCGAGATGGAAGTGAGTGTCTCGCCACGTGCGACGATATGCGTGTTCCCGCTGGCCGGATGCAACGGAGCCCCGGCTTCAGCGGTAGGCGTAGTTGTCGAAGGCGTACTTTCTCCGATCATTACGCCCGGACGCATGTGTGCGATTTGCTGTTCCAGCTTGAGGATCTCCTGAGAAAGCGCGTCAATCTTGGCGTTCTGTTCGTCTATCTTTTTCGCCAGCGCTTCAAGTTGAGCATTATCATCTGATTTGCGAGACTTCGGCGCGGGCGTTTGAGCAGAAGCAACGCAAATCAACCCGAAAAGGAATGTCGTGCAAAAAATCAATCCGAGCTTCATCGGCGCAAAACTTTGCCATCAGCAGATTTGTCTGGCAAGCGTCATCAAAGCGGAAGTGCGATTCGTGATTTGCTACAACCTTTAAACGGAGTGCAGCTTTAACCTTTTTAACAGTTCCACAGTTCAACTTTTTAACGACGGAAAGCGTACAGCTTGCCTTTCCAATATTTGCTCTTAGATTTTTTTATGCCTGAGCGCATTCAGAAACCGGCGGAACCGGCTCCGTGGGGTCCCAAACAAGGCGATGGCGGAGGTCCACGTTCACCGGACGTTTCGCGGCCGGACACTAAGGATCTTTTAAAAAAAATGCGCAAGGTGGATCCCAATCAATCCAAGCGCTATCGCCAGCGCACCGGCCAATAATGGAGCGCTCACCGGTGGCGTTTGACCAGAATTTCTCTGGCGCAGCCGGTGATTTTCCTGCGCTACTGCGCGGCAAAGGGTTGCTAGCTCCCGCCGCTGCGAATCCCCTGCCACAAGCGGGAACGCCTCAGAAAACGTGGCAACCAACGGAGGCAACCACAATTCTCGCTTTCAAATTTTCAGGCGGCGTACTGGTGGCAGGCGACCGCCGCGCAACTGCTGGCAACACGGTTGTGTACGATCGCGCGGACAAGGTTTTGGAAATCGACCGGCACTCGATTATGGCCATTGCCGGTGTGCCGGCGACAGCGTGGGAAATGGCGCGTGTACTCGAACACTCGTTCCAATATTTTCGGCGAACGCAGCTGCAGGAGATGAGCGTCGACGGCAAAGTACGCGCTCTATCCAAGCTGCTGCGTGACAATTTCGGCTTTGTCATGCAGGGCGTTGGGGTCGTGGTGCCGATTTTTGCAACCTACGATTTTCATCCGAAGCCCGAGGCCCGCCTTTATTTTTACGATGCGATGGGGGCGCAATTTGAAGTGACCGATTACGCGGCAACCGGCTCGGGATCGCCGGCCGTGCGCGGCATTCTTTATTACGAAAACAATTGGGGCACGAAACCATTGAAGGAATTGGGCGAAGACGAAGCGGTATCGATTGCGTTGCGTGCATTGGATACCGCTGCGGAATCGGACACATCGACAGGCGGCGTAGATCGCGGCGGGAAAGTTTATCCGCTGATCAAGATCGTATCGCGCGAAGGCATCGTGACTTTGCCGGAAAGCAAAATTGCCGCGGTGTTCAAGGAAACGGTCGCATGATCGAAGAACCGTATCGTTGGGTCGAGGCGATTGCCAACCGGCGCGAGTACATCGAAGCGCAGCTTGCTCCCGGCAGTCCGATCGCGGCGCTCGGTTATCGAGATGGCATTTTGTTTCTGACCATGAGTCAGACGCGTCAGAAGATTTTCGAGATCTATGACCGAATTGCCATGGGTGCGATAGGCCACCCCGGAGACATCGAGCGGTTGCGAATGGTCGCTATCGAATCAGCCAGCACGGAAGGCTTCACCCGGTCTGCGACAGATGTTTCATTGCGACGGCTCGTACATTACTCGCTCAGTCCGGTAATGAAGGCCGCGTTTGAACAGGTTTACGGACCGCCGTATCTGGCACGTATGCTCTTCGCGGAGATCGGAGAACGACCCGAGGAGGATCTGTTTGTTCGAGTAGAATACGATGGAGAAATCGCGACCAACGGCGCGACCTACGCGCAAGCGCGGCAGGACTTCGCCGCACTCAGCGGGACACAGCAATCCAGAGAACTAATGGAAGCATTTCTGGCAACTCAGCACGCGCCGGATGCCGATCTTGAAACGACGTTCAACTCCGCGCTCGACGCATGGAGCATCGGGCATATGACTCTACAAACCAGTGATACAAAAGAACAACCAGAACGCACTGCCGTTAGGAAACATCGAGAGGAACAGCTCGCCATTGCTGGAATCGAAGCTGCATTACTTGAGCGCGATGCTGGCAAGGCAATCCGTTATCGTTCGTTGTCAGACAAGGAATTACGCCTCTTGCCTCGCGATTGATATATGAGGCAAAATCACCGCCCGGAGGTCACAAGTGAAAACGCTTCGGAATATTCTGGCCCTCTCGGGTTTGTTGCTGATGATCGCGTCTTTCGTCTGGATGCAGTTACACCAGACGAAAAGAGTTAAGTCGGCGGCCACAGAGCCGAGGTCAGCAGCGCCTTCAGCTGCATCCGGTCCGTTCGCAGTAGTCATTCTTGATCCCGGCCATGGCGGGCAGGATTCGGGTGCCATGTGCGGAGGATTGCTTGAAAAAGATCTCACTCTGGACGTGGCGCGACGGATCGATCGGTTGCTCGACTCGGAAGGAATCGCGACATTGATGACCCGCCTGGGAGATACTTACGTCTCTCTGGCAGATCGCGCAGCGTTCGCGAATCGAATCAGAAATTGCATTTTCGTCAGCATTCACTTCAACGAGGATAACAAGCCAGTGGCCAGTGGAGTAGAGACCTACTACGCCTCGCATCAAATCACTTCGAGTTCCTCTCTGGCTTCGTGGCTACCTTTTGTGTGGCGACCGCTTTCCAATTCGCCGAATCCTGAAAGTCAACGACTCGCAGGATTCATTCAGGAAGCGCTGGTAGCCCGTACGCGGGCCATCAATCGAGGCACACAACCCGGACAATTTTTTGTGATCGCAAACGTGACTTCTCCTGCTGTCTTAATCGAAGGAGGATTTCTCACCAACAAAGAGGACATTTTCAAACTCGCGAGCGACGATTACCGCGGCCAGATCGCCGCAGCCGTTGCTGACGGCGTTTTGCAATATCGCGACGCGATGAGTCACCGTAAGCCAACATTGGCGGTGACAGATCCGAAAAGCGCTGAATAAGGAAAAAAGCGAGGGCGTCAAAATAACATCAGAATGAAGGCCAAGATCACTGCGCTGATCTTCATCGGGTCACTTGTGCTGGCGCGAGGGGATCAAGTGATTGAAAGCGTGCAGCAAGCTTTGAAGAATCAGGGCTTTTATTACGGTGAGGTCACAGGTGAGAAGAATGCGGATTTAACCGCTGCCATTCGCCGCTATCAAATTCGCAATGGACTGCAGGTGAACGGCGAGCTCAACAACGAAACGCTTCAATCACTCAGAATGAACTCTTCTGCGTCCGCGCAATTACCGGCAAAGTCTGCTTCGCCCGGTCCGGCCGCGCCGAAATCAGGTGAGCAATCCCCCATCGAAGGAGCAAATGCGACGCCGGTACCCATTCAGCCTTTTACGAATGCGCCGCAAGGTCAACCAGTGTTTCCCTCCCAGCCGGTCGCCCCGTCTACTTCGGGCACAGGAGTGCTTGCGCGAACGCCTTTTGAAGCGGCGCCGCCCGAAGTACAACGCAATGTGATAGTTTCTGCCCAAATCGCACTGGCGCGACGGGGCTTTTATCACCAGGAAGTCAACGGCGTCTATGGACCGGCAATGGAGTTTTCCCTGCGAGCGTATCAGGCACGCACCAAGCTCCCGGTAACAGGCCAGCTTGACCTGCAAACGCTCGCCACACTTCGCTTGCTACCGCAGCCGCGCCAACCATTTTACGATCCCGCGCGCAGACGCTGGCGCCCTCTGCCCGGCCCTCCGGCTCGCGGTGAATGGGTTCCTGAGTAACGTCGCGCAACCTTGTGGCCGGCGCCGGGACGCCGGCGTATCTGCTATTTAGGATTGTCGAAGCTGACCGATTGCAGTTCGGCAAAGACTGTGCCGACGAACACCTGCGCTTCAATGCGAAGCAGCAGTCGTTCGGCATCATCCGACACCCAGATGTTGGCGTGACGAAATTTCCGGTGCGGCTCTAATTGGCGCTGCTTGCCAATCCGCATGAGCCGCAAATCGAGTTTGATCGCGTTGTAATTCCCAGCGTGCACTGAGATTTTTTCCCGGCCAATTACGGTGACTGTAGCAAGGTAAGCGTTCGTTGCGGGATAGGCTACGACACGGTAAACGGCGCGCTCCTTGAGCGGTTGACTGCGCAAATAAAGCAGGGCCGAAAATAAATCGAATAGGTTGGGAAAATTATACTGGCGAGTCTTCGCTTCCGCTACGCCTTTACCCTCCGTTCTCGTGCGACTCACCCCGTTATTTGTGAACGTGAGATGGGTGACAATTTTCTTTGATCGATAATTCTCGATTTGCTGGGTTTCGATTGGCCGCAGTGTCTCGGCACTGGCGATCGCCTGATAGCTTACATCCAATTTCCACAACGCCCGAACAAAGCCAATGGTTCGGCCCGTTCCGTCGAGTTGAAACTTGGTTTCAGATGGCCTTGTGAAATGAACATCCCCGGTAGCAGCCGTGAGACCAGACCACCCGAAGCGATAGGACGCGCGCAAGGGGCGCAGCTCCGGAAAATTTCCGATCGGCTCCTTGCTCAGTGTCGCCTCCCAATTCTCGGCGACCGAGCTGGAGCCGAACGCGAGAAAAGCAAAGATCGCAGGCAGGATTCGGAGTCCGATAACAAGCCATCTTTGCGCAGGCCGCAACCGCCGAGCAATCCTTTCTCTCTCACATGGGTCGCTGCTTTTCATTCGTACGAAAAAAATACACGCGAGTTTAGCTCGCGTGTATTTCCGAATTGTCGAATCTGAATGTTAAGGCTTCGCGGCTTTTGCCGGAGTGGCGGCTGGATTCGCTTTCGCAGTTGAGCTCGGAGCGCGTCCTGGCTTGTTGAGCACGGCGATGATGTCATTGGTAAAATCGACATTATCCGGCGCATACAGCAGGAATGGGACACCATTGATGCTCATGCCCGACCTATCGAGCACCAGGTCGAAATGATTCGCTTTGACCTTCTCCATCACGACATCGGTGATTTCCTTTACGATTCCTTCTCGCACGCGCATCAACTGTTCCTGTAATTGCCGTTCGCGAGTTTGACGGAAATCGCTGATCTCTCGTTCCATGTTTTTGATGTTGGCAATTTTGTCATCTCGTTCCTTTGCCGTTTGGGTCTTCTTATCCGCGCTCAGCGCCGGCGACTCCAGCTGCTTGTTCAGATTGTTGATTTCATCCAGCGCCTTTTTGTAAGACTCCGCTCGATCATCGTATTCTTTCTTGGCGGAATTTTTGGCATCATTGATTTTTACTTCGGCTTCCTTGGTCTTGTTGTATTCCTTGAAAGCGCGCTGCATATCAACCGTTCCGATTTTCATTGTGCCTTGTGCAAGAGCCGCAATCGGAAAGACCAGCGCTAATGCAAGCATTGTGGACAGAGACTTTTTCATAAAATGGAGGATACACTGCTAGGAATCGCGTTAGACTGCAACCACATATATTCGTTCAAAATTGATAGCCCACGTTGAAGTTGAAACGACCGCCACCGTTATATCCATCCCGCTGTAGTGGCCACCCATAATCGAGGCGCAACGGGCCGATCGGCAGGTCAAGGCGAAGCCCGATACCAACATCCGAGGCCATATGGTTGAAACCGAAAGACCACTCTTCGCTGTTAACAAAGCCGGTATCGTAAAAAATTGCTCCACGCGCTTTTTCAATGATCGGGAAAGTCCATTCAATCGTCGTGCGCCACATTGTTTTTCCACCGACTGGTTCGCCATTCTCATCCTGCGGACCAACTTCGCGAAACGGAAATCCGCGCAGGTTATTAGAGCCCCCCAGATAGAGCCGCTCGAAGATTGGTACATCATTCCCGTTTCCCCACTGGCTCACGGTGGCGACTTCACCGTTAATCACCAGGATGGTGTCCCAGGGAAGGTGAAAATATTGCGATCCTTCGAAGTCCAATCCGTAGACCTGAGTGTTGCCTCCAAGAAAACCGCCCGCGATATAAGGCGAAAAAGTGAAGCGTTGTCCCCGGCGCGAGAGTAGTGGATTATCGCGCGAGTCGTACACGACGCTGCTGAAAATCTTGCTCTCGGTAGTCGAACCCTCCTGCGATCTAATGAAGTCAGATGCGCTAAGGGCGACATCAAAGATATCGACGTCCTGCAGTCCGTACCCCAACGTCGCGTATGTATAGGTATTGATCGGCTTGCGCAGTTCCGTGGCAAACCCGTAGTTGCGCTGGTTATACTCGGAGCTCAAATAGTTTGCCTCCGTATAGAAGACCTGGCCATTCAAGGACAATCGCCGATCGAGGAAGTACGGTTCAGTCAGTGAAAGAATAAAATCCTTGCGTTGCGTGCCGTACTGGATGCGTAGCCTGAATTTTTGGCCTCCACCGGTAAATGAAGGCCAGTTGAACAGATCGAAATTGCCCTGGTTCAGTTCCGCGAATCCAATCAACTGATCGACTGTGCTGTACCCACCGCCGAAGGTCAGGGAACCGGTCCGTTTTTCCTGCACCAGGATTGTGAGATCCTTGCGCCCGGGAATGTCAGTGTCTTCCGGATAAGTCTCGACTTTTGCAAAATACCCCAGGTTGTCGAGACGTTTCTTGGTGATGTCGACGCGCACGGTGTTAAAGACGTCGCCAGGCGCAACGAGTACTTCGCGCCGGATGACCTTGTCCTTGGTGCGAGTGTTCCCCTCGATGTTGACCCGATTTACGAAGGAGCGAACGCCTTCCTCTATATTATAGTGTACATCGATCAAAGCAGGACCGGCCGGCGTGCCCTCGGGCTGCACGACGAGATCGACGTAGCCGCCACTGCCGTAAGCATCGGCCACCGCCTTGGCATCATCGCGCAATTGCTTGGGCGAATAGACACTGCCTTCCTTCATTTTTAGCAACGCACGGATCTTTTGCTCCGTCGTATTCTCGTAACCTGTAACGAGCAGCTTGCGCACGTGATACTGCTGGCCTTCAACGATCACAATGGTGAGAATCATGGGACCCTTCTCCCTGCGCTCCCTGCGCACGTCTTTTACCTCGACGTCTATGTAGCCGTGGTCCTGGTAAAATTCGCGGATCTTGTCGAGATCCTGTTGCAACTGCACATCATCGAAGCGGCCGGATTTATCCAGGAAGGAAATGAGGGTCTTCCCGCGCGTCTTCATCTGCTTGCGCAGCACGCTTTCTTTAAAATGCGTGTTTCCTTCGAAATTAATCCGGCTCACTGCACCTTTGACCCCTTCAGTGACAGTGTAAACGACTCGAGCTGTCCCGCGTTTCTCGTCAATTGGGTCCACTCGAAATTGAACGCTGACGTCAGTAAAGCCGCGCCCTTGATAGACTTCGATGATTTTCTGACGGGCTTCTTCCAGTTGTTGTTCGTTAACCGGTTGGTTCAGTCTTAATTTGATTTCTTTGCGCAGTCTTTGTGCTTTCACGCGTTCGGCACCGTCGATTACGATCTCGCGCAGGATCGAACGCGTTTGCACAGCAACGATCACCCTTAGTCCATCGCCTTGCGGCTGAGCAAAAATGCGAACATTTTGAATCGAGCCGGTCTTGTAGAGAGCCGCGATATCCTGCTCGACCACCTCGTTGGAATACGGCTGGCCCACTCTGGTCCGCATTTGTGCGAGAATTCGTTCCTTGCTGACAGTGCCGGGGCCTGTGTATTCCACGTCAATCGAGCGGACGACTGGAGGTCCCTGCGGCGCCGCCTGCGGTGCCTGCGCCCGCACGACTGAGGCGCCAAGTAATGCGCAAATCGAAACGGCCCAAATTGCAAAAGGCGGGGGGCGCATCCATCCAGAAAAATATCTCATAGGTTAAGAAGCGCGGCCCCGCGTAAGCGAGCCCACGCAGGACAGGCGGCTATATCGGAAAGAACGCGTCACTCGTCAAGGCGAGATTTGTCACAGTGGCGTTCAGTTTGCCCCACGGGGGTAGGCTCTTTCAATTCAAAAGTTCATACCAATTATTTCGACGGCGCGGTTCGTAGCCGGCGTCGCGAATGAGGGATTCAATTTGCTTGGCATCTAACCGAAACGTTGTTCCGGCGCTGCTGACAACATTCTCCTCCATCATCACCGATCCGAAATCGTTCGCACCAAACCTAAGCGCGATCTGGCCGATCTCCGGACCCTGCGTTACCCAGGAGCTTTGTATATTGTCAATGTTATCCAAAAAAATGCGGGCGAGTGACTGCGTTCGCAAATATTCAGCCACCCCGGTCGGGTATTGGGTCTTCAAGACCGTATGCTGCGGCTGAAACGTCCAGCAAATGAACGCCGTAAATCCACCGCTGCGATCCTGCTGATCGCGAATGCGACGTAAATGTTCGACCCGGTCTTCGATGGTTTCGACGTGTCCAAACATCATCGTCGCGCTCGATTTCAATCCGAGCTCGTGCGCTGCTTGCATGACCTCCAACCATTGATCGCTGTTAATTTTCAATGGAGAAATTTTCCTCCGCACCCGATCGACGAGAATTTCGCCGCCGCCGCCAGGAATCGATCCAAGTCCAGCCTTCTTAAATTCCGAAATCACTTCGTGCAACGGCATTCGGAAGATCTCTGCGAAATGCTGAAATTCCGGCGGACTGAATCCGTGAATATTAATGTGCGGATATTTTTCCCGGATGTGACGCAGCAGATCGATATACCATTCGAACTGCAATTTCGGATGATGCCCGCCTTGCATTAGAATTTGAACCCCGCCAACGGAGGAAAGTTCGTCGAGTTTCTGATCGATCTGCTCGAACGAAAGGACATAATGGTCCTCATCCTTCTCCGTCCGATAAAACGCGCAGAACTTGCAATAAACGTTGCAAACGTTCGTGTAGTTGATGTTACGATCGATGATGTAGGTTACGATCTCACAGCCGCGTCCATCATAGCTTTTGCTCTTGGCCAGATCGCGCCTCGCGTTGGCCAGCGCTCCCACCTCTTCCAGCGGCAGCCGATATAATTCGAGCGCCTCGTCTGTCGAAATTCGTTCGCCCGCGAGCACCTTCTCGGTCAGTCCATCTCGGTTTAAAGAGCCCATCGCCCGCCATTTTATATGACGGTGCGGTCCATTGCACGTAGATGATTCGAATGAAGCATCGAGTGGCAATCGTGGGTGCCGGCGTTTCCGGTCTCACCTGCGGTGTCGTTTTCGCCGAGCGTGGGCACCACACAACGATCTTCGCCAGAGACATCGGGCAGCAAACAACCTCAGCAGTCGCTGGGGCGCTCTGGTTCCCTTATGATGTGGAGCCGGCGGACAAAGCCATCTTCTGGGCGCTCGAGACCTACCAGACGCTTATCGAACTCGCTCGTAATGTCGAAAACGGCGTTTCCATGATCGAGCTGCACCAGTTGTCGCGCATGGAAGAAATTCAGATTCCTGATTGGGCGGTTCCGCTCGGGGTGCGCAGACTTTCTGCTGGCGCCACGGCGCTGTGTCGCGGTGCAGGTGGATCGCATGGGAAGCGCCTCGACACAGCGAGGCGGCTACAAGATTTTCAGAGCGGATTCTCGCTGGATGTTCCGCTGATGGACACGCCCATTTACCTCGACTATCTGGCAAACCGATTTTTGAAAGCCGATGGTCAAATCACCAAAAACGTGCGCCTCGAAAATCTTGAAGAGGTAGATCCACAATCCGATCTTGTGATTAATTGTGCCGGAATTGGCGCTCGCGAACTCGTCCATGATCGCGATCTTGAGCCACACCGCGGGCAGATCGCGATTGTGCCGAGGATCAAAGATCTTTCATACGCCGTCGTTTGTGATGACGCCCCATTTATGTACGCAATCCCGCGTCGGAACGATTGCGTTTTCGGAGGGACAAACGATCTCAGCGACGATCTTGCCGTTGATTCCGTAACAACCGCGCGAATCGTCGCTGAGTGTAGCCGCACATTAAAAATCGAGAAACCGAATGTTCTAACGGAGCGCGTCGGGCTGCGCCCGTTCCGCAAATCAGGGGTTCGCATCGAGCGCGCTCGCTTACACGACGGCCGAACCGTCGTTCACAACTACGGCCACGGTGGGGCCGGCTTCACGCTTTCCTGGGGTTGCGCCGCAGAAGTTCTTCAGCGCGGTTCAGCGTCTAGTTAGCACGCTTCTAACGCGGCATAGAAGCTAACGAGAATTGGGCGGATAATTCGGCCTAACCGGTCGCCGCGCTACGTCAGCGCGATGCACTGAAAGGAGCTGACGACGTCGTCTGGGCCTTTTTCGGCGAAAAAGCTTTCGTAGTAACCTGGACCGAGATCCCAGTAAGGCCCCTTGTAGTAGTCGTCGCGATAAAATCGCCACACGCCGCTCACCACGATGAGACAACTGATGCGGTCGTTCCAAAAATCGCCGACGTAATTGAAACTCAAGTTGGTGCGGGCGTATGCGCCTTTGAACCCGACGTGATCATAAAGCACGATTTCCGGCAGACGAGTTGATTGCGTCGCGAGCGGTACGGGCTCTTTCCCAGCCGCAGAAGCGTGATAACTCAGCGGACCAATCTTCCATTTCATGTCGATGACGCAGCCGTTATCCGGCGACAATTCAGTTTTGGGTATTCGTGGCATAGGCGTGGACGGGAGTGGTTTTTGCAATTTCATCAAATGATAAGCTCGCTGTCCAGCAAAGAGATTCAAGGAAGAGGTCGGGGACCATAATTGATCAAGTGTAGGAACTCATAGGCGCAAGGGCACAATTGCCGTCACTGGCTTTTTGCCCGCCCGATGACGCCACATGCGATGCGCGCGCCGGAGTCGCCAGAAGGCTGGGATTTGAGATCGTCCGCCTTCTCGTGAACCACAACGGAACGTCCGATCACAGACCGTTCGTCGTTCGTGAGCGAGATTTGATGGTCCACATATTTCAGCGTCGCCTTTCCAGAAGCGTCCGCTTGCACATTTCCCATATCGCCTACATGCCGTTCGGGTGTGTCGGGCCCTGCATGCGGTTTGTGGGTCGGATTAAAATGAGCGCCAGCCGAACTCGCATCGGCTGCGCTGCAATCACCGAACTCATGGACATGAAATCCGTGATTGCCAGGAGTCAGGCCGGTGATCTCCGCGCGGATCTGCACCCCATCGGCCTCTTCGGTGAAAGTAACCGTACCGCTGACTTTACTGCCAGCGGTGGGATGAAGCACCGCGACAGCTTTCAGGGGTGCCGACGGTTTTTCTGCCGGAGTTTGGGAATACGCGCTGAAGCCGGCCGCTAACAAAAATATCAGCGCAATGAATGAAGTTTGGAACGAATTCATATAGCACCTCTATTTCGCAAGACCGGATAAGTCCAGCCGCATCATTGTCTGAGAAATCGCCAAGAACGCTTGGGCGATCGAGGTCATTCCCCCCGACTAATTATCTTAAGATAAGTATCTTCGAGCCGTTGCGCTTGCGCGCGTAGATCGAAATTTTTTCGAACGAACCCGGCGCCGTTGAGCGCGGTCCTCGAAAGGTACCCTGGATGTTTCACTGCATCGAGAAGCGCGGCCGCCAATTTTTCATGATCGCGCTCAGGCACGAGCACGCCGGAAACGCCGTTCTCGATTGCCTCGGGAATGCCTCCGTGCTGGGTAGCAAACACCGGAAGGCCGCTGGCCATTGCTTCCAACATCGAATTTGGAATGCCTTCCTGATTCCCGTCATGGCCGGTCTGGCTCGGATGTAAAAAAATATGCGATTCATCATAGATTTCGCGGAGTTGCTCCTGCGAAACGAAACCTGTGAATGAAACGCGATTGTCGATTTTGAGTTCACCCGACAACTTCTGAAGTTGACCGAGCAACGGTCCTTCTCCAGAAATCGTTAGGTTCGCATTTGGATGTTGGCGCAGAAAAAGTGCAAAAGCACGAAGCGTGACTGGCAGACCTTTCTTTTCGATCAAGCGACCAGCCTGGACAAATCGCCACTCGATCGCCGCGGTCACGAAGTTTCGTTCACGAAAAGAAAATTCGTCCAGCGGGATCCCGGTTCGTTGGATCTCGATTTTTCTTTCGTCACAGCCCAGATCAATGACCGCGCGCCGCAGCGATTCGGAACGAACAAGGACCAGCTTGACTGCGTCGAGCATTCGCCGCGTGGCTTCGCGATAAGCCGGCTTGTTCATATCGACCGTCACATCGGCGCCGTGAAAAGAAACAATCGACGGTTTCTTCCACGAACGAATCAACGGCAGCAGATGAACGGCGATCTGGCCAAAGTAAATGTGCAACAGACGAGCGGCGGTCTTGCTTAAAATGGTTTGTAACGCGCGCAGCTCCCTGTTCGAAATCTGCCATGGCACGTCACGCATTTGCCTGAACCAAAAGCGGCGCAAGAAATGCGTCGCCGGCTTGGGAACGATGTAAATTGGCTCAAACGGATAACGCCCGGCTTGTTCGCGCTTCTGCGCAATCACCACGGGACGGCATCGCTCCAGGGCGGTGATTTGTCGATAGATATGCAACATTTCCGGCTTCAGAAATGTCGCGCAATAACAAGCGATGACCGGCCGTGAATCAGGAGATGGAACTTCCAACGCCCAACGCTCAACGCTCAACGCTGAATGATCAACTAATCGAAATCCAATTCAGATTGAGAACTGCGCGCGCACGTCCGCCGATACGCGCACCGGCCGGCCGGTTTGCGCGTCTATCGGGCACCAAAGAGTCCGAGCCTGGGACAAGAGCCGGCCGTCGCGATTGCGGCGGATCTCGGTGAATCGTTCAAACGTCAGCCGAGTGGCTTTACCGACCCAGGTATACAACACTATTTCGTCGCCGAGCGCGGCAGGCCCTTTGTAGTCGATCTCATGTCGCAAGACCACCCAACCAATGGCCTTCTGCGCCTTCGGACTGGCAACAGCCCGCCAATGGGCAGTGGCAATGTCCTGGACCCATCGCAAGTAGACAGTGTTGTTTACGTGATTTTGCTCGTCGATATCAACTGGCAGCACCGGAATGACCATTTCAAAACGCGCGGACGACATCGGAGAATTCAGGAGAAGTTAGAAATGCGAATTCAAACATGGTGGACGGCGAGTCAGCTTATGTGAAATCGACGCATTAATTCCTGCCGGGCTTCCATGGCAAGTTCAGGACTCATACGGCTAAGGATTTTTTCACGGCGTTCCGGATCCATGGCTACCAGGTCGCGCACTAGCTTGTTGCGCGTTCTCCATTTTGCATACTTGCTACAGCCAATACCGATCGCCAGAAGCGCAGAGATGATCCAAACGGTGATATCTGTCGTCGTCACGAGAAGAATAAAGAAGCAAAACGTATTAGCGACAACCTAACACGTCCTGTGCAGCCGGTTGCTACCGGTACTATTACTGTCGTCACATCCTGAATAGAGGGACAAAGCAGGAATCTACCGAATCAGAGACACTTGCGGCATCGACCGCACCGTGTGATCACAGAGAATGTATTCGGTTGAGATCGATCGATCGAAACGCCTTCTGGTGATCGGCGCTGTGCAACGAGTTACGGGTGAAGAGGCGAAGTTGGTAGCGCAACGGGTTCACGAGCTTTTGCGCGATGTTGCCCCTGGCTTCCGCGTTCTTGCAGATTTCCGGTGGTTGGAATCAATGGATCCGGCAGCCGCGCCTCACGTTGCCAAGATTATGGACACGCTTGCTGAAAAAGGGGTCTCCTCCGTTGCGCGAGTCATGCCCGATCCACACAAAGATATCGGTCTCAATATTCTGTCACAATTTCATTACGGTCCCGAAATCCAAATCGCGACATTCGAAACATTAGCTGACGCGCTGCAAAGCCTGACAGAGCGATGACAGTCGAAAGCTGCGCGAGAGTGGCTCGCGTAGCCACGACGACCGGCCCAACTCTGAGTTCAGCGGACCCCCTCTCTAGTTTATTCGCCCTTGCCTGCGGCCCTGTTTCCTTCTTTGGCCGCCTCGGCTTCGGTCATGTATTTGCCCTTCTTGGTCGTGCCGTAAAAACGCGACCCTTCCTTGTGGAACACATGCGAGTCTGTATTAACCCACACCAGACCGTGACCTCCGCCGGGTGCCGGAGGATTAGCTGCTGCTTGGGCGCTTCTGTTCTTGGCAGGGGCACTGCTCACAGCAGCTGGACTAGCTGCCGCGGAGCTTTTCGGCTTGAACATGTCGCCAAGCGAGAATTTAGCAGGCGACGGTGAAGCACTCGTTCCTGTCTCTGCTTTTTTGCGACTGCTTTTTGCTTTGGGCGCGGCTGCGGGCGACGTAGCAGGCGATGCTGCCGGGCTAGCTGCTGGGCTGGCCTCCGCTTTTTTGCGACCGCGCTTCGCCTTTGGTGCACCGGCAGGGGACTCTCCGGGCGCAGGCGACGCAGTGGTTTCGCTGGTTGATGCCGTCGTTTCAGCTTTCTTGTGCGTGCGACGTTTTGCCGGCGCGCCTGCGGGCGACTCGCCCGGGCTGGGCGACTGAGCTTGCAGAACACAAGCGCTGGCAAAACAGATTGCTAAGAGAAGAGTAACGAATCTTTTAGTCATGGAGGAGAGCGTAAACAAACCGCCGGATTACAGTCAACGCATTTCCAACGAACAAACCCGTTTTCTGCACAGAAAAACGGCCAAATCACTGCGACTTCGCATCCGATAACGTCAGCAATAGCGGGCTTGGGCCGCGCCAAAAATTTAAAGCCAGCCGACGCCCCCGTTCGCTTGAGCACGGCGGTGGCCTGCGCTACAGTCGGCCGAAATGCTTGACACCATTCTGGGATGCCTCAAATGGGCCGCGGTCGGGTTCATCGTCGCGTTTGCGCTGATGAAGCTGTTCGAGGCTAGTCATATTCATGACGACATCCCCAAACCTGCCTTTAAAATACGTCAAACGAAGCGCGCGACCTTTGTGTTGTCGACATTCGCGGCGATGCTTTCGGCCCTGGTCTGGCTGCTCGTGCAAAAGCTGGACTAGTGCCTGTCTACGTGTAGCCGCCTACTCGGGTGTGGCGGCTCCAAAGGCCGGATTGGCGAACCCGGATCAGCCCATATAGAAGCCGCCGTTCACGTTTAAGACATGTCCGGTGATGTACGAAGCCATCGGGGACGCGAGAAACAGGGCCGCATTTACGATCTCACTAACATCACCAAGACGGCCGAGTGGAATTTGCTTTGTGAAATTTTGCGTCACTTCGTCGGGCATCCCTTTGCTCATGCCGACGTCGATGAAACCAGGCGCGATGGCGTTCACTGTAATGTTCTGACGTGCAAATTCACGTGCAGAAACTTTCGTGAGCGCAATGATCGCCGCTTTGCTCGACGAATAATTTGCCTGGCCAAATAATCCGAGCTGCCCACTGACGGACGACATGTTAACGATCCGCCCGCCGTTTCTCAGAATCGCTGCGGCCTTTTGCGTGACGGTGAATGTCCCGGTGAGATTTACGCGCACCACGTTCTCAAAAGTCTCCATCGACATTTTTTTTATCGTGCGATCACCAATTATGCCGGAATTGTTGACGAGAATGTCCAGCCCACCATGCCGATCCTGTATTTCCTTCATCATGGCCTCGACCTGCGTTGGTTGCGTCACGTCGCACCCAATCACCAGCGGCTCTTTGAGGTCACTGGCCACATTGGTGGCATCGGTCTTATTTTGTCCCTGCGCGTCGGCCACATAATTCACCACGCATTGCGCGCCGCGTTGGCCAAATGCCTTGATCATCTCCGCGCCAATCCCGCGCGAGCTCCCCGTAACGAGCACGACCTTTCCGTTGAAATCGAGTGGATCAGGCATTTGACGATTTAACGATTTAACGATTTAACGGTTCAACGCTAGATTTTTCCAATGCCTTCACCCATTCGAATTTTGACAGCAGTCCCGATTTGCGACGGACATGACAGCGCGATCAACACGATCAACCTGGAATTCATCCGGCACGGCATTGAGGTCGTGTACCTTGGCTATCATCGTTCAGTTGGCGATATCGTGCGCGCCGCCATTCAAGAGGACGTGCGCGCCATTGGCATTTCGAGTTACAACGGCGGTCACATCGAGTTCTTCGCGGAAGTCATTGCCCTTTTGCGAAAACACGGAGCGAACGACATCAAAGTCTTTGGTGGTGGTGGCGGAACGATCACGCATGAAGACGCTGCGGCAATGAAGCGCAAAGGCGTGGACAATATTTTCTTTGCCGGCACCTCACTCGCAGAAATGACCGATTATGTCCGCAAGCACTACGGGAAGCCGCGTGGAAAAAGGTCGCGCTCGGAATCGGCCGACCAGGACCTCGCCCACAAGTTGACCGCGATCGAGGACGGCTACGGTGGAGGCAAACGCTCAACCTCCAACGTCCGACGCGTAACGCTCAACAAAAATATTCGAGATTCGAGCAAAGCGCGCGTCATTGGTTTTACCGGCCCAGGTGGCGCTGGCAAAACGACGCTCATTGACGAACTGGTACTACGTTTTTTGAATCAGAATCCGAAGGGAAGGATCGCGATTTTGTCGCATGATCCGAGCGTGATTGGCGAAGGAGCATTACTTGGCGATCGAGCCACGATGATCAATTCGCAAAATGATCGCGTGTTCATGCGCAGCATGGCGACGCGCGGACAGGCCGGCGGCCTTTCGCCCGCCACGCAGGATTGTCTGGCGCTACTCGCCCGGTCTCCGTTCGATTACGTGATCATTGAAACGGTGGGCACTGGCCAGGAGGCGATGCCATTTCAAAAAAATGGCATTGTCGACCAGACTGTACTGGTAATGAACCCTGATTACGGCAGCCGGTTGCAACTGCAAAAAATCGTGATGCTCGATCTTGCCGATATCGTAGTGGTAAACAAAAGCGATCTTCAGCGCGCCCGTACTGCGCACACTGAAATCGAACAACGTCTGGAACAAAACCGGCGTAATCAGCGGCTGATTGATACAGTGGCAAAACGGCATCGCGATCCTGGCGTCGACGAATTATTTGGGTTAATCTCGCGAAGCGAGTTGTAGCGGCGTTTGTGTCAAACGCCTGGACCCAGGATAGGCGCTTGGCACAAGCGCCTCTACAACCGAGGAAAGGAACAAATGAGCAAACTTGGACAAGTTGTTGAGTCGATCGAGAAGCACAACAAGTTCGTTCTCGATCAGGTGAAGCGTGCGCGCACCGATGAAAAATTCGGGCGCGAACTGCTGGGGCGCTGGAACGATACCAAAGCGAAAATTCCCGTCTCGCGGACGCCAACCGGACTGCCGTTGCCGCGCCTGGCGCTACCCGAGATCGATGAACCGGGCGAGATCGCTCGCTATCTTTTCGGTGAAGGATTACCGGGCGAATTTCCATTTCTCAATGGCGCCTACCGCGAGATGTATTTGGAACCGATTCGCGAGGTCGAAAGCTTCGAAAAAAACGGCGAACCTCCGCAACGGCCGGCGCGGCCGCCATTGCCCCAAGCCGAAGAGCCGACGCGTTTGTTCTCCGGCTTGATGCTCGCAGAGGATACCAACGAGCGTTTTCACTATCTCACCCAGCATCAGCGCACTCACCGGCTCAGCACCGCTTTCGATGGACCTACACTTTATGGCATCGACAGCGACGCGGATGGCGTCTTCGGAAAAATCGGCGAGGGCGGCGTGGCGATCGACACGGTCGAGGACATGGTCCGGCTTTACGATGGTTTTGATCTCGGCTCGCCGAATTTTTCCGCGTCGATGACCATCAGTGGTCCGGCGCCGATCATCATGGCGATGTACATCGCGGCGGCAAAGCGGAGGTTCGGTCCAAAAGTTGTTCCGAAGCTGCGCGGCACAATTCAGGCGGACATCTTCAAAGAAGTCCAGGCACAGAACGAAACGATTTTCCCAATCGAAGCCTCACTGCGTTTTCTTACTGACATGGTTGAGTTCACCACGCGGGAAATGCCGCGCTGGTATCC
>DATHHK010000051.1:0-18715 GCA_035317225.1 Candidatus Udaeobacter sp. | reverse complement strand
TACTCGTGATCGAAATCCCTCACTGAAAATACGGTCGGATTTTGGCGTATTTCTTGTCGCCGATTCCGTTAACCTTTTTTAAGTCATCAGCGCTGCGAAATGGGCGTGCGGCAACAATTCGAGCAGCCATGACCGGTCCGATACCGGGAATCATCCTCAATTCCTTTGCCGTCCCGGTGTTGATGTCGATCCTGCCGAGTTCAATGGTTTCCTTTGCATGCGACTTTTTAGCCTCAGCTGAGACGACCGTTACGGCCGAAGGGCTCAATAGAGGCGGCGCAGAAATTCGGTGAAATGTATGAGGAAACGCACGGGCTGGAGCGTTCTTTTCGGCTACGAAGACACTAAAAGACACCGGTCTTTGAGCATTTGCATTTAGTCGACCGGCATTCACGCCCCAACCTCCTATTTTTTCCTGTCTGGCTGCGTCTTCGAATTGTTGAAGTTTTTCTACTTCTAGTCGCGAATTTCTTAATCCTGGCGGCACAGCTTTAAATCCGTAGTTCCGCCCAAGCCCATTACGAATCAACTGCTCGCCAAGGTCACCGTCTTTGGTCTGCACAAACGCGTAAAAGCGTTCCATCTTGCTGCGGCCCATCGCGTCGGTCATATGCGTAAACACTGTGAACGGTTGAGAAAGTTTCTCGCGCGTGAAAGCCTTTGCCGTTTCGCCTACCTCGATTGCCTGCGGCACAGTGATCCCAAAATATTTCGCTTGCTCGATCAAACGCGCGGGAGTTAACGCATCGGTTTCCGGCGCGTCGACCAGATAAAGGCGAAAGAGGTATTCCTTGTCACCAGCGCTCGCGTGAAAGCTATCGCCGTCATTCGCCGGGTTCATAATGAGTCGACAATTCTCAAGAACGACCCATTCCCTGATTCCGTCGCGTGCTTCGAGGTCGACCGTAGCGGTGAAAAGAATGATGACGGTAACCAGCGCGATCTTGCGGCCCAGGTGCGTACCTTCCGCGATCCCGAACGCGTTACTGGAAAACTTGGGTAACATGACAATTACGATATTTGCAGCCTCGCCAAATGCGCGGCGTAAGTGGCAATAATCCCGCCCAAGACGCCACCAGCAATGACGTCGCTAACAAAATGATAGTTCATCGCGACAAGACTCACGAGCATTGGAGCGCAGAGAACGATGGCTGTGACTTGTACCGCTCGACTGTGGGGCATCGCAATTACCCAGACCGTGGCGAACCCCAGGATTCTGCAAGCGTGGCCGGACGGAAAACTGCCGACGTCGTCGCCGCGCTGAAACGGATGGAAACCATACGCACCTGTGCCGATGAGCGATGGATTGTCATGGGTCCAAGTCTCCGGCCAGTAGCGACCGCAAACATCCCCCAAGGAGATGCGACAATCATCAGCGACGATTATGCTGAGACATGCGACGAGCAACACCTTCTGCCAGTGCATAAATGGTCCCCCCGCCCGTCGAACCATTAAGATCGTCAAAACCAGAGCCGACCAATTCTGGACTTCTGGCGGCGGATAGGTGAGCCATCGAAATGCCTGAATCGTGTTGATGTGGTGGCGATAGACAAAGAACGCCACGGGTCGATCAACCCATAAGTAAGAGATCAAAACAGCGACGATGCACAATACCGTTATGATTATCGTGCGGTGCAGCAATCTGCGATACTCGGGTTCGGGCATTGTCATGCCGCCGGCATCTCAAATTGGCTCATGAGCTTGAATGTCTCGTAGCGCTTCGCAATTTCCTCGATCGAAAGAGTGCGCATACGCTCCAGACTGAACGCTTCCACGCAAAAACTCGCCAGCACGCTGCCGTAGATCATCGCTCGGCGCAGATCATTAAAGTGCACTTTTTTCACCGTACCCGCGAGATAGCCGGCCATGCCGCCGGCAAACGTGTCCCCTGCCCCAGTCGGATCGTGAATGTCTTCAAGTGGATAGGCGCCGCAGCTGAAAAATTGGTCGCCTTCGCCAAAAAGCAGCGCGCCGTGCTCGCCTTTTTTAATCGCAACGTAATCTGGACCCATTTTTCGAATGTTGCGCCCCGCCTTGATAAGGCTTGTTTCCTTGGTGATTTCGCGCGCTTCGCTGTCGTTCAAGATAAGGAGATTCACACGTCGAAGCAGGGCATCGAGGTCTGGCCTTGTTGTCTGGATCCAGAGATCCATCGTATCAGCCACAACGAAACGCGGCCGGTGCATCTGGTCGAGCACATGCGTTTGCAACGAGGGAGCGATGTTTGCCAGCAAAACAAAATCGGTTTCACGATACGACTCCGGCAACACCGGTTTGAAATCTTCGAATACGTTCAGCGCAATTGAACGCGTCTCGCGGGTATTTAAATCCCACGAATACTCACCCGACCAGCGGAATGTTTTTCCATTCGCCCGCTGGACGCCTTCGCTGTCGATCTTGCGCGATTTCCAAAACTGAAATTCAGATTCTGGGAAGTCGTTGCCTACAATTCCGACCAGTCGAACCGGTGAAAAGAAACTTGCGCCCAGCGCAGCGTAGGAAGCCGATCCGCCTAACAATTCGGAATGTTCCTCTACCGGGGTCTTGACTGTATCAATTGCAATGGAGCCGACAACGAGAACGGACATGATCAGAGTGAAGGGTTACAAAGTTGAAAGCAGTCGTCAGTAATTAGTGATCTTGTTAGGCAAGCATATCGGTGGCGCAGCGCGCGTAATCAACAATGCTATGCGCCTTGAGCAAGGCCGAAACCATGACAACGCGCTTCGCCCCGGCATCGATCACCTGCTGAAGATTGTCGACGTTGATTCCGCCTATGCAGAAGATCGGGATGCTGACATCGAGACAGACTTGCCTGATGTCGCCCAATCCGACGGGTTTGTAATCCGGTTTGGTCGGTGTGGCGAAGATCGGCCCAAACCCGATGTAATCAGCGCCCTGGCCCTGCGCTGCATGTGCCTGGTCCAGGCTGTGTGTCGATTTACCGACAATCAAATCTCGTCCAGCCTTTTGGCGCGCAACCGGAATTGAATCGTCCTCCTGCCCAACGTGCACACCTTCCACAGGGACTCGCGCCGCGACCTCGGCATGATCGTTCACAATCAGGGGTGTGTTGGATCGGACAGTTATCTCATGAATCTCGGATGCGAGATTCATCAGCTCTTCGATTGATTTCCCTTTGCCGCGAAGCTGAATGAGGTCGACACCACCGCTCACCATTTGTTCGGCGATACGATTGCAATCCCGCAGTCGCGGGATGTAACCGAGATCAATGATGCCGTAAAGGCGGCATTCGCGGAGCGCTCTCATTATCGTGGCGCAACTTTGTACGTTGCGCTTCCGATAATCTGCAAGGTAAAAAGCCGACGCCTTGGGACTGGTTGGGCTCCTTATTTTAACGCGAGAGAATTCCAGCCAGGATGTCGAGTCGAATTATCTCCTATGGAAATCGCTTCGCCGCTAAACGGTGGCGCCGGCTTTGCCGGAAAGAGCGGTCGCAAGACCGCAAATGTTTGCGATACAAACGCAATGGAGACGACGATGAATACGGCTGCACACTTCATGTCCGCCGCTCTTAGCAGGCTCAAGTGGCATGGCAAGTGAATTTTTTCGCGATGACGGTAATTAAGAGCAAGCCCGCGTGACTCGCGACTGGTTGAAACGTTACGTCGGCCGAAGGGATTTGTTTAACTTTTTAGCTTTTTCACCGGTCGAGCTGCGACGCAGATTCTAGTTTGCGATCTCCGGTTTCAGACTAATTTTCCACGCCGATGCCACAGTTTGCATACCGTGCCCGCGACGCGCAGGGAAGCTTGGTTGAGGGCGTGCTCGATTGCCCGGATCGAGCAGTCGCCATTCGACAAATTGAATTGCAAAAATGTATTCCGATCCGGATCGACCTGGTCGGTCCGGAGGCCAAAACGGGGCAACGAGAGGGCGCCGCGCCCACCGCTCCCACGCAAAATCTAAAAATTCCGCACGGTCAGTTGCTCGTTTTTACCGAGCAGCTCGCCCATTTGCTGCAAGCAGGAATGACGCTCGACGAGGGGCTCTCAGTATTGGAAAAACGTTTGAAGCAGCCGCGCGTCCAGCAAATGACGCACACGCTGCATCAGGCGCTGGTCGATGGCCGCAGTTTTTCACAAGCATTAAGTGAGCTGCCGCGGATTTTCCCGCCGCTCTATGTAAACCTTGTGGGTGCCGGCGAGGCGAGCGGAGCGCTGCCCCAGATTCTGCTCCGTGTAGTCAAGAGTTTGATGCAAGCCAAAGAGCTGCGAGATCGTGTACAGCAGGCACTAATTTATCCGGCATTTCTCGCGCTGGCTGGTGCCGTTCTTGTTACGATTTTTATCACGTTCATGGTGCCACAGTTAACCGGATTCATGGCACAAACTGGCGGCGCGCTTCCATTGCCCACGCGGATTCTGCTGCACATTAATCACGCGATTACGGGGTACTGGTGGGTTGGCGTGCTGGCGGCGATTAGCGCAGTCGTCGGTTTCCGCGCACTGGTACGCACCGACGAAGGACGCACAGGTTGGGATCGTTTCCAGCTGATGATTCCTGGATACGGGCGTGTTATTCGACATCGTTACTACGCGCAGTTTTCGCGTACGCTGGGAACCTTGATCGAAAATGGGATACCTCTGCTGCGTGCGCTCGATCTAGTAACTGAAATTGCAGGGAACCGGTTCCTCGAACAAAAACTGGGCGAGGTGCGCAAGGCGGTCATCGACGGCGCGACGCTCTCCGCCGCTCTGCAAGCGCAAAAACTGTTCCCTGATTTGTTCACGGACATGATGTCGGTGGGAGAACAAACAGGACATTTCGCTGAAACCATGCAGGCCATTGCCGATGTTTATGAGCGCGAACTAGACAAGACCGTCGGCTTGATTTCGCAGTTGATTCCGCCGGTGATCATCGTCGTGATCGCCGCTCTGGTAGGTCTGGTTGTTTTCAGCATTCTGTCGGCCGTATTTGAGATGACACACAGCCTGCAAATCAGGCCGCATTGAAACTGAAAGCTTGCAATCGAGCCTGTGGTCGAATAATCTCGCACGCTCAATGTTAGTTCGCGTCGTCTTTGCGATATTGTTCGCCGCAATTTGCCGCGTCGGCGCGCAGGAAGCGTTCACCGACGCTCTTCCCGCTGCGGCTGACGCAGCAACGGCGGAGCAGCCATTCCCAGAGAGCGCCTGGCTCGATCTGCGCCAAAACACGCCTCAAAATTCAAAAACCCAGAACGCTCCCACCTGGGTTGAAGGGCTGACCCTTCTGCCGGCTGAGACGACAGAAGGCGCGCCCATGACCAAAAGCGTCTTTCGCATTCGCGTCACGCAACCGAACCCTGATTACCGAGTTCTTTTTTTCCGGCTGTTCTTCGACGACAAGGCAGATCAGCAGCCTGAATTAATCGCCTGGGACGAGTCTGGCACCCACGTTTTGCGCTCTGGAACGCTTGGCGCGGGAATGAATCTGCCGAGCTCGGATTCGGTGCTCATTCCAATGACCGGCGCGTCTTCCATTGATATTGAAGTGCCTGGCGACGGCAAAACGATCCGAGCAGCGTATCTGGACTGGATGACCAGCAGTGAAGTCGTGCATCCGGTGAACGCAGAACATCGCGATGTGATTCCTGAACCCTTCTCATCGGTGCCGACACTGCACGCGCCGCCCGATGACCTTGAGAATTTTGGGACCGTTACGGCAACCCTGTCGCCAGAGACAGTCCGTATTAACGGACAAACTCAAGAAAGCGCCACATTTCAATTTCCGATCGAAGCACAACCGCTGACAGCTTTGTTGACCTTTGAAATCGCCAATCCGCGCGTTGACGCCCCACCGGAAGTCTATCTAAACGGCCAGAACATTGGGCCTGCTTCCCTCATGCTGCCGGACCTTTCTGATCCGGCGTACAGGGGCGAAGTGGAACGGCTCTCCACGCAAATGCATTTCAACTACACCGGGTGGCTGCGCGCCCAGAAAATTGTCCCCGCCGCGAGCTTAAAAGTTGGCGCGAACGATTTGGTCGTAATCAACGGCGCCGAGACCGGAGCCGCGGCAATTCGCGCCACGCAGATTCAGTTAAAGTATATCTGGGACAAGGCTGATTATCTATTGCGCACCGGGCACTAGAAATTCTTGAAGAGCAAGGTAGTGTAACCGCGCGCAGAACGGGAGGGGTAATCCTTTTATCTAAATGAGAATCAAAAGAAAACAACAGGGCTTCACGCTGCTCGAGATCATGCTCGTAGTGAGCATTATTGTGATCATATTGGGAGTGGCGATTTCAAAACTGGGCAACACGACTGCCATCGCAAAAACCATGCGCGTTCAAGCGGACGTCCAGGCAATCAAAACACAACTGCAGCTGTACGAGAGCATGAACGGCTTTTATCCAACAACCGAGCAAGGCCTGCAGGCGCTGGTGACCCAGCCGGACAAGGATCCAAGACCCGCCCGGTGGTATCAGTTATTCAAAGAAATGCCAAAAGATCCCTGGGGAAACGAGTACATTTATCGCTGCCCTGGCCTCAAGAGCCCGAGCGGCTATGACCTGTACTCAGCCGGGCCGGATCGGCAGGCTGACACTGCAGACGACGATTGGGGCGGCTAACCTAGCTTACGTTTCAACCCTAGTTCCTGGCGCCCCCCGGTGCCGTGCCGGGCGACTTCGAGGCGCCCCTTGGGTTACGTTGAATTAAACCTCGCGAATGGGGGGATCGGAGCTCTCGCGTAGGCGGAACCAACTTTTGCATCTCGGGAGGCAAGTTGGCGGGTAATCTTGGTGAGGGCACCTGAGGAGTCGGGATGTTAGGCGTGGGTGGCGCGAGCGTTCTTGCAGCTAACGCCGGGTTGGGCGCAGACTGCTGCAACAGCGCTTGGTTAAATGTGACTGTCGCAAAATTGCCGTCCTTGCTGATTGTCACCTTCGTCGCTCCCACGCGCTCCGACCATTCAATATTGGCGACGCTGTAGCCGTCTACAGGTGCTTTGGTCGTAAGGTATTTCTTGAAATTGTGATCGGAAGTCGAAGCGAGGGTTACCAAATCGCCGTCGGGTGAACGAGCCGCGTTGGCCACGTAAAGATCTTTCGCAAAGTCAGGCGTGGCAGCGGGCGCCGCCACTGCCGTCGCAATCGCAAATGGCGAATTGTCCACCATCTTCGAGTAACGATCGTAGGCGAACAGCGGTGGCAGAACATTCTCCGCCTGCGCGCAAATCACTCCAAAGAGTGCGGTGGCTGACATTAGCGTAAGTGAATATTTCATAGATCGACTGGGGTACTATTACTTCGTTCGTTGCGCCGGAGCAAACCAGCGGGCGATTTTAAATTTGCCGCGCATCATCGTTGGATCGCTGCCATCAATCGCGAGATTAACACTTTCAAGCACAATGAAAGCGTCCGGTCGCTGCACATCATAAAGAAAATGAACCAGAGGCGGCCACGGACTCTTTGTTTCAATGGAAGCAAAAACCGTCTGGTGATACGGCGTTGTTTCCCCGGAACCAATCGCTGGATTCTCGATCAAAACATTATATTTACCGGCTACTTCCTTTAACTGATCGAGCAGTGCGGAAGCTTCTGCTGGATTCTTGAGAGTTGGTTGATGTTGGCGGATCCACTCGTCGCGCTTTGTCCAGAGGTCTCGTTCTTTCATGTAAAGAGTTTGTTCAGCTAACGTCGCCCTGCGCGTCGCGATTTGCTTTTGTGCAGTCGCGAGCGTGCCGAAAACCCAGTCCAAAATGAAAAAATTAAGTAACGCAAACACCGTGCCGGCAGCTACCCATGCCAGCACACGCTCGCGCGGATTCATCCGCTGATACCAGGCCAGCATCATCGTGGCTTTCCCTCCAGCCGGAACTGCGCATGGTCGTTTGGCAAAATGCGAGGCGCAGCCATCTCAAATTGAAAAACTCGTAAATCCGGATTCTTCTTTATCTTTTCGATGAACTGATAAGCCAGAGCAGTTGTGTTCGCTTCGCCATCGACAGCAATTTGCCGTGCCGATTGGTTGTACGTCGTAATCCGCACCTCGGGTGATGGCAGACTTTCGAAAAGATGCAGCAGAATTTCGACCGGGTAATAACGCGCATCGATCGCTGGAGCCAGTGCCTTCCAGTTCGCTTCCGTCGCGCGGACGAACTGCGTCTCGGGAGCATCGTGTGCAACACGCGCGTCAAGGCGCCCTTTTTGAAATCGGAGCAGGCCCAGATACGCAAACAAGAGAAAGACAAACGCAACATAACCGCCACCTATCCACACGAGCCGCTTTCGCCACCCTGCCTGCCTGATCAGTTGTGAGCGACGGCGGCGCCAGCTTTCTGGCAGCAGATTCAGTTTAACTGAGGCGGGTGGCAGCTCGACCCCAACTATCTCAGTGGGGCTGGCGAGGATTCCCTCCACAGAGTCCCGCATCTGGTAGCAGCTTTCGTCCAACAAGACATTTGGAAAGGAAGCATTGATGCCTTGCAGTTCGGCACTCATTCGCAACTGCGGCAACTCAAGTTGCAGTTGTTCCCCATTGCCGTTTTCAAACACGCGCGCAAGACTCAGTTTGCCGTTTTCCGTCATGGCGTAAACCAGCATCTCGCCTTCAGGATAAATAAGAAGAGCATTTCCTTTTGGAGCGTATGTGCTGGCGCGCTGCGCTGCATAAACGGTGACCTGCCGCGGAATAAAACCGCGGTCGAGCAACGGAGCAGCAATCTCGGCAAGCTGTGCGTTTCTGATCGCCACAGCCGAGACCACACTTCCCTTTTCGTCTTGCTCGATCACTTCGAAGTCGGTGGTCACCTCTTCGGCCGAGAACGGCAACACTTTCTCGATTTGGATCCGAATCATTTCTGGAAACTCGGCCGGATCGACGCTGGGCAGGCGAAATCGCTGGGCGAGCACGGCAGCGACAGGCAGACCGAGTACAAAATCGTCGGTCGCGGAAAGCAATGGCACAGCTTCCCCCAGCGTCTGCAACTTGCGCACGTTCCACGAGCCGTTCTTGCCAGCACTGCCCGCAGCCGCTTCGCGGGGCGACGAGGCAGTGGATAAACGCAGAAAATTCCATCCATGCGCGGTGGGAATTATGAAAATGGATGGCATCCCTGGTTCGATATCAAAGCTCCTTCCAACTCATCACCTGAGGACGCCCTCCTGCGGCGCCTCCTTTTGATACTATCATCTGCACGGTACGCGTAACGTTACCTGACTTTCCTACGCTCGTGACGCGAAAGACCAATGTGTTTTTAAATCCGGGGTTTAAGGCTGCCAAGCTTGGATTCTGCTGTAATTGTTGCTGGTTAAGGCCAAGCGCAGTTTGAATCTCTGGCGGTAACGATCCAGCATTGGCACCTCTTTGCGCCGTCCCGCCTACGGCAGCAGCGAATTGGAAATCATCGGATGTTCCATCAATTCCGTCCGGCCCGCGCCGCAATTGCAAAAATTGATCCACCTTGTCGTCTCCCCCTATGCCTAAAGATTGCACCAAAGCGCGCAACATATCCCGCGACGCCCACCCAAGATCGAGCACTCCCCCACAGTTACTAATGGTAAAATCTTCGTCCCAGCCCGGCTTGGAAGTAAATTCAGTCCACCCACAGACCTTCTTTAAATCGTCCACTGAAGTCAGTGCCGCATGCGGCGGTTTATTATCGTCGCTTTCTGGGCACGCGTTCAGACGGTGAAGTCCTGGCGGCGACATCCAGTCGAGCAAAGAATCGACCATCGTATCGGCGTTATTCAGCTCTACCCCTTTGAGGCTGAGATATTGACGCAGGATTTCCTTAAGCGGCGTGTTCTCTACTCCTCCTGGCGCGAGCAAGTTCAAATTCAATCGACCACATTCACCAATGATTTGGACGTCGTAACCTTCCTGATTGCCGATTTGTCTGTGCAAGTTTGCGGAATCAGGCTTCACCAGCGGATGCAATGCAAGATCAGCGCCCGATGACGCCATTGCTTCGGCGTCCAAGACGCGACTTGCATTGCCGGAAACCGTAAGGCGCGAATTGATGTCCATCGCCCATGAAATGACCATTGCGCTAAGCAAGAACAAGGCCCAAAGCGCGAGCATTAGCGCCGCGCCACTACGCAATTTCGAATTTGGAGCCTTCATTTTCAATACGGCGTCCGCTTCAATGGAATAATTGCTTCCCAAGGCACTGGTGAATCAGTGCGCCCGATGCTCACCTTCACTAGCCACGGCATCTGGGACGTGTTTGACCATCGATCGATCCACGTGTTCAAGTTTGGATTAAAATAACTGATCTGGAGACTGCTCACATTCTTGATTAATGGCACCCATGTCTCGTGCCCTTCTCCAACATCCGGATCGTCCTTCGGTTTTCGCAAGAAACCGAGGTCAAGTCGGTCGCTCTTGTCGCTTTCCGGTTGTAAGCGCAGCGTGACTGCGAAGTCGCCCGGCGCGTAGCGCGTCAGGAGTCCAGGCCCAGCACTGGAATTCCAACGTAACCAATCACGCTCGCGCTCATTAAGCTTGAACGGTTCCCCGTACATTTTCGATCTGACGGAAGTGAGGTTTTGCCACTCTGATGTCAGAAGATCGCGCAGTCCGTCATACTGCGAATCCCTGGCGGCTGTATCCGATGACAGGCGCAGCGCCGTCGTGTTCGCTTGCACAAAACGAAAAATCGCCAGCGACATCAGGCCCAGGATTCCCACCGCAAGCATGATTTCGAGCAACGTGAACCCGTTGATCCGAAGAGATCCTCTCTTACCCTGGACGGTAAACATAAAACTGAACCTGTTTTGACTGGGGAACACCGCCCTGCTGCCACTGAGCAGTTAAGGTGACAAGGTAGATGCCGTTGAGAAGAGTATTATCCGGTTCTGTCAGTTCCACTGCCGTGGTTTTTTGGACAACCTTCATGCCTCCGTAATCGGTGCCGATCTTGAATTCCTTGGAATCATCAGGAACACCTTTCGTGGCTTGAATTTCTGCCATGCGATTCGACAAAATCTGCCGCACGACGCCTTCTTCGGCGTTGATCGTGCTGGCGTTGAGGCAATTCTCGACCGCGTGTCCAAGCGCGATGACGCCGAGCGCGAAAATCGTGATGCCAAGGAGAACCTCGTAAAGCGCAAACCCATTGAAGCGCGTCGCTCGCGAAAGCTTTCGGAGTTGAAGCGTTGAGGCGTTGAACCGACTTCGCTTCGCCCGCCTTAACGGTGTAATGCTCAAACGTTTTAATGTAACATCATCGAACCGCATAACTCGTAATCTCTGGCCGTCCCGTTAGCGGCGAATAGTTGGCCGTCCATGAACCAGCGGGACCTTGAAAGCGGACAATGGCCGGTTCGCAAGTACCCGATGGCCAGAAAATCCATTCAGCCGGATATTTTTCCGCCAACGCCACTGGAAGCGACAGTCTCAGCGTGCTTCCCCTGCTGGGACGAAACTCTGCCTTTGCTTTGGCTTCCTCATCTTCTGCGAACGCTTCCGGCCGCACCATAACATTGTTCTTACTCCAAACGAGCAGGTAAGGACGACGCTCGGTGACGCTTAGCGTCTGCGCCTGACGCACAAGATTGTTGAACTCATCCAGCGATTGCTTCAGCCGCCTGTTTGCTATCACGCCGCTAAAGCTGGGCACTGCCAGCATCAGTATCAACAGCAGGATAAAGATAGAGAGAGCAATCTCGATCAACGTAAAACCGCGGGCTCGTTGCACCGCCGGAAATTACTCGTTTCACCGCAAATCACAACAGCGCCCGACTGGGCGTTTCGGTCTTTTTGACGCTTATACGTCAACGAGGCGGCAGACGGAACAAATCATTAGTCATCAGGGGCGTAACCGTGAACTGCAGTAAAGGCGATCGTTTGCGTCCACCAGGCGGGATCGGCGCAATAACCGAGAAATGCGTCCACCAGCGCGTTGCTAAGATTGGGAGAGCTTATCAAATCCTCGCGAAGTTCTTTGACTGTCTGTGTCCAATAATCTGCCCATAAACTGGTCCCGTTATAAATCGCGGTTTCTGCAGTGCCACCGACGCGCTTGAGATCCAGGGCCGCCAATCTCGGCGCAAGAGTACGACCGATTTGATAATCAATTCCTCGGTCACGCGACCATGCAAGCCAACCGCTCCAGAACGCACGGACCTCCGGCGGTTCGGCGATTGCGACCGGAAGGAAATCCGGCTCAATCAGGAGGATGGCGCCTCCAGGTCGCAAGCTTGCAACGAGATTCGCGATCGCCTTTTCGGCGTCGGGAACATGGTGAAGCACTGCACGAGCCGTTACGAGATCGAAGCTGCCAGGCTCCACTGGTCCGGCCATGATATCAGCCTTGCGCAACTCCAAATTCGGCGAGTGTACGTCGACCAGCGAAAGATCGAGGTCGACGGCTATGGCTCGTCCATCTGGAGCGACTTGCCGTGCCAGCCACGCTGAAATTGAGCCGTTGCCGCAGCCAACTTCCAGTGTTCTCGCGCCTGATTTCACGACGTCGAGCGATTCAAGACATCGGCGGTGCATGGGATCGAGTAATTCCGACATCAGCGCGAGTCGCTTCCCCTCGCCCTTGAGATGGTGACCCAAAACGTATCCTGGCATGCCGCGGTCACCGTAAGTCGCCGAAATATCAACAGCAAATGATCGGTCAAACCCAATTGCGCACCGCAATCAGCCGCTAAAAAAAAGCAATCAAACGGCAGCAGCAGCGCCGGCATGTGATAAACTTTGAGCGGAAATGAAGCCTGCTTTGCGCATCGGCATCGTTGTAGCTGCACTTTGCGTAGTGGCGATGCTTGTGTGGCAGGGAGTTACCGCACACGGGGCGCCCGATCCGACGCGACCCAACACCAGCCCGACTGTTGCGTTTCTGGATATTGGAATTCTCGTCTTTCGCGAGGGACTGGAATGTATTCTGGTTCTGGCAGCGATCACCGCTAGCATGACAGGCGCTAAACGCGCCCATCGCCGACCAGTCGCGCTCGGCGCGGGACTTGCGTTTATCGCCAGTTTGATCACGTGGTTCATCGCAGTGCGCATCGTCGGCTCACTCAGCGACAACATGTCGGCACTCGATTTGCAAGCCGCTACCGGCCTGCTCGCTGTCATCGTGTTGCTCGTCATCATGAACTGGTTCTTTCACAAGATCTATTGGGGCGGCTGGATTCGCGCTCACAATCGCCGCCGCAAGGCATTGCTCGAAAATGCGCGCGCCGCCGAGATCTCCCAGTCGCGCCTTTGGTTCGGATTGGTCCTGCTTGGATTCACGTCGCTGTATCGCGAAGGATTTGAAGTCGTGCTTTTTTTGCAAAGCTATCATCTGCGCTTGGGCGGCGCCGTGGTACTAAAGGGCGCGCTGCTGGGAATTGTCCTGACCGCGATGGTAGCAGTGTTGACCTTTGTCCTTCAGCAGCGTTTGCCCTACCGCAAAATGCTAATCGCTACCGGCATCCTGCTCGGAATCGTATTACTGGTGATGGTCGGCGAGCAAGCGCAGGAAATGCAGCTGGCACAGTGGATTCCCACAACTCCGATCGAATCGCTGCAACCGTACCTCCCGCCCTGGATGGGACTCTGGTTTGCGGTATTCCCTACAGTTGAAACGCTGGTGGCTCAGTTGATTGCGGCCGTTTTGGTAATCGGCTCATATTACGCAGCAAGGCGCTTTGGCGGCGGCGAACCCGGTGGAACGGCGGTGGAGACTTCCGCTGCTAGAATGGCAACTCTCAACGCTTAACAAAGATTCCGCAGAGCGTTGCGAAAACTTGGCGTAGCAGTGTAGCTGCAATTCGCGCATGCGATTCCTGTTGAACGAAGTCGCAGGCTTTTCACCTTAGGCGGATGCTTACGCTTGGTTGCCGTTCTCTTTGGCTAGTTCAAGTCATTTTCGGCATTTCCGCATTTTTCTTCTCACCTTTTCTTCGATCAGCTGCATCCCCTACTCCGACTCCCGCTGGAGCGTTTGATGAAAAATTGTTTAAAGGAATGCAGTGGCGACAGATTGGACCGTTTCGCGGCGGACGCGCCCTGGCAATAGAAGGCGTGCCGGGCGAGCCGGATACTTATTATTTTGGCGCTGTTGCGGGTGGAGTCTGGAAAACGATTGATGGCGGCGCGAACTGGAACCCCCTCTTCGATAAACAACCTATTTCGTCCATCGGCGCCATCGCCGTCGCGCCATCAGATCACAATGTGATCTATGCAGGCACCGGCGAAGCGGCAATACGCGGCAATACCACCTATGGTATCGGAGTTTTCAAATCTATCGATGGCGGCAAGACATGGGAAAATGTTGGGTTAAAAGATAGCCGCCAAATCGGTGCACTGATTGTCGATCCAAGAAATGAGAACGTGGTCCTAGTGGCGGCGCTGGGTCATGCGTTCGGTCCAAACTCAGAACGCGGAATATTTCGAACCGCCGACGGCGGGAAGACCTGGACGAAAGTTTTGTCCAAAGACGAAAACACCGGCGGAATCGAAGTCGTTTTCGATCCGCACAATCCGAACATTGTTTTCGCTTCGTTGTGGCAGGCGCGACGGCAGCCATGGTTTTTCTCAAGCGGCGGTCCAGGGAGTGGGCTCTATCGATCCGAAGATAATGGCGTGACGTGGAAACGTCTCGAGGGTGATGGCCTCCCCGAAGGAATCCTGGGAAAGATCGGTATCGCGGTTTCCGGTGCCGATTCCAACCGCGTTTATGCAATCATCGAGGCCAAAGAAGGCGGTCTTTACCGCTCCGATGATGCCGGACAACATTGGACCCGTGTCAATGATGACGGCCGATTTCGCCAGCGCGCCTGGTATTTCAGTAAAGTCTATGCCGATCCGAAGTCTGCTGACACAGTCTATCTTTTAAATACTGGACTATTCCGTTCGGTTGACGGCGGCAAAACTTTTAATTTGTTGCCAGCGCGTCACGGCGATCACCACGGGCTTTGGATTGATCCGCAAGACCCTAATCGGATCGCGAACGTCAACGACGGAGGCGCGAGTGTCTCCATCGACGGCGGGAAAGCATGGACGACCCAAAACAACCAGCCGACCGCACAATTCTACCACGTTTCCGTGGACAACGCTTTTCCATATCACGTTTATGGCGCGCAACAGGACAGTACGAGCGTTGGCGTTGCGAGCCGCACAGATTGGGGCGCGATTGGGGCGGCGGATTGGTTCGAAGTCAGCGGCGGCGAGTGCGGCTTTGTTCTGGCCGATCCGCGCGATTGGCACATCGTTTATTCAAATAACGAAAGCTCAATCTATCGCTACAACAAGACCAAGGGAGATACACAGGACGTCAGCGTCTTGCCTTTGGACAATTCCGGTTACGGGGCGGCCGATGTTGCTCATCGTTTTCAGTGGGTCACGCCACTCACCCTTTCTCCGCATAACCCTGACGTTCTGTACACAGGAGCAGAGTGCGTTTTTAAATCGACCGATCACGGACACAGTTGGACGCAGATCAGCGGCGATCTGACGCGCAACGATAAATCCAAACAGCAACCAAGCGGCGGTCCGCTGACTAACGACATCACTTCAGTTGAATATTACGACACCGTGTTCGCGCTCGCAGAGTCGCCGGTGAAAAAAGCGACGCTCTGGGCCGGCACAGATGATGGACTTGTTCACGTAACAACCGATGACGGACAGCATTGGTTGAATGTTACGCCGAAGATGCCCGAGTGGAGCACAGTCAGCCTCATCGATCCCTCGCCACACGACGCCAACACTGCGTATGTCGCCGTGGACCGGCATAAACTCGACGACTTCAAGCCATACATTTTCAAAACAACAGACCTCGGCAGGAGTTGGAGCGCGATTATCACCGGAATCCCCGATGGCGCGTACGTCCATGCTGTGCGCGAAGATCCCAAGAAACGTGGATTGCTCTACGCGGGCACAGAGCTCGGAGTTTTTGTATCGTTTGATAACGGCGCGAATTGGCAGCCGCTTCAGTTGAATCTGCCCGTGACACCGATTCACGATCTGGTTGTAAAAGATGACGATCTGGTCGTAGCAACTCATGGCCGTTCGTTCTGGGTATTGGACGACCTGACGCCGCTGCGCCAACTCAGCGCGCAATCTGCCCAAGGCGATATGATTCTTTATCAACCGCAAACCGCAGTGCGCCTGCATTATCCTGAGGAATTCGACAAGCGCCAGCCAGTCGGCGATAACCCGCCGCCGGGTGCGATTATTAATTACTATTTCAAGAGTGCGTCGAAAGATGAGGTCTCGCTCGATATTCTGGATGCTTCGAGCAAAGTCGTCAGGCATCTTTCCAGTAAAGAGAAAAAGGAGGGCGAACAGCCGCCTGAATGGCCGGATCGCGTCGAGCGGCCTAAAACAATTCCGGCAAATGAAGGTATGAACCGCTTCGCATGGGATCTGCGTTACGATGATCCTATTCAGATACCCGGTGCGTTTTACTCCGGCGTCGGACCAAGAGGAACACTCGCTGCGCCTGGTGATTATCAGGTAAAACTGACCGTTGGCGCCAAGTCGCAAACTGCGCCGCTGCACCTGGCAATTGATCCACGAAACAAGGGCGCCGAGGCAGCTGTGCAAAAGCAATTCGCTTTGGCGACGCAGGTGAATGATTCCATTTCCCGATTGCACCAGGCCGTCAACGAAATCCGCGATCTCAGGTCGCAGATTCAAAACTTGCACAAACGTTTCAGTGACGATCCCAAGTTAAAAGCGGCATTCTCGGCGGCAGACGATCTCGACCACAAAATGTCGGAGATCGAACAGAAACTTATGCAGGTAAACATGAAAGGCTCAGAAGGAAATCTCGCCTTCCCCGATATGCTGAACGAACGTTTTGAGACATTCAGCCACACAATCGAATCCGGCGACACGGAGCCGACCCAGGGACAACTCAACGTTTTCCAAATGTTGAGCAGTCAGTTGGAAGAACAGCTAAAGAAATGGGCGCAACGAAAAGCCGAAGAAGTGCCGAAGGTAAGCGAATTAATCAAGCAAGCTAATTTGCCCGCGCTAATCATCGCGCCGCCGAAGAAAAGTGAGTAGTGATTGGAGAACGGAGCTGCTGCGACGCTGGACTCAGAGGGGCTCGCCTGTCCATTTCACTATGTAATGAGCCGCGCACCGATATGACCAAGATCGACAAAGCGATCGTGCTGGCAGCCGGACGCGGTACGCGCATGCGTGAACTCACTGTCGATTTTCCGAAACCGATGATCGAAGTGCGCGGCAAACCGGTTTTGCAGCACATCGTAGAAGGACTGCGCGATGCGGGCGTACGCAGATTTGTAATTATCGTTGGCTATCACGCCGAAGCAGTGCGGAATTTTTTCGGCGATGGTAAGCGTCATCGTGTCGATATCGAATATGTCACGCAAACCGTGCAGGATGGTACGGGGCGCGTTGTGAATCTTGCCCGCGGTTTTGTAGGCGATTCGCCATTTATTTTGAGCTATGGCGATATTTTGATCAGTTCGGTGAATTACAAACGCGTCGTCGATCTTACTGATGATTGTGAAGCGATTATCACAGTTACGCGCGGCGAAGACGTCAGCAAAGGCGGCGCGGTTTTTGTGAATAAGCAATTGGAGTTGGTCGATCTTCGTGAAAAACCAAAGGCCGGCGAACCAACCAGCCCTTGGTATAACGCCGGTCTCTACGCGTTTCGGCCAAGCATTTTCGAATTCATCGCACGGTTGAAGCCGTCACCGCGCGGCGAGTACGAACTCACAGACGCAATCCGCGATCTCGCGCGTTCGGGCAAGAAAGTGCAAGCGCTCGAACTGAACGGTGAATGGGCGGACGTCCGCGATCCTGAAATTCTGGCTAAGCTGAATCAGACATTGTAAGGCAGGCGCTACGCCTGCCTCGCGTCTGGCAACCATCGCGGTTTTCTACGTTGAACTGCCACGTTTACCGCGCTTGTTCGGTTGCTTCCTCGGAAGGCTCTTCACCTATTTCTTCCTCAATTTCTCGGCGCCAGTCGCGCGAGAGCCAGGGACGCAGCACGCCGTAAAGTAGATACGCCAGAAAAAGCACTGCTGGCATCCACTCATAGTTCATCAGTGTGAAAATGAGGACAAGAATGATCGCCAGAAACCGCGGAATCGATTTCTTCGTTTTCCAGTTCACCGCTTTGAAGCTCGGATATTGAAACCGGCTGAACATCATGAATGAAAGAAAGAGCAGCAATGGCGGTAGACCAAAGCGCCAATTACCGAGGCGATGTGTGCCTTCAGCCAGCCAAAGGAGAAACAGCGTGATGGACGCAATTAGACCGGCTGCGGCCGGAATGGGAAAACCAGTGAAAGTATTTGGGGGACTGGCTCCATTATGCTTCGCCGCGGCAGAGTTGAAACGCGCCAGGCGCAGTGCTCCGCAAGTCAGATAAATAAATGCAATGATCCAGCACGCGCGGGGGAACTCCTGCAACACAACACGGTAAACCATTAGCGCGGGAGCGAGCCCAAACGAAACAATATCCGCGAGCGAATCGAACTCGCGGCCGAACGGACTCTCGTGGCCACCCAAACGGGCAAGGCGTCCATCCAGAAAATCGAAAACAAATGCACCGAGAACAAACCAGATCGCAGCGTGAAAAAGATCACTGGCTGCGTCGGGATTAGACGCCTGTAGCAGCGCGCCCTCTAGAATCTTCAGCGTGGCCGTGAACCCGCAAAACAAATTCGCTGCCGTCATCAAATTTGGCAGCAGATAAATCTTTGGAGGATGCTCGTTCATTGATTGTAGGGGAAGCCGTCAAATCCTGATGCGGCTGGCGATCTTTTTCACACCGCCATCTG
>DATHHK010000050.1:0-27556 GCA_035317225.1 Candidatus Udaeobacter sp. | reverse complement strand
CGCTTTTACATTGTTTAGCGCCTCGTAGCTGATTCCACACGTCAATGCGGCGTCGCCTGCTACCACGACGATGTTCTCATCCCCACCGCGAAGGTCACGCCCAACCGCCATCCCGAGTGCGGCGGAGAGCGCCGTCCCCGCATGACCGGCGCCGTAGCAATCGTGTTCGCTCTCGGTGCGCAAAAGGAAGCCGTTGAGCCCGCCGAACTGGCGCATCGTATTAAAACGATCGAGCCGCCCGGTAAACAATTTGTGGACGTAACCTTGATGACTGACGTCCATAACGAACCGGTCGTGCGGCGTGTTGAAGACCCGGTGCAACGCAATCGTCAATTCGACGACACCGAGATTTGGTCCCAGATGTCCTCCGGTTTGAGAAAGGACACTGATTAGTTCTTCCCGCACCTCCTGCGCGAGCTGGGGTAGGTCCTGTTCGCGCAGCGCCTTGATATCGGCGGGCGATCGAATCCCGTCGAGCAGGCACGGTGCGACGGTTGCCTCGGAGGGCTGGGCCGACTCAGAAGAGCTTGATTTCATCATTTGTGCTTTCGGATTTATCTATGGTTTCGGCCGGAGCAGCCGGCTCCAGCGTGGGCTCGAAATCGCTAACTATCGCCTTTCCTGCGCTGTTGCGAGCTATGATTTCGATCTTTTGTTCGGCCTTGGCAAGGCGCTCCTGGCAAACTTTCACTAGATTCATTCCTTCGTCGTAACGCACGATGAGATCTTCGAGCGGAAGTTTGCCGGATTCCATTTGCTCGACAATTTTTTCGAGCCGATCCAGCGCGCTCTCAAAGTTAAGCTCTGCCTCGCGCGCCTTCGGTTTGCTGCTCATGGGGAGAACGGAAGAATTAAGCACAGGTTAGGCAGGAGAAAAGGATGACTTATGCCGGACGCCTGCCAGGAACAGGGCGAATTGGACATGTTAATGCTTTCAGACGACACAAGAAATAAGCATTCGCGTCGATTCAAAGCGCAGCCGAATATCCTGCTCATCCTGCTCTTACATCCATGAAAAGAATGTCGGCGTTTTCGCGTTCGTGGTGGCGCCGACCAAGGGACATGAATCAAAATGACCTATCACCCGCGCCATCTTATTACGGCATGTGGGACGCGGTCGCGGGATTCGCGGCTGAAATCCGGGCGAGCGATTTCATGGCTGAGATGATCCGGCGCCGCGATACATTCGGTAGCGAAGGAGTGATGGGAGCGATCGATTGCGCAACGCTTTATGGATTGACGCGTTGGCTCCGGCCGGCGGCGATCGTCGAGTCCGGCGGATATATTGGAATGTCGTCGGCGTTCATTTTAAAGGCGCTTGCAGATGCAAAGCTCACCACAGCCAAACTGCACAGCGTTGAATTGAGCCAGGAATGTGATCAGGGCGCGTTGATTCCAGATCAATTGCGATCCGCCTCAGCTGGTTTCGTGCCGATGCGCGGAAAAGTGGAAGATTTCCTCAAGCGCGATCAGCTTCCTTCGTCCATCGACATGTTTCTTCACGACAGCTCGCATAGTTACCGTCACATGCTCTGGGAGTTTCGCCAATTTTGGCCGCGCCTGCGCGACGGCGGATTGCTTGTGTCGCACGACGTGCAGATGAACGGGGCGTTTCCCGAATTTGTGACCGGGACGTACGCCCACGATAAAAAGACCGGTCGCCGCGACGCGCAGCGTACATCGCATCACGAATGGGGCCGCTGGGGTTACATTGGCTTCGCTGTTAAGAAGGCTACTCGCTAGAATCTTGGACCACGGATTACGCGATTCGTGCTGCAATGCCCGCTTGCCACTGCTGGCGAATGTTAGTACCTCGAATACATAGATGCGCATTGTCGATCTTGTCTGTCGTCAGGACCCGCGTCAGCGTGTCGTCTTGGGTTTGGCCGCTGGCGGGGCGGTGTTCTTTGCCTCGCGCGGACATGTTCGGTTCTCGAGTGCAGCAATTGCAGGTTGGAATGCGTTCGCTGCCGTTATCATCGCGCTTGATTGGCTGACAATTCTGATGACGCCGCAGCGCAAGATGCGCGAGCGAGCGCAGCAACAAGATCTGAGCCGCTTGCTTATCTTTCTTTTTGTCGTCGTCGCCGCTTGCGCTGCTCTCTTCGCGGTTGGATTTCTGATTAGCGCAAATAAGAGTCAGACTGGCGGCCATTTTACCGTCCATCTATTGCTCACGCTGTTAACCGTGATTTCATCCTGGACGCTGGTTCACACGGTTTTCGGTTTGCGTTACGCCCACGTGTTTTATGGGGATAGCGACGAGCCCGGCGTAGTTCAACATGCCGGCGGTCTAATTTTTCCCGGTAATCGGCCGGCGGATTATTTTGATTTCGCCTATTTTGCCTTTGTCGTCGGCATGACCTGTCAGGTATCAGACGTGCAAATCACCTCGCGCCGCATGCGCCGACTGACTCTAGTTCACAGCATTCTGTCGTTTGGATTTAATAGCATCATCCTTGCGCTTTTAATCAACATCGTCTCTGGCCTTCTGTGAACGCTATCTTAGTCGTTCTCCTTTCGCCGATTCTCTTATCAGTTTTTCCAGCCGCTTCAGCCGCGTAGGCTCCTGTTTTGCACTTACTACCCACCAACCGATTGCTTTTCGATATGAAGGCGGCTGAGCGTAAAAGAAATCCCAGGCGGCTTTGTTTTGTCTCAACTTTTTCTCGTAAGGTCCATCGAGACTGGCGCTCTTTTGCTCGTAGGAATAAATTCCCGAGCGGTTTTCTTTCCGCGCGTCAAACGCAGCCATTCCGTGGGGCTTCATCAAGCCTTTATCGCTCAATTCTTGTGCGCGCTTAATGTTGACCGCGCTCCAAATGCTTCCCCGTCTCCGTGGCGTAAATCGAATCGTGTAACGCAAATCATCAACGCTCTTGCGGATCCCGTCGATCCAGCCAAAACAGAGCGCTTCATCTACCGATTCTGGCCAGGTGATGCTCGGTTGCCGGGAGCTCTTCTTGCAATAACCAACCCATAATTCTTGCGTGATCGCGTGATTCTTCTCCAGCCATCCACGAAAATCGTTTGCTGATTTGAAGTATCTGACCTTCATCGCGGCAGATCCCATTCAGTCTGAGCGGAAGGCCAGGAACCGTGTGGAGCGCGCAAGCGAGCAGGGCGGTTACCCATGCGCGGGAGGTTAACTGATCTGCTTCTTGTACGCTTCCGCGTCTTTCAACTGCTTGAGATCGTCGGCGTTATCGAGCTTGAGAATGAAAATCCAGCCCTGACCGTAGGGTTCCCGGTTGATCAGGCCCGGGTCGGCTTCGAGCGCTTTGTTTGCTTCCAGGACAGTTCCTTTCACCGGCGCGTAAATGTCGCTCGCTGCTTTGACGGATTCGACGACTGCGATCGCTTCTTTTGCGTTCGCTTGCCGATCCATTTTTGGTAACTCGACGTAAACCACGTCAGTCAATTCAGATTGGGCGTGATCGGTAATGCCGACACGCACGTTGTCGCCTTCGCGTTTAATCCATTCGTGTGATTCGGTGTAGAGGAGGTCGTCAGGGACATTCATGATTTTTTGTAGAGCGGTTTCTTTTCTATGGTAGCTGGAAATTTTTGTCCGCGAATTTCGATATCGATTTGGGCGCCGATTTTCGCGTGACCCGTCGAGACATACGCCATCCCTATGCCCCAGTTCAAGCTCGGAGAAAGCGTTCCGCTTGTGACTTCGCCGACGCGTTCTCCGTTCTCGAAGACTGCGTAATGCGGTCGCGGTGGTGGTCCTTTCTCTTTCATTCGAAACGGCACAAGCTTTTCGTGCGGTCCTTTTTCTTTTGTTTCAACCAAAACGTCCCGTCCGATGAAGTTTGGTTTTGTCAGATCTACAAAGAATCCCAATCCTGCTTCGATCGGATTTCGTTCCGGCGACAGGTCGGAACCGTTGAGAGGGTAACACATTTCCAAGCGCAAGGTGTCGCGCGCTCCGAGACCGCACGCCTTGATTCCGAACGGCTTGCCTCTTTCGAGCGCGGCGTTCCAAAACTTCACCGCATCAGTTGCCCGAAAGAAAACTTCAATCCCGTCCTCGCCCGTGTAACCGGTGCGCGCCACCGAGACGGTCGTCCCATCGAACGGAAAATCGGCAATCGAATTTCGCGACGGTAAATCGATATCCCTGCCGAACAGCGCGTGAAACAACTCGGTCATCTGTGGGCCTTGAATGGCGACTCCGCCAAAATCCGCGCTGCGATTGGTGAGCAGAACTGCATTTAGGCCCGGAAGATGGCCTTGCAACCACGCGAAATCCTCCTCTGCTCGCGCCGCGTTTACGACCAGCAGAAATTTCTGCTCGCCAATTCGATAAACAATCAGGTCATCAATGATGCCACCACGCTCGTTCAGCAGAAACGTGTATTGACCCGTGCCAACGTCGAGCTTACCGACGTTATTTGTGAGCATGGCGTTGAGCCATTCGCACGCGCTTGCTCCATTCACTATCAATTGTCCCATGTGCGAAATATCGAAGATGCCGACATTGGTTCGCACGGCTTGATGTTCCTCGACGATGCTCAGGTATTGAACCGGCATTAGCCATCCAGCGAAAGGAACCATTCTCGCGCCGAGCCGAACATGTTCATCGTAGAGTGCCGTTTTTTTTGGGGCAGCTTCGCTCACGCGCCAAACTAGACGGCACGAATAGCAGCGCAAGCGTTCGCATGATTCAGCAATTCGGCTTGATTTCGACTCCTCACCTTATCCTCTCCTCGGTCGAGACGGAGGGGAAAGGATCTGACGCACTCGGCTTTTTCACTACGTGACTCCAGCCCCGCCTCTCCTCTTTCCGAAAGGGAGAGGATTGAGGTGAGGGATTGTTGCGCTAATGTCGGCGAGCGATGTCTTTACTCGACAAACTTGAACGCCGCCTCGGTTTTCTCGCAATTCCGGGATTGATCCGGATCGTGATCGTCTTCACGGCGCTGGTGTGGGGGTTAATGTGGCTGAATCCCAATTTCCGCTCCGCACTTGATCTCGATCCGGCACGCATTCGTCAAGGCGAAGTCTGGCGGCTGGTCACTTACATTTTCATTCCGCGTGGCATCGGCACTTCCGGCGCCATGCAGCCTCTTTGGGTCGTGCTTTTCCTTTGGTTTCTCTGGTTTATTGGGGAAGGGCTCGAACAGGCATGGGGGGCGTTTCGCCTGACGCTGTATTTCATCGTCGGAATGATCGGCACGACAGTGGCTGCAGTTTTCTTCGGAGCGCGTTTTTCCAACTCAATGTTGTATGCGTCGTTGTTTTTCGCTTTCGCGCGATTCTATCCCGATCAGGTCATTTATCTTTTCTTTATCTTGCCGGCGAAAATCAAGTGGATCGCATGGGTCTCGGCAGCATTCTTGTTACTAGGCTTTGTTGCCGGCACGAATTCCTATCGGATGGCGCTGGTAGCTGCCCTGGCCAATTATTTGATCTTTTTCGGACCAGAAATTATTCATGACGCTCGGCATCGCGGCGAAGTCTCAGCGCGAAGAAAACGTTACGCGCAGAGTTCTCGAAGCGAAGCCGAGCCTCTTCATAAATGCGCAGTCTGTGGCGCGACCGAATTGAGCGATCCGAACCTCGACTTCCGCGTGGCACGCGATGGTGAGGAGTACTGCATGGCGCATTTGCCGAAAACGGCAACGCCCGCGGGTTAGATTTGTTGTGGAGTCACTCGCCGCGGCGAGCGCCCCGGCAGTTTGGCGTTTTGTCACAAACGCCGCTACAACCTTGACCAGAAATTTATGGGTACGAAACTAACCGCGATGACCGATAAAAACATCGCCTTGGTTCCCGAAGAAGGCTGGCATTGCCTGCATTTGTTTTACCGAATCGAGTATGGCCAATGGCAACTGCTTAGCCGTGAAGAACAAAATGCCGCAAAAACGAATCTCTCGTCGCTTGTACAGGAAGTGCGCGCGATGGATTCAACGCAATTACTCACGCTTGGCGTGGTCACGCCGAAAGCCGACGTCGGTTTCATGTTGATTACGCCCGACCTTCAGAATGCCAACAAAATCGAAAAACGGCTCTCGCTCTCGTTAGGCACGGACGTGCTGACCGCAGTTTACAGTTATTTGTCGCTTACCGAGGAAAGCGAATACATCACGAGCGAAGACGAATACGCAGAGACGCTGGAGTCCAGTGTGCGGAAGGATCCTGTAAAATTCGATCAGGCCCTCGCGACGTTTCGCGAGCGGATGAAACATTACCGGCAGGAGCGTGTTTATCCCACGCTGCCCGACTGGCCGATCGTTTGCTTTTATAACATGAGCAAACGCCGCGGCGAACAGCGGAATTGGTACGCGCTGCCGTATGATGAGCGCCGCAAACTGATGAAAGGACATGCCGCAGTCGGACGCGAGTTCGCCGGGAAAGTGAAACAGCTCATCACCGGGTCAACCGGCCTGGACGACGCAGAATGGGGCGTGACTCTGTTTGCGCGCGATACGTTCCAGATCAAGGCGATCGTTTACAAAATGCGTTTCGATCCGGTCAGCGCCGAGTACGCCGACTTCGGCGAATTCTACATCGGTATTCAACTGCCACTCGACGAATTGTTCCGGCGGCTGCAGCTGTAGTGACGCTTCCGAATAACGAATACAGGTGCGACGATCTTAGACCGACACTACAATTGAAGTCGCTCTACAGGATGGGTGACAGAGCGGTCTATTGTGCACGCCTGGAAAGCGTGTGTGCCGAAAGGCACCGGGGGTTCGAATCCCCCCCCATCCGCCATTGATGGTTCTGCTCGTAACATTGTCGGCTACCTTGCTTTCTTCGGTTGGCAATCGCGTCTCCGCCTAACGATCGCGTTGTTCAACAACCTGCAGTTCTTGTCGCAACTTGACCACGCTCTCGTGGGGGAGAACGCCCCGAAAGTTTACGCTTGGATAAATCATGCAATCGCGACCGATAACCGAGCCGGGATTGATCACTGCGTTGCAGCCGATCTCCGTTCTATCGCCAACGATTGCGCCGAATTTTCTGAGGCCCGTCGGAATGTGGCCATCGGGTGTTACCACCGCGATTTCCGCGTGATCGAGTTTAACGTTGGAGAGAATAACGCCTGCGCCCAGATGTGCGTGGTGACCAATAATCGAATCACCGACGTAATTGAAATGCGGCACCTGTACTTCATCGAACAGGATAGAGTTTTTGAATTCGCAGGAGTTTCCCATGACAACGCCGTTGCCAACGATCACGTTTTCGCGCACGTAGCAGCCGCTGCGGATGTGGCAGTTGTCGCCGATCCATGCCGGGCCCTTCAACACCGCGCCCTGTTCGACGACCGTTCCCCTGCCGATAAAAACATGGTTGCTAATAAATGGCTTGCCCATTAGCTCGCCAAGGATTGCAGGCTTCAAACGAAATTGGAGGTAACTGGCGATTTGTTTGAGCGCGTCCCAGACGTAATTCTGGTTTTCGAACAGCTTCGGATGAGCCGTGTGTTCGAGGTTAAGAAAGTCGGCGGGCGCAAACATGAGTCTCTATGCGGAACGATGAGTGAATCATTCGCATCGCGCGAGCGCAAATTCCACGCCTGTTGCCCGCGCTCCCAAGATCACGCTGTACCACGCGGCGTGAGTTTTTGGCCGTCTTTCGTATCGCGTGCGTCCCATCCTAGCGCGGAAATTCGATCACGCAGTTCGTCGCTTCGCTTCCAATTCTTTTCGCGTCGCGCGTTCTCGCGCTGTTCTGCCAGCTCCACCACTTCCGCTGGTATCGCGATTTCGGTCTCTGGTTCGAGATTGAGGACTGTGTTGATCCGTTTCCACCAATCCAGCCCCGCTTTTGCGGTCGCGGCGTCGAGTCTGTTTTCGTCCATTGCACGGTTCGTCTCGCGAATCGATTCGAACAGGAATCCTAATGCCGCGGAAATATTTAGATCGTCATCCAGCGCTTCTTCAAACTTCTGCGTTGGACGTTGGACGTCGGAAGTCGGACGTTGGACGTTTGCTTCCTGGGATTTCTCCTTGAGTCGCGTCAGCCATTCGTCGATTCGGCCTAACGATTCTCTCGCCTCTTTCATTCCTTCCCAGGTAAAATTGAGCGGCACCCGATAATGCACGCGCAACAGCGCGTAACGAAGCTCGCGCCCGGTGTAGTTTTTCGCGAGAACATCCGGCACGGTGTAAAAATTGCCTAACGACTTCGCCATTTTCTGGCCGTCGACCAGCAAATGCGCGCAATGGAGCCAGTAACGGACGAATTTCTTTCCCGTCACGCCTTCGCTTTGGGCGATCTCCGCTTCGTGATGCGGGAAAATGTTATCGACGCCACCACAATGGATGTCGATCTGATCACCTAACAACGCTGTCGCCATCGCGCTGCATTCGATGTGCCAGCCGGGCCGACCTGGCCCCCATGGCGAATCCCACTTCACATCGCCGTCTTCGTCATCCCACGCTTTCCAGAGTGCAAAATCACCGATGTGTTCCTTGTCGTATTCGTCGTGCTTCACGCGCCCAGTCGATTGCAATTGCGTGAGGTCGAAGTGCGCGAGCTTGCCGTAATCCGGAAATTTGTTGATACGAAAATAAACTGATTTGTCGTCCGCTTGATAAGCGAGACCACGCGCGACGAGCCCCCCGATCATCTCGATCATCCTGTCGATGTAACGCTGTTCGGTGGCAGCGGGGAATTCATTGGCGCGTTTGATCCGCAATGTTTCTGCGTCCTGGAAGAACGCGTTTTTGAATTGCTCGGTGAACTTCGTCAGCGGCACTTTGGCTTCGCGCGCGCCGCGGATCGTCTTGTCATCGACGTCGGTGATGTTCATGACCCGATGCACCTTGTAATCGCGTAGCTCCAGATGGCGCTGAAGCAAATCCTCGAAGATGTAAGCGCGAAAATTTCCGATGTGTGCGCGGCTGTAAACGGTCGGCCCGCAAGTGTAGATGCTGATTGCGCGCGCTGCCGGATCGCGCGGCTCGAATTCTTCGATCTTGCGCGAGTAAGTGTTAAAGAAGCGCAAGGCCATTAGACACTTTTCGGCGCGCCCGGCGGTCGCGCCCTGCCACTTCAACGCTAGCCACCGCCATCGCGGCGATGCCTTCGCTGCGCCCGATCGCCCCGAGCTTTTCATTTGTTGTCGCTTTGATGCTTACATCGGATTCGCTACCGTCGATGGCAGTCGCGATGTTCTTCCGCATCGCGGAAACATGCGGCGCGATCTTCGGTTCTTCGGCGATGATTGTTGCGTCGATGTTGAGGACGCGGGCTTTCTTTTCCGTAAGCAACTTGCTCACCTGTTTCAAAATTTCGATGCTGTTGATGCCGCGAATTGATTCGTCCGTGTTTGGGAAATGCTGGCCGATATCGCCGGCGCCGATCGCGCCCAGCAATGCATCGGCGATGGCGTGAGACAAGACGTCCGCGTCGGAATGTCCTTCCAATCCGCGCGAGTGCGCAATCTCGACGCCGCCCAGGATCAGCTTCCGTCCTTCAACAAGGCGATGTACGTCGTAGCCAATTCCGCATCGAACACTCATGGTCATTAGAGTTTGAGATTAATAACGCCATTCGACGCAATGATGCTGTATTTATCTTTCATGTCCTCGTGCGGGCGAAGATCGACAGTTCCACCTGCATTTTCAACCAGCAGCCAGCCGGCTGCGATGTCCCACAGGCTAATTCCCTGCTCAATGTAAGCGTCGAGTCGTCCGCAGGCGACATAAGCCAGGTCGAGCGCAGCGCTGCCGAGCACACGGCATTTGCGCACGCGATGAATCATTTGCTGGAGCAACGGGAAGTTTGTGTTGATCGTCTCGGCGGTTTTGGCGAGCCCAATGGAGACGACGGCTTCAGCGAGATCTGCGCGATCGCTTACGTGGAAGGGATCGCCATTCAATTTTGGAATTTCGCCTTTTTGTCCTTTCCACATTTCACGACGAATGGGGTCGTAGATAACACCAACCATGACCTCGTTGTGGAGACGGAGCGCAATCGAGACACAGAAATGCGGAATGCCATAGAAATAGTTCACGGTGCCATCCAGCGGATCGACGATCCATTGGTGTTCGCCGGATTGATCGCCCACAACTCCTTCTTCACCGTAAAGCGCGTGCTTGGGAAACTCTTTGAGAAGGAGCCTGGTAATTAACTCCTGTGCCTGAACGTCGATCTCGAGCTTGATATCATGTGCTGCGACGGCATTGACCCGCTGTGGCCGCCCGAAATTTTTCCGAAGCAACTTGCCGGCTGCGCGCGCGGCTCTTTCAGCCGCATCGAGATAATGCTTCATATATTGTCATTCTGAGCGAAGCGAAGAATCTCTGGCTTTCTGTGCCGATCGCTCATGGGAATAAAGCGAGATGTTTCGCTCCGCTCAACTGACAGAGCAAAAAAACCGGGAGGAAAATAAATTCTCCTCCCGGGTTGAAGTTAGGGTTGTGACTCCGAAAGCCTTCGGAGCCGTTGATCAAGCGTGGGGCGTTAATGCCTCTTTTTCTTCGCTGATTTTTTCTTTGCTGCTTTCTTTTTCTTCGCCATCGACTAATTCCCCCCTTTCATCCGCAACACGCGCGGAACTCTGTGAAGAGTTGGGAATGACTTCACTTAAACGAGTTCAGTTAATCATCCCATTTTTTTTGTCAAACGTTTTTGTTGCGAAATTTGAAAATATTTTTACGAGATCGCGCGCGATATTTTTTTTTGGCGCACGCGAAATCTTTGTTTTTTCGCCGTTTCGAAACAAAATTATCACTTCATTCCCGTCGCTTTCCATTCCCGAATCTGCGCCGCTTACATCGTTTGCAACGATGATGTCGCAATTCTTTGCGCGCAGCTTTTTTGCGGCGTTTTCTTCCACGTGGTCTGTTTCCGCAGCGAAACCGACGAGAACAAATTGTCGATCCTGCTTGTGGCCTAACGAATCGAGGATGTCGCGCGTGGGAATTAGTTCGAGCGAGAACTTCGCGTCGCGTTTTTTGATTTTTATCGATGAAACATTTGCTGGTTTGTAATCCGCTACAGCGGCGCACAAGACACATATGTCGCATTTATCTGCATGCCGGTGGACCGCCTCGAACATTTCGTCGCTGGTCGAAACAGGAATCAAGTTTGCATTGCGCGGTGGATCAACACTGGCCGGACCTGAAATCAACGTGACATCGTGCCCTTCAGCGAGCGCCGCTTCGGCGACGGCGTAGCCCATTTTTCCGGATGAGCGATTCGAAATGTAACGAACCGGATCGATCGGCTCGCGCGTGGGCCCGGCCGTGATGAGGAATCTCACGCGATCAAATTATCCTGGCGGGCGAGCAGGAACTCCGCGCGGAACGCGATGTCGTTCACTTTCCAAAGTCTGCCAATTCCTTCGTAGCCGCACGCAAGCATTCCTTCTTCTGGTCCGATAAATTCAGCGCCGCGCGCTTTCAGTTTTTCCACGTTGTCGACTGTAGCGGGATGCTCCCACATTTTTCCATTCATGGCCGGCGCGAGCAGAATTGGAGCGCGCGTTGCGAGTGCGATGGCTGCGAGCGGATGATCGGCCAGACCGTGCGCGAGTTCGGCGATTATATGCGCTGTCGCAGGCGCGATCACCAACAGGTTTGCGCGATCGGCGAGCTCGATGTGCCCGGGACGCCAACTTTCCTTCTCGTCAAAGAAGCTGGTTGTCACAGGATTTTTTGAAAGCGTCTGCAACGTGAGTGGAGAAATAAATTCAGTGGCATCCCGCGTCATGACGACAAAAACTTCGTGGCCTTGTTTGACCAGCAAACTGGCAAGCTCAGCAGATTTGTACGCGGCGATCGAGCCGGTCACACCGAGGAGGACCGATTTCGTACCCGGTCGAATACGCACAACCTTTCGCGTGCTCGCCTTGTCGCGTTTCCTCTTGGCGTCTCTGCCTTCTGTAATCATTTCTCGATCAATCGGCGGCTCAAATAGCTTTCCGCCTCCATAATTTGCCGGAACCTTTGCAAATCTTCCTCCACCGATCCACTGATAATAGTATAACGATAATCGCGCCAATGTTCCATCTCGCGAGCTGCGGTGGCCAGACGCGAATCGATCTGCTGCGCGGTTTCCGTTCCACGTTTTAGCAAGCGTTTCCGCAATTCCTCGAGATCGGGAGGCATGATGAATACATCGGCCAAAGCATCTCGGATGAGTGGATCGCCGCAGTTGCGAATCACAGCAGCGCCTTGCGTATCGATGTCGATCAAAACGTCCTTTCCAGTTTCTAAATTTGTCACGATTGGCTCGCGCAAGGTGCCGTAATGGTCTCCGTGCACCTGTGCGTGCTCCACAAAATCTCCTTTCGCGACTCGCTCGCGGAAATTCGCATCGGAAAGAAATCGATAATCCTGGCCATCAATCTCACCGGCACGCGGCGTACGCGTCGTGCACGAGACGGAATAAAAAAGATTGGGGGTTCGGCGAATTCTTTCCACGAGTGTGGTCTTACCCGCGCCCGATGGAGCAGAAACCACAAAAAGAATTCCGCGACGGCTGAATTTCTTACTCAAGATTTTGGGCTTGCTCGCGAATCTTCTCCAGTTCCGCCTTGCAGGCGATGACGCGCTGAGAGATTGCCGCATCATTTGCCTTTGCGCCGAGGGTATTGAGCTCCCGAAACATCTCCTGGGTGATGAATTCCAGTGTGCGCCCCACTGGTTCTTTGCTGCGCAAGTGGTGAGCGAATTGAGTGAGATGACTTTCCAGACGGACTAGTTCCTCAGACACATCTGCGCGATCAGCAAAGAATGAGATCTCCTTCAACAAACGTTCATCGTCGCTCGCAATCGGCAGGCCGGCTTTCTGGATACGATCGAGAAGCACGGCACGATATCTCTTGACCACATCGGGATGAAATGTGCCGATTTCCTTGAGTCTTCCGCGAATTGCCTTCAGGCGATGGATCAAGTCCTTGGCCAGATGTTTCCCTTCGCGTTCGCGCATTTTGATTAAATCGGCGAGTGCGCCGTGTAATGCACGATCGATGGCCGGCCATGATTCCTCCGGATCAAGCGCCTGTTCAGGAAAACGCATCACCCCCGGAGCCTGTAGAATTGTGCTGATCGTGATTTCCCCCGGGGCGTTCAATTCCTTTTGCAATGCCCGCATCGCTTCGTGATAAGAGCGGGCCAACTCGGTGTCGAGCGCCAGATTGCGCGTGCCATTTGGGCCACCGTGAAGAGCGATGGTGGCATTTGTCCGGCCGCGCGAGATATTTTCATTGATCGTCTGGCGAATGCGCGGTTCCAGCTCTCCGAGGTCGCGCGGCAAATTGATCACGATATCGCTCTGCTTTCGGTTCACCGAATTGAGCTCAACGCTGAATTTTCGTCCCTCGTGGACCACTTCAGCGCGGCCATATCCAGTCATGCTTCTCATAGCTCGATGCAAAAGGTTATCGCAGAGAAACGTTCAACGTTCAATGTCCAACGTTGGTTGAAAGCGAAACGAACAGGGCGCCGTTGAAAGACAAGCTAGCATCCGTTATGCACGAGTGTGAATCAGTGGCAACGGGAGCTGGCTGCAAGCGCGATCTTTGCCATCACTTACGTTCTGATCAGCGGCCGCCAACTCAAGGTTCTGCCGTTGAATCGTCCCGCTGCAGCATTGTTAGGCGCGGTGCTGATGGTTGCGACCGGTGTAATGACACCGGAGCGGGCGTATCGCGCAATCAACTACGATACGCTGGTACTGCTGCTGGGTATGATGCTCATCTCGGCCTATCTTTACCTCGCGCATTTTTTCGAATGGGCCGCGGAACTGCTGCTGAATTTCTCGCGAACTCCTGCGCGCCTACTGCTTTACGTCACGCTCACGTCGGGAATTCTCTCTGCTCTGCTGGTGAACGACACGATTTGCTTGATGCTCACACCACTTGTCGTGGCCGTTATCCGACGCGGGAAGCTTCCGCTGCTTCCGTTTCTCATCGCGCTCGCGACAAGCGCAAACATCGGCAGTGCGGCCACGCTGGTGGGCAATCCGCAAAACATGATCATTGGACATTTCTCGCATATCTCGTTTCCGGAATTTTCGCGGTCGCTTCTACCGGTGGCGGTCGTGGGCTTGGCGATCAATTTTTTCATTTTGCGCTTTGGCTTTCGAAAAGTGTTGCGGCAGACAGCTATTGATCGTTCGGCCCATGTCGTTCCAAAACTCGAGCGCGGTTTGTTCGCGCTTGTTTGCATTGTGTTCATGTCGATCTTTGCCGGTTTTCTCGCTGGCTTGAACCTGGCGTGGACGGCGATGGCCGGTGCAGTGCTCGTGATGGTTCTGGCGCGACGCGACACACACAATGTGCTGAAGCTGGTCGATTGGCATCTGCTCCTTTTTTTCGCTGCGCTGTTCATCGTCGTCGATGGGTTAAGCGATACCGGCCTGCCAGACGCGATTTACTCGCGATTGCGGCCGATCTTTGGATCAAGCACCCCGACGCAAGCTTGGAACCTCACCTGGTTTTCCGTGGTTGGATCGAACATTTTCTCAAACGTGCCGTTCGTGTTGCTAGCGGGAAATTGGATCGCGCGATTTACGGATCCGGCTTTGATGTGGAAAGTGCTTGCGCTTGCGACCACGTTTGCCGGCAATCTCACGATCATCGGCTCGGTGGCGAACATGATCGTGGTGGAATCAGCGCGCGATCATATCCAGATCGGTTTTTGGGATTACGCGCGCTTTGGAATTCCGATCACCATTTTGACGACCGCTGCCAGCGTGGTCGTGCTACTTGTTTTGCGCTAAGGAGGGCTTCCGCTGCGCGCCGATGAGGCGATGGCATGGCGATATCGTCGATGGATTCAAACCAGTTCTGCGTCGGAGCAATTTTGTTTGGCGTTGCACGACGGTACACAACAAACGTAATCCGGTGATGGGTGAACGGAAATGTCGACCTGTAGAGCGGCTGGCCAGCAGCTCTTGTTTCGAACCGCGGCAAGATCCACATGCCACGCCAGCGTACGGATGATTGCTCGAGCAGGATCCGGCCATTGTTAACGACGAATACGTGTTTTTCGATGAGTCGCTTGGTGCGCGGTTTGGATTTCTTGATGGGCAGCCCTTCGGGATTTCTTGCGCAGCAGAATTTCTTCACCGGGCAGACGCCGCATTTCGGTTTATCCGGCAGGCAAACAAGGGCACCAAGATCGATAAGCGCGGAATTGAAAAGCGCCGCGTTCCGGTTGGGGACAAGTTGCGTGGCATACGCCCAGAGTTTTTCGCGGCCGATTGCAGAATCGATCGGGGCGCGCATGTCGAGCAATCGGGCCAGAACACGCGAGCTATTCGCCTCGACGATTGGGACCGGTTGATTGAAAGCAAAGGTTGCGACTGCGTTCGCGATATAACGGCCAACGCCCGGCAATTTGCGAATCGCAGCGATGTCGCCGGGCAAGATCCCGCGGTGCTGATCCCGCACAATCCTGGCAGCGGCACGAAGGTTTCGCGCCCGGGTGTAATAGCCGAGTCCCTGCCAGGCGTGGAGGACGTCGTTTTGCGAAGCGGACGAAACTGACGCGAAATCAGGAAACCGGCGAAGCCATTTATCATAATAAGGGATTACAGTGACGACCTGGGTTTGCTGAAGCATGAACTCGGAGACCAGAATCGCATAGGGATCGCGGGTCTTGCGCCACGGCAGATCGCGGCCATGGCGGCGAAACCAGTGGAGAAGAGAACGGCGAAACGGGCGGATGTTCTCAGGCGAACTTACACTTCGCACGACAGGCTTCTAACTTGTCATGTCGAGTGGAGTCGAGACATCTCTAAAAATTCCAAACATTTGATTCGCTCACTTCCGTTCGCTCAGCCTGCGGCCTTCCCGTCCATGTCGCGGCTTCCCCAGCCGCTCCGTTCTCGACTCCGCTCGGAATCACAAAACGGTTGAGCGTTGAGCGTTGAGCGTTGAGCGTTGAGCGTTGAATTCCTACACGCACGCGCTCACGCAGGAACAGGTCGCAAAGCTGCGGGCTCTGCTCGATGAACTCGGCTTCAAGTTTGCCCCGAAGGAATGGACGGTTTTCTTCGGGCAGAAGAACAAATTGAGTGTGGCGGTTTACGAGAAGGGACCAAAGGTGCTCGTGCAGGGGAAAGGCGTAGAGGAATTCGTGCAGTTCGAGCTGGAGCCGAAAATCCTCGGCGAGGCGAAGCTGGGCTACGAAGAAGTGCATTCGCCGGAAATGTTTCAGCCGCACTTTGGCGTCGACGAAAGCGGTAAGGGGGATTTTTTCGGCCCGCTGGTAATCTCTGGGGCGTACGTCGACCAGGGGATCGCGCGCAAACTTCTCGATGCCGGTGTGGTAGACAGCAAACGGATCAGCTCGGATGCGCGGATTCGCGCTTTAGCAGACACAATCCGAAAGAGTTCACTGAGCCTCGTGGAAACCGTCCTGATTGGGCCAACAAAGTACAACGAGCTTTATGAGAAGTTTGGCAATTTGAACAAACTGCTCGGTTGGGGGCACGCCAGGGTGATTGAGAATTTGCTGGCGAAAAAGCCGGACTGCCCAAGGGCGCTATCGGATCAATTTGCGGACGCGCGCGTGGTGGAGCAATCGCTGCTGCGGCACGGGAGAAAGATCAATATTGAGCAGCGGCCAAAAGCAGAATCAGATATCGCGGTGGCGGCGGCATCGATCCTCGCGCGAGAGGCATTTATTAATTGGCTGGAGCTTAAAGGGAAGGAGATCGGTTTGCGGTTGGACCGGGGAGTGTCGGCGGGAGTGAAAGAAAGCGCCAAAAAACTCGTGGAAATGAATGGGCCAGGCGCATTGCGCGCGGTTGCCAAAGTGCACTTCCGCACCGCCCACGAAATGGCGCCGGAATACTATCCCGCTCCACCTCCGCGCGAGAATTGGACCGGTCCGCGTCTGTCACGCCGCGGCTCCGGCCGAGAGGAGTGATTGGTTAACGCGTTAAACGTCAGATCGGTGTCGGGTGTTGCTTTGACGGATAAGGCGCCTTTTCCCGCAACCGTTTGGCCTTCTGGTCGAAGACGTTACCCGGTTTTAAAAAACGCGTTTTTATGCTTCATTGAGCCACCACAAGGGCAACACGGAACGAATACTACAATAGATATGGCAAAGTTAACCAAGCGCGACATCGTCGTCGCCATAAGCAACCAAACTGGCATGGTCCAGCATCAAGTCTTCGATGTAGTCCAGCGGACGCTTGATAAAATTACCGACAGTCTCGCGAACAATGTCCCGGTTGAACTGCGCAATTTTGGCGTTTTTCAGCCGCGTCTGACCAAACCGCGCGTCGGTCGAAACCCAAACCAGCCCGGCAGCAGTTTTGTTATTCCACCGCGCGCCACGGTGAAATTCAAAGCTGGCAAGATTATGCGGCAGCGCGTTGAGAAGCTTTCACGGGAATTAAAGGAAGCGGCAGAGCGCACGCCCAAGACGGAAACGACTGCACCGAACGGCGGATAGAACGAAACGCTAAAGCGTCAGCTCAGCGGAAGCGCTACAAAAGCAGATTCTGAATCGTCTTTTCCAAGCGCTCAAAATTGATCGGCTTGGTGAGATGCTCGGAGAATCCTGCCGCTCTGGCCTGGTTTACATCTTGTTCGGTTCCAAAGCCACTCAGTGCGATTCCGGGCAAGTTCTTGTTGAGACGCACTTCGCGCATTAATTCGTAACCGCTGCGGTCCGGTAATCCGATGTCGCTGATCAGCAGATCGAAATCCTGCGTGCGCACTTTCTCCACCGCCTGGTCAGCGGAATGCGCTACCGTAATTTCGTACCCACGACGCTCCAGCATCCGTTTCATGCCGAGGCAAGTGTCATGATGATCATCGACCAGCAGGACTCGCCGATGCCTTGCGACGGCCGATTCTCGCTCTGGGCGTGCCGGTTGGTCTTGCTTCTCTCCGTCGACGCCAGCCGGCGTGACCACGGTGTTTAGTTCCAGCGAAAAGATTGTGCCTTGATCCTTCCCAGAACTTTCGACGCGGATTTTTCCGCCATGCGCGTCGATCAGCGCTTTTGAAATCGCCAGGCCGAGTCCAAGCCCTCCAAAACGCCGGGTGATGTCGGCCTGTCCCTGTTCGAACGCATTAAAGATTTTATCGATCTTTTCCGGCTCGATGCCGATCCCAGTGTCGATAACGCGCACTTCAATCTTGTCTGGTGTGGGATTCACGGTTTCGATGGTGATCCGGCCTTTTTCCGGCGTAAATTTCACACTATTCTTGATCAAATTCCAAAAGACCTGTTGTAGTCGCGCCGGATCACCTTCCACGTGGGTTTGCGAAGCGCGAAGATGAAATTTCACTTCGAGATTCTTGGCAGCGATTTCCTCCCGGCATATTTCATAAGCGCGCTGCAGGATTTGATGCACGCAAATCGGTTCAAAGCTCAATTGCAGCTTCCCCTTGGCAATCCGGGTCACGTCGAGCAAATCGTCAATGAGGCGTGCTTCCAGTTCGACGTTACGCCGAACGACCTCAAGTGCCTCCCTGACGGGCTGGGAATCTGGCAGCTCGGCTTCCAACTCACCGACCATCGCAATTACCGGTGACAATGGACTTCGCAGCTCGTGTGACAGCAATGCCAGGAATTGATCCTTTGCGGCGTTCGCGCCAATCAATTCCTGCCGCAACGTGACATCCCTTGTCTTGTCTTCGACCAGATAGAGCACGCCTTGAATGGTTTCCTGCCAGCCCTGCAGCCGGAGCAAATTGATATTCAGAAAATGCGTCATACCCGTCTTATCTTTCAGCGGATGTTCAATTAGTTGAAACGGAGTCCCGAAGGTCAGTACCCTCTCGATCGCCCCGGGCGGAGCAATCTTCACGTCGTCGTAGGTAGTTTCCGTGATATCATGACCAGGTGACATGTCGCCAAACCGTTCCGCCATTTGAGCAAACGCATGGTTGGCGTGGAGGAAACGGCGAGAAGCCGGATCAATGAAAGCGATACCGCTTGGCATGTTTGCAAGCATTTTCTCGTTGAAGATCACTTCGCGCTCCAGTCGTTGCTTGGCTTCCAGCTGGCGCTTGTAATACGCACTGCCCATCCATGCGAATACGGCGGTGAGAACGATCAACCAGACTGCTAGGACAGTCATTCGTCCCAAAAGATCGTGAACCGGTTTGTAGGCCAGGGTCCTCGGCTGCTCCACCACGGCGACCCAACCGGTCGATTCAATCGGGCTGAAGGAATAAAGATTTCCGTGCCGCTCGAAATGCCCGCTCTTGCTCTGGCTAACCTCTTTGATCAATCCTTCATTGGTCTTCGGCTCAGGCGTTGCAGGATTGGGCTTGAAATCGCTGGCAAAAAGCGCGGCGCCGTTTTGATCGAGCACCTCAAAAAGAAGCCGATCTGAAAACTCAATCGTGGACAGTCGTCGGCCAATTCGCTCCACAAGGACGGAAACTCCAACATAGCCCAGGACGGTCCGGTCTGGCGCGCGCACTGCGCCGACGATATCGGTGACGGGCCGATTATCCGACAGCCTGGGATGAATTGCCGAGACAAAGGTGGCCTCCGTAGCAGCCGCTTGCTCGCGCCAGTACTTGGAGCCAAAATCCTTGCCAATCATCTCCGTAGCCGTGGGGATCGACGCGACAAGGTCGCCGTTTGCCGTGGTAATGAACATTCCATCAATCTGTGGATGGGAATAAAACGCCGAGTTGAGCCATTGTTGAGCGAGCTGTGGATCTGGCGTGCTTAGATTTTTCACCATTTCCGGCAGCGTTTGATAGTATTCGATCACGCTACTGCTGCGGCTTAGATCGTGGCCGACCAGATGCCCCACCAACTGGATTAAGGTTTGGCGGTCGCGCAGGATTCTGGATTCCAGGGTATCGCGCAGGATCGTGTAGGAAACAATGAGAGTCAGGATCGAAGGGATCCATCCTGCCAGAAGAATAGGAAAGATGATCTTGAAACGTTCGAAACGGTCGCGCCTTCGTTTCGTCATTGTGTCTCCCAACTGATGTCTGCGGGTTACGAAAATTGGCCCATCACCGTTACTCTGCTCGTCGCTCCAGGCAAGGGTGAATGTCTCGAGCAAAGCCGGGTCGGAATGACCGGGTGATGACAAGCCGCACGAAAAGTCGCCCGTCCTTTGACAATCAAAGAGATTGCCAGACCGTTCGCCGTGCCAATTACGAAAATCGAGAGGAGATTGTTGTGTATCAACGGAATGCGGCGGAGATTTTCAGAGGCAAAACTACGATTTTTAAATTGACGCACATGGTGAAAGCGGCATCATGTCGGGCTTACCCCGAAAAACTTTCGGGGCTGTAGAACTCCAATGCAAGGAAGCCCCGCACACATTATCTGGTCGATTTGTTATCTGGGCGTGCTCATCGGCCTGGCCGCTTATGGCATCCATCGCTATTTCATTATCTATCTATACCTCAAAAACCGGAAGCGGCCGCCGGTGCCGGAACGTTATTTTGAAAAGTTGCCAAAGGTCACGGTGCAACTTCCAATCTTTAACGAAGTGTACGTCGCCGAACGCTTGCTTCGTTCTGTCAGCGAATTGGATTATCCACGGGAGCTTCTGCAAATTCAAGTGCTGGACGATTCGACCGACGAAACCCGCGACATCACTGCTGCGTGCGCGAAGGAACTACAAGAGGGCGGCTTTAATGTCCAACGTATTCATCGAGTCGATCGCACTGGTTTCAAAGCCGGCGCGCTGGCGATAGGGCTCGAGGCTGCCGAAGGCGAATTCGTTTGTATCCTGGATGCCGATTTTGTTCCGCAAAAAGATTTATTGAAGCGAACCATCCATTATTTCACCGACCCGAAAGTGGGAATGATCCAGACCCGCTGGGGACATTTAAATCGCGGTTATTCGTTGCTCACGCGCATGCAGGCGATTTTCTTGGACGGACACCTTTTGCTGGAGCAAACCGCTCGCAGCCGCAGCGGCCGTTTTTTCAACTTCAATGGAACGGCCGGACTCTGGCGACGTTCTTGTATCGAGCAAAGCGGAGGCTGGCAATATGACACGCTGTGCGAGGATCTCGATCTCAGTTATCGTGCCCAGCTCGTAGGCTGGAAATTTATCTATCTTTCGGACGTCGTGACTCCGGCCGAGCTACCGGTGGACATGAATGGCTTCAAGTCTCAGCAGCATCGCTGGACGAAAGGCTCGGTTCAAACCTGTAAGAAATTATTGCCCACGATTTGGCGCAGCAGCCTCCCTTTCCCGATCAAGCTCGAAGCCACTGGGCATTTGATGTCGAACTTCGCCTACTTGCTGCTTGCCCTTCTCTGTGTGCTTCTGCATCCCTCGTCCGGAGGACCTCAGGGTGGGTGGCTGCGTACGTTGCTGATTGATATTCCGCTCTTTCTCGCGGCATCGGCTTCAGTGGCGGTTTTTTATATTTGTGCCCAACGCGAGCTGCACCCACGGACGTGGATGAAAGAGATTCTCTTTTTGCCGTGCCTGCTTGCGTTGGGAATTGGTCTTTCGCTGAACAATGCTCGAGCAGTCTTGGAAGCGCTCGTCAACCACAAATCCGACTTCACCCGCACACCCAAGTATGGCATTGAACGAAAGTCTCAGGCGTGGCGGAGCTGCAAGTACAGGCCGCTCAGATCAGCTCTCCCGCTGGCCGAGCTGGGTTTCGCACTCTATTTCACGTACTTCGTGATATTCGCGATCGCGCACGGCCAGTTTCTCTCAGTGCCGTTCCTGCTAATGTTCCAGGCCGGTTTCTTTTACGTCTGCATCTCTTCATTTAGCAGTCGCTGGTCGAAAATTAATTTTGGCAGATCACGTGCGGGCGATGCAATTCCCGCGTGACAAACTCAAATACTAGAGTAAGAAATTGCGCATGCTTCGGCCCCTGGCAGTACTTTTTGGTCTCATTTCAACTACGCCCGTCTTTGCTCTCACGCCGGTCGATACATCGAACCAGGTGATCGTCAGCGTACGTGATCAGAAGCTCATGCTTCTTCAGAACGGCGGGAAAGTGGCGACTTACCCAGTGTCCACCTCCATGTTCGGGGTTGGCGATTACTGGGGGCGAATGACAACTCCTCTGGGTTACCTCGCCATCGAGAAAAAAATTGGTGACAACGCACCCACCGGCGCGGTCTTCCACAATCGGCGATGGACCGGCGAAGTTCTTCAACCCAATGCTCCCGGGCGCGACCCGGTGACCACGCGTATCATCTGGTTGCGCGGACTCGAAGCGCAAAACGCGCATGCTTTTCAGCGTTGTATTTACATTCATGGCACGCCGGAGGAGAAGCGAATCGGCCGTCCGGCCAGCTACGGCTGCATTCGAATGAAGTCGACCGATGTTGCCGCACTTTACGATCGCGTCCCGCTTGGGGCACTCGTACAGATTACTCCTGAGCATTTACCGAAAGTCGCAAAGGCACCGCGATCGCAACCCGCTAATACCTTCGTAACCGCGAGCGCAAAACCTCAGAACCAGGACCAGGCAATTTCCGCTTCAGCTTCCAACGATACGCTCTCGCTCGAACAAATGCGGAAGGGTGGAGCGCTTGCTGCTCAGAGGCAAAAAGCGAAGCTCGAATTGAACAAACAATTGTAGCGCTTCAGCCCTTGGACCTATGCGCCGCTTGCGCGTCGGCGCGGTGAATGCAGGCTTAGAAAACCTTCAGGGGTTGACAATCGCAATTCACTCGCGAGCGTGCAGGCCCATAACTTTTTGATTACAATGGCAAACACAAAGTCAGCCGCCAAACGCGCTCGCCAGACAGTGAAACGATCTCTACGCAATCGCAGCGTCCTGACGGGTCTACGAACGATGCAGAAGACAGTGCGCTCCGTGCAAACGCCGAGTCCGGAGCACGTTCGCGCGCTAATCTCAGCTATCGATAAAGCTGCCAAGCGCGGGATCATTCACGAAAATGCTGCGAATCGCCGCAAGGCGCGACTCAATAAAGCGTTGGCCGCTGGGAGATAATGGAATAATGAGATGGAGTAGTGAATTTGCTCTGAAGCGATTACTCTAGGACTCCATTGGTCCACCATCTTCTGACTTTGCATATCCTGTCGGACGGATAGATTCCTGCTAATGATTCCCGCTTTCCTGCTCGTGTTTTCGGCTGCGGCGTATCGCATTACGACTGGCCTCTTGATTCATTCCGGTGCGACCTGGCTTTCTAATTTTACGCCGCTGGCGGCAATTGCCATCTGCAGCGCGGCCTACTTTCCAAGGAAATACAAATTCTCGGTGCCGCTCGTTACGCTTTTTATTTCCGACGCGGTAATCAACTTCAGTTACGGCGCGCCGCTGCTCGATTCACAAATACTCGTGCGTTACATAGCGCTGGCTGTCCTTGGATGCGCCGGGCTTTTCCTGCAGAACCGAGCATCGCTGAAAACGCTTCTGCCGGCTTCCATCGTTGGATCGACATTTTTTTATGGGGCCACAAACGCATTTTCGTGGTTAAGCGATCCAGGTTACGCGAAGAATTTGGCAGGCCTCATTCAGGCGCTGACGATCGGATTGCCCAGCTACAGCGCTACTCCCAGTTGGATGTTCTTCCGCAATTCGCTCATCAGCGATCTCTTGTTTACTCTGCTCTTTGTTCTTTCCATCAACCTTGGCCGAAGCGCGGAGGGCTCGCGCGCCCGAGCCGCGGTTCCGCGCGCGGCTTAAGCCGTCATGCAGCCGGTGGAGCAGCGCGACGAAGTCGAGATGCTCTCGCTAATGCTGTTGATACGGCGTTTTGAGGAACGCGCCAGCCAGCAGTATCAGGCGCAGAAGATCGGCGGTTTTTGCCACCTTTACATCGGTCAGGAAGCAGTTGTGACCGGCGCTATCGCTGCCATTCGTGATGATGACTACATTATCACCGCCTACCGCGATCATGCTCACGCTCTTGCTCGCGGCACCAGCGCGGACGCATGTATGGCGGAGCTTTTTGGAAAAGAAACCGGCTGCTCACGCGGCCTGGGCGGCTCGATGCATTTTTTCGACAAGAAGCATCACATGTACGGTGGCCACGCTATTGTCGCCGCTCACGTTCCGCTGGCAGTTGGATTGGCTTTCTCCATTAAATACCGTGGCGAGGATCGTGTTACGCTTTGCTTTTTCGGTGATGGCGCGATCAATCAAGGTGCCTTCCACGAAGCGCTGAACCTCGCGGCTCTTTATAAATTACCGATCGTTTTCATTTGTGAAAACAACCTGTTCGCCATGGGTACTTCCGTGAAGCGATCGACGTCGCTACGGCAAATCGTCGATCGCGCGGAAGGTTACGACATTCCCGGAGAAATTGTGGATGGAATGAATTTTCGCGAAGTTCGTGACAAGGTTGCCGAGATTGTGGATTCCATCCGTAAAGAGGCGCACCCGGCGTTCCTTGAAATGCGAACCTATCGCTATCGAGGCCACTCCATGTCAGACCCGGCGAGTTATCGAACGAAACAGGAACTGGAGAAGTATCGGCTCGACGATCCGATCACGCGTTTACGGGCGCAGCTCACCCGCGAGGGAAAAATAACGAATGAACAGTTCGATCTGCTCGACAAACGAGCAAAAGAAACAGTGCTGGCGTCGGTAAAGTTCGCGGAGAAAAGTCCCCAGCCACCGCTCGACACACTTTACGATTACACATATGCCAATGGCGCTGCTGCGGCCGGCTCCCCTGCTGAGTCCGACGAACCTGCAGGCGATGGAGTCTTCAGTGGAGAAGACAGGCGATGAGAGAAATCACATATCGTCAGGCGCTCAACGAAGCGTTGGCGGAAGAGCTGGAGCGCGATCCGAATGTATTTCTGATGGGCGAGGAAGTCGCAGAGTACCAGGGCGCGTACAAGGTCAGCCAGGGATTGCTTCAGCGCTTCGGGCCGCGACGGATCATCGATACTCCAATTAGTGAAAACGGGTTTGCTGGTTTGGGAGTTGGCGCTGCAATGGTTGGGCTACGGCCCATCATTGAATTTATGACGTTCAGTTTTTCACTGGTGGCATTCGATCAGGTCGTGAACAACGCTCCAAATATGTACACGATGTCTGGGGGGCAATTTAATATCCCCATCACCTTTCGTGGCCCAAACGGGCCGGCGCATCAACTGGGTGCTACCCATTCACATGCAACGGAAAACTTTTACGCCAGCGTGCCGGGCCTGAAAGTTTGCACGCCAGCCACGCCGCGCGACGCGAAAGGATTGCTCAAAACGGCCGTGCGCGACAACAACCCAGTGTTGGTTTTGGAGGCCGAACTGCTTTATAGCTCCAAAGGAATGGTGGAGCCCCCGGATGAAGAGCTGCTCATTCCACTGGGCAAAGCGGAAGTGAAACGCGAAGGCAGCGACGTCTCGATCATTTGTTACTCGCAGACCGTTCCACTAGCACTCAAAGTTGCCGCCCAACTGGAGGAGGAAGATATCTCCGCGGAAATTCTGGATCTTCGTTCGATCAAGCCGCTCGACGAAAAAGCGATTTACGAGTCGGTAGCGAAGACGCATCGCGTGGTAATCGTCGAGCAAGATCACCCTTTTTGTGGAGTCGGCGCGGAAGTTTGCTATCGAATCCAGAAGAACATTTTTGACGCACTCGACGCGCCCATCATCCGCGTATCACAGGAAGATGTACCGATGCCGTACAATGAGCGGCTCGAGAAAGCTGTGCTTCCAAACGCAGACAAGCTCATCGCGGCTGTGAAAGAAGTTTGCTACGCATGAACGCAATTAAAAGAGTCACAAAGTTGAAAAGGATCACCATTGTAACATTCCAACTCTTTTAAACGTTTTAACTTCTTAACTTTTCGACATGCCCGAAATTCAAATGCCCAAATTGAGCGACACGATGACGGAGGGCACTCTGGTCGCGTGGAAGAAGAAGAAGGGCGACCAAGTTTCGGCTGGAGAAGTCCTCGCCGAGATCGAGACCGACAAGGCGACGATGGAATGGGAATCACCCGAGGACGGGACGCTCACCGAAATTTATGTCGAGGAAGGCGGCAAGGTAAACGTCGGCGACAAGATCGCGTTCATTGGCGCTGAAGGTGAGGAAGCGCCTAAGGAAGAGGAACAGGAAAAAGAGAAAGAAGAAAAAGAGGAAAAGCCAACAGCCAACGAAGAACAAAAAGAGGAAGAACAGCCGAACAAAGCAGAGCAGCCAAAAGAGGAGAAGCCGAAAACAGAAGAGAAGAAGGAGAAAAAGGCGGCGCCACCGAAGGCAGAAAAAGAGGCTGAACCTGAAAAGCCGGCGTCGAAAATCGGGAAGGGCGAGGAAGCGCGCGTGAAAGCATCGCCGGTCGCGCGGCGAATTGCGGCCGAGCTTGGTGTTGATCTTTCCAGCGTGAAGGGCACTGGACCCGAAGGGCGTGTGACGGAAACGGATGTACGCGCCGCAGGTAAATCAAAATCCGCTGCTTCAACGGTTAAGGTGCCCGTGACGGTAAAGGCTGGCGAAAGCGCGCGTATTCAACTTTCCGGAATGCGCAGAGTCATAGCCCAGCGGCTGGTGGAAAGCCTGGGCCCAATTCCACATTTTTATCTCAACATCGACATCGATGCCGCGCCGCTGATGGAGGCGCGGGAGGAATTGAAGTCGGCGGGCGAAGGCGCGGATGCTGCGAAAATCACAGTAAACGACTTTGTTCTAAAGGCGGCCGTGCAAGCCGCAGTCAAGGTGCCGCGAGTGAACGCTTCGTTCGATGGCGATGCAATAGTGCAGTACGCCGACATCGATCTTGGAATAGCCGTCGCGATCGAAGACGGGCTCCTCACGCCAGTTATCCGCGCCGCGCAAAACAAATCGCTGCGTGAGATCAGCGAACTGGCAAAAGATTTAGCGCATCGCGCGCGCAACAAACGCATGAAGCCGGAAGAATTTCAGGGTGGCACGTTTACTGTTTCAAACCTCGGCGCCATGGGAATCGACAGTTTCTCAGCTGTAATCAATCCACCGCAGAGTTTTATTTTGGCCGTAGGCAGGATTACGAACGTCCCTGTAGTGGACGACAGCGACCAGATTATCGCGGGTCATCGGATGTCGCTTACGATGAGCTGCGATCACCGCGTCATTGACGGCGCCTTGGGTGCTGAATATCTGAAAGAGCTGCGCCACCTTCTGGAAAACCCAGCGTTACTGCTGGTTTGAATTTCTTGCGGAAACGCGCGGGCGACAGTTTTAGCGCTGGCTGGCCGCAAGCGGTGTCTAGATCAAAGTGGCGATTACAATCCTGTTTCCCAAGTCATAAAATCGTCGAGCGTTTGCCGGGTTCTATCGACCACGAACTCGACAACGGCTGCGTCGTCAATGAAGCCTAGGAACGGTGTCTTGTCGGGAATTAGATCGAACGGATCCACCAGATAGTTGAGAGCCGCAACGATCCATAACAGCGAATCATGCGAAACTTGATCATATTCTCCGCGATGATGCGCACGGATCAACCGCAGCATTGTCTGGAGATAAGGCCAATATTCTTTAAAGGAGTCTTTGGGCACCGCCGCTGCCTTTTTCGCCGCTTCGTTGAAAAGCGTTTGCAGCCTCTCACGATCGTCGACGCATGATTTTGCGTCGGTGAGCGCTCTCGCAAACGCTTCGCTGCGAAGGGCTGGTTTGCTGTAAGGGCTGAGTCCCTCAATATTTTTTCGACTCAGCCGCGCCTTGGTCTTGGCACCCGATTTCGTTTTTACCTCTTTCATCGGTCAC
>DATHHK010000049.1:0-3226 GCA_035317225.1 Candidatus Udaeobacter sp. | reverse complement strand
CTCGAGGTACATTGCCAGCAGTCTGCCGCCGCAAAGGATCGCAACCGTCAGTGCGCAGGCGATCAGAGCGCTGGACAAGTGTGGCGCGAACGAGCGCCCAGTAGCGCGTCTGATCATAAACATCTGGTAATATTGTGTTCGATCCAGACTTTTCCAGACTGATTTCGGACTGCTGGAATGTAAGATGTAGTCTTACGCGGAGTGTCGTTTCGCGTGTTATTAGCTGAAATAGGCTTCGGTAAGCGGGTCGCCTCGCCCTTTCAGGGAGAGGGGAGGATGAGGGTTTCGTCTGGGCAACTGGCGCGAGTCTTGCAAAACCCCTCACCTTAGTCCTCTCCCCTTGGCTAAGCGGAGAGGCGAGCAAGCCGGGTTTATTAGTTTATTTCTCGAAGCCGACAATCAGTCGGGAACCGGTTCGAAACCGGCAAACATTTCGGCGGATTCAGATAACGTGTTGAGTGGGATACAATCGCAAATTTCGAAAAACCTGTTCCACATCACGAGGACGTTTGGATTCTTGTGCGCCGCATCGATTGCTTCCTGCGATTTCCATTCCGAGACTTCGATAATTGTGCCGTCGCGTGCGCGCATGATGACCGGTGTGCGGTCCGTCACGAGCGCTTCCTTGCGCAATGTGGGAACACGACTTCTAACCAACTCCAGAGTTTCGCTTTCCTTTCCGGGCTTGGGCCGATACGCGACAATGACAATGACGCCGTTCATAACAGCGACATCATGATCGCGATCTTCGAACAGGAAAAGCAGTTTGATCAGGGGGATGTGAAGTTACTAGGATTAGCATGATCAAAACGATTCGTTGAAACGATGACCGATTGAAGCGATGGAAGAGAAAGGTGAAGCGTGATGAGTTGAAGCGATTGAGGACCCAATGGATTTATCGCCTTAACCGTTTAACCATTCAAGGCTTTAACGAGCAACCATGAAATCTTTCGAGATCGCTGGATTGCCGCCGGACGAAGTGGACCGCTTTGTCGGCGGAGAACATTCCGATCCTTTTCGAGTGTTGGGGCCGCACCGGGTTGGGGACGGTTTAGAGATTCGCGTGTTTCGGCCCGATGCGCGCAGGATCGACATCGTGCTGGATCAACATCCGGAAGAACCGATCGCAGCGCAGAAAATTCAGCAGGACGGTTTCTTTTGCGCGACTGTCCGGAACGCAACGCGGGATCTTCCATACCATATCCGAGTTACCGCTTGGGACGGATCGCACTACCTGACACGCGATCCCTATCAATACGGGCCGATCATGGGCGAAGTCGATCTGCATCTCTTCGCCGAAGGTCAGCACTGGAAGATTTACGACAAATTCGGCGCGCATTTGCGCACGATCGGCGATGCTACGGGCGTTTATTTCGCGGTATGGGCGCCTAACGCGCAACGCGTCAGCGTGGTTGGCGATTTCAACGGTTGGGATGGCCGGGTCAACCCCATGCGCAAACTCATCGGCAGCGGCGTTTGGGAATTATTTTTGCCCGGCATCAAACAAGGAGCGCACTACAAGTTCGAGATACGCGCTCAGACCGGCGCACTCCTTCTCAAGAGCGATCCGTTCGCATTCTTCAATCAGCACGGAAAATCCACCGCATCGCTGGTGTACGATCTGGAACGTTACGGCTGGAACGATGCCGGGTGGATAGAATCGCGCCGCACGCGGAACTGGCCGAGCAGCCCCATCAGCATTTACGAAGTGCACCTGGGCTCGTGGCGTCGCAAAGCTGAGGAAGGCAACCGGCATCTCAGTTATCTCGAGCTTTCTGAGACGTTGCTGCCGTACGTGTTGGAAATGGGTTACACGCATATCGAATTATTGCCGGTCGCCGAGCATCCATTCGAAGGTTCCTGGGGTTATCAGGTCACAAATTATTACGCGCCAACGAGCCGGTTCGGCACGCCTGATGAATTCCGTCATTTCATCGACAAATGCCACCAAGTCGGCATCGGAGTGATCCTGGATTGGGTGCCTGCACATTTTCCAAAAGACGCCCACGGGCTAGCTGAATTCGATGGAACCCATCTTTACGAGCACATGGACCCGCGCCAGGGGGAGCACCAGGATTGGGGCACGCTCATTTTTAATTACGGTCGCAACGAAGTTCGCAATTTTCTCATCGCCAATGCTCTTTTCTGGCTGGAGAAATATCACATAGACGGGCTGCGCGTGGACGCCGTGGCTTCGATGCTTTACCTCGATTATTCGAGGAAGCCCGGCCAATGGATTCCGAATGTTTACGGCGGCCGCGAGAACCTGGACGCCATCTATTTCCTGAAACGTTTTAACGAAGTTTGTTACGAGCATTTCCCCGGAATCATGACCATCGCGGAGGAATCAACCGCGTGGCCTGGCGTATCGCGTCCGACTTATCTGGGCGGCCTCGGGTTCGGGTTCAAATGGAACATGGGCTGGATGCACGATTTCCTGGAATACATGAGTCTCGACTCGATTTTCCGGCGTTTTCATCACGGTAACATTACGTTCTCGCTGCTTTACGCGTTCCAAGAGAATTTCATCCTGGTGCTTAGTCACGATGAAGTGGTGTACGGCAAGCGCTCGTTGCTATCCAAAATGCCAGGCGACGAATGGCAGAAGTTCGCCAATCTTCGAATGTTTCTGGCGTGGATGTACGGGCATCCTGGTAAAAAGCTGCTTTTCATGGGCAGCGAATTCGGTCAGTGGAACGAATGGAACCACGATACCAGCCTTGACTGGCAACTCGTTAGTCTTCCTCGGCACGATGGTCTGCGCCGGCTGGTGCAGCATCTGAATTATATTTACAAAAGTGAACCGGCTCTTTGGCAGCTCGACGATACCTACGAAGGATTTGACTGGATCGACCTTCACGACGCCGACAATAGCGTGGTGTCATTCCTGAGAAAATCGCGCGAGGGGGATGTTGTGGCGTTTGTTGTAAACGCAACGCCAATAGTACGGTACGATTATCGACTCGGCGTCCCCGAGTCCGGTTTCTATCGTGAGTTTATCAACACAGACGCCGAAACGTACGGCGGCAGCAACGTCGGAAATTTCGGCGGTATCCAGACCCAGGACGTTGCCTGGATGGGTCGAGAACATTCAATTCTCATTCATCTGCCCCCATTGGCAACGCTGGCATTTAAACTGCAGAAGTAATTCCTTAGCTACCGTCGTGCATAATTAGTAACAGTGCTTCGAACAGTCTGTTCGTACGCATCGTTCTACTCCAAATTG
>DATHHK010000048.1:0-6336 GCA_035317225.1 Candidatus Udaeobacter sp. | reverse complement strand
ACCACAATTGCGGTGTTTGTGGCTGCGCCGATCGTTGGAATCAATTACGGCGACCGTCTCGGTTGTCTGCTGGGTGCGTCGCTTCTGCTCGGTATCATCAACGCTTTTATTCGCCCCGTGCTTTTGTTGCTAAGTCTGCCGTTGATCCTCGTCACGCTAGGCGTTTTCATTCTAATTATTAACGCGCTGATGTTGAAATTCGTTGGCGAGATCATGCCATGTTTTGAAGTTCCAGGTTTCTGGCGTGCATTTTTTGGTGCGATCGTCATCTCGATCGTCAGTTGGCTGTTAAGCGCGTTTTTCCGCGGCAGCGATGGACGTGTCCACGTCCTCACCCATCACAGCCAGGTCAAGCGCGTCCGTGGCCGCGTGATCGATAGTTGACGAAGAGGCGGTAACCCGTAATTCAGCATAGGCGATTTACGGTTCAACGAGTCAAACGAATCAGCGAATCAGGCGGGGCCGCCCAGATACTTACTGAGCCGTGAGCGGAGTTCGGTCCGTGCGCGAAAGAGAACGCTTTTCACAGCGGGAACCGAGAGATCGAGAACCTCGGCAATCTGCTCATAACTAAGCTGCTCATATCTCCGCAACACCAGCGCCATTCGTTGGGCTTCCGGAAGCTGGAGGATTGCGCCCTCGATCGTTTGCTGAAGCTCCACTTCCAAAAGGGAAGCATCCGGAGGGGACTGCGTCTCATCCTTCAGCGGGGGATCCTCTACCCCCGGTTCCGCTTGGAGAGGAACATGCGCGTGACGCTTGGCACGACGCAGCTCGTTGAAAACGAGATTACGGGTAATTTTTAACAGCCAGGTAGTGAATTTAGCCCGCGGGACGTAGCGGCGAGCACTTTTCCACACCCGAATGAATACCTGCTGTGCGATGTCTTCCACGTCGGAATTGCTGCCCAGCATGCGTGCCACCGTGCCCGCCACCAAAGCCTGGTGTTTCTCGATTAGTTCCTGGAGCGCAACGGTGTCGCCTCGACCGATAAGCCGCATGAGGCGCACGTCATCGGCGTCTTCTTCCGATCTCCCTTTGTTTCCACGATCGCTCCCAGACATCGGTTCATTTAGACGGTTGTCTGAGACAAAGCTTGCCAGAAAAACGACAACTAGCCAAAATTCGCCCTTTGCCACATTCGTAGCCATGGTTTTTGTTGCAAGGCTGAAGCGGCCTGTGCAATGCTTGGTTGTCGAGGGTTTGGCCTCGCGTCCGCATGAATTACCAGCTTATTCCGAAAGAACTCAGGCCTATCGCAGAAAAAGTCGAGGCGCGGCAGCGGATTTCAGAGGCAGACGCTCTCGCTCTATATCGTGCGAACGATCTTAACGCCCTCGGAATGATTGCGAACGTGGTGCGCGAACGAAAGAACGGCAACTACGCAACCTATATCCACAACCGCTACATCAATTACTCGAACATTTGCATCTTATCCTGCCAGTTTTGCGCTTTTGCCGCCAAAAAACGCGATGCACACGCGTTTGAATATGCGATCGAAGAAATTATCGGGGCAGTGAGAGATGCTCTTCACCTCGGAGTCACCGAGGTGCACATGGTGGGTGGACTGCATCCGACGCTGAAGAAAGAGTGGTATCTGGAGCTTTTGCAAAGACTGCGCGCTCTCAATCCTAACCTTCACATCAAGGCTTTTACGGCGATAGAAGCCCGCCATTTAGCGCAGCGAATTTTCCGGATGCCGGTCCGTGACACGCTGGAAACTTTGCGTGCAGTTGGCCTCGGCTCGATCACTGGCGGCGGCGCGGAGATTTTCGATCCTGCTGTCCGCGATAAAATCTGCCGCGGGAAAGAAACCGCCTCCGAATGGCTCGATGTTCATCGGACGTGGCATTCAATGGGTGGCCGCAGCACTTGCACCATGCTATATGGGCACATCGAAACGCATCTGCAGCGGGTGGATCATTTGCGCCAGCTGCGGGAATTACAGGATGAGACAAGCGGATTCACGGGTTTCGTTCCTTTCGCTTTCGAACCGTCCCAATCCCATGGGATCCTCGCCGAGATCAAGCGCGCCTCCGCATTTGAACAGCTTCGCAATCTCGCAGTGAGCCGCATTTATCTGGATAATATCGATCACCTCACTGCCTATTGGGTTAGCCTTGGATTGCCCCTGGCGCAGGTGTCGCTCAGCTATGGCGTGGACGATCTGCATGGCACGATTCTGGAGGAAAAGATCTTTCACATGGCCGGCGCAACCACTCCGCAGCAACAGACGGTGGCTGCTCTCGAACATGCAATCAGCGAAGCGGGTCGCGAACCGGTGCAGCGTGACAGCCATTACCGGCATTTGAATGGCACGAGCGAAGCCGGTCCGCCTAACGAGCCAGAACTGGCCTGTGCGTAAACGATAGGGCGCGACCGCCGGGGAACGGAATGCTCCGCATCGGTTGCGTAAAATATCTCAACGCCCGCCCGCTCATCCACGGCGGGGAAGGCAACGTGGACTTCGATCATCCGTCGGCGCTGTGCAATAAACTTGCCACCGCCGAACTCGATGTTGCGCTCGTCTCCAGTTTCGAATTTCTTCGTAACCCTATTTACCGGATCGTTGACGATGTTTCCATTTCTTCGGACGGGCCGGTTTACAGTGTCGTTGTCGCGCACCGCGGTGAGATCGACCAGATCGAAGAGATCGAACTCGATCCTGCATCGGAAACTTCTGTTAACCTTTTGCGTTGTTTAATCGCGGAGCTTGGATTGAATCCGCGTTTGGCACGGTGCAACACGACCGTATGGTCTACCGCGGCGGAATTAAAAACAGGCCGTCGCGCGCGACTGGTTATCGGCGATCAAGCCGTCCGTTTCCGGCAACAGTACGCGAACGAATTTTCTTTCTGGGACCTCGGAGAACACTGGCAGAAATCCGTCGGACTTCCGTTTGTTTACGCTCTCTGGCTTATTCGTCCTGAAGTAGCCGATCCAAAACAAATCGCAGACCGGCTGCGCAATCTGCGCGATCAAAACCTTTCTCATCTCGATGACCTAATTGCAGAAGCTGTAGCCGTGGTCGCCGACCCCGGCTCGCGAAAGGGGCTCAATCGTCAATTCCTTTCGCGCTATTACCGTGAAAATCTTCGATTTAACTTTGGAGAAAGAGAAAAAGACGGTCTGCGAATTTTCGCAAATTTGTGCATAAAACACAGTCTGCTTCCGAAGCGCGACATTGAGTTCTGTGTTGTTTAGCGAGCGATTTCGTTCTTTGAAGAACTATTGCTTTGCCTCACCCAGACCAAGGTCGAGGTCGTAGAGCTTCCACCCCAAGGCGGTGAAACGGAACCGAAGTTTGATTCCCTCTCGATCGACCACAAAAGTGCGCGGACCGGTGAAGAATGCGTGTTTTATTTTTGACCAGTCTTCAGTCTTGCCGGTAGGGAACCGGAACTCTCGCGGATGGCGGAGGTTCTTCAGGACTTCCGGATTAGATATTAGCGTGGCGATGCCTTCCGGAGTTACGTAAGCATCAATGATCGTATCGATCAGTGTTGGTCCGAGGTTATTCCACCACTTGTGAGTTGCCGTTCCCTGCGCGAACCGGGCAACGAGCTGTTTCTTTAGCGATGCTCGAATAGCTGGAAAATCCATGCGGGAACTCAGCGCCGCGCTATCACCAGACCGAAGTGCTGCCGTGAATCGCCAGAATGAAAAGTACGGCGAGACACCATAGATCAACAGAAGGGAAACGCAGATGAGCACTAACCAGCGGAATTTCATTAATCTTGTTATCTGTAACGCGGCCGCTATCGGCCGGAGTTCGGATGTATCTTTAACCGGAGGGCACCGGTCCAATTTTCTTCCAATATTGAACAATCCATCCGCTTCCCGAAGCAGACTTGAACTCCGTTGGGCGCGGGCCACCTGGCGGTCCCCAACAGGCGCGTTTATCGGTCGCATCCAGAATTTCGTAGATGCCGCGCGTTAATTGACCGGCGTGCGGTCCGCCCTCTGCAATGGAGTCCACCTGTTTAGGTTTCGTATCCGGATTCACAGTAAAGGTTCCCTGTGGATGCGTCCCAACGCCGCTCGCCTTTGGAAATCGGAATGTGTTGTGATCGGTGATCAGTATTGTATTTCGGACCACACTCGCAAGCACAGGTTTTCCGCTTACGACTCCGCGGGTTAGTTGCCATGTGCCCGACACTCGGTCGTAATCTCTTTGAGCGGCTGCCGACTGCGTGGTTGGAGCGCTTGACCCGCTGGTTGAGCAGCCGGCGGTCATTAGTACCATGGTCGCTTTCGTCATGAGGCCTTTTGCAGTGGAAACCGTTCTTTGTCGAGTGTGATTGCAAGCCGGTCGCGGTAATTCTTCGCGTCTTGTCAGAGAATTTTTCGCAAATAAAGTGATCGGTGCGAAGCAAGCTAGAGGAGAATCCTATCGGTACACAGCAGCCTGGAAATTTTACCCGGAAAAGCCGATGGATTATTGCACCGCCTGAGGAGCTGAATGGCGGAGTGATTTCGTGGAGCCAAATTTGCGGTTCGGAGTGTATCGCGCGGCTGCTCTTACGAAAAGGTTTTCGCTGCGTCGACGAGGTGAATTCGTTTCTACGGCCCCGCCTACGTTCGCTGAGCGATCCGTTTTTACTGCCCCAAATGCACGCGGCTGTTTCCCGCATTCTCACGGCACTAGATCGACGGGAACGCATCGTGCTTTTTGGTGATTACGACGTGGACGGTGTGACATCCCTGGCATTGCTTGCAGAAATGTTACGTGCATATGGTGGCGCTCCGGAATTGTTTTTGCCATTGCGTATGGAGGAGGGCTACGGTTTGAGCCCCGAAAGCGTCGAGCGTTGCGTCGGACAATATCGACCCCAACTACTGATCGCAACTGATTGCGGGACCTCATCGGTAAAGGAGATCGCCGATCTCCGGAAACGCAGCGTGGACGTGATCGTCCTCGATCACCACGAGCCGAAGTCCGCGTTGCCCAGCTGCGTTGCAATCGTGAATCCCAAAACATTGGACTCTCCCTTCAAATATCTTTGCAGCGTCGGAATTGTCTTCAAACTATGCCATGCATTGCTGAGAACGCGGCCATTGCCTGAGTTCGATTTGAAATCAAAGCTCGACCTTGTGGCGCTTGGCACAGTCGCAGACATCGTGCCGCTTTGTGAGGAAAATCGCGTTTTAGTGCAACGCGGAGCGATTCAGATCGCTAAGACCTCACGTATCGGGCTGAGAAAATTAATGCAGGTTGCCGGAGTGCGGCCTCCAATCTTGCCTGAGGACATTGGTTATCGACTTGGGCCACGATTAAACGCCGCAGGACGTTTGAGCACAGCGGAGAAATCTTTACGCCTGCTGCTCACTGACGATGATAGCGAGGCATCGGTGCTTGCGGCAGAGCTCGATGATCAAAATCGCGAGCGCCAGGAAGTGGAAAAACAAATTTTCGAGGCCGCGATAGAAAAGATAGAGGGTCGACTCGATTTGGCGCGCGACGCAGCCATCGTGGTCGGCGCGCGCGGCTGGCATCCGGGCGTACTTGGAATTGTAGCGTCGCGGATCGCTCGAAGGTATCATCGACCAACCATCGTGATTGGCTTCGACGAGAACGGACTAGGCAAAGGAAGCGGGCGAAGCATCGAAGGGTTGAATCTCGTCGAAGCGTTGAGCGGCTGTGCCGAGGGACTCGACAAATTCGGCGGGCACGAAATGGCGGCGGGTCTTGCACTGCGCGAGGGAAATTTCGACCTCTTTGCTGAAGGATTTCGCAAAGCTGCGCGTGAACTTCTTTCGGACGAAGCTCTGCAACCTTGCGTGCGACTGGACCACGAGCTGGCGTTCACGGAGATCGATATGGATTTTCTGCGGTGGCACGAGATGCTGCAGCCATTTGGAAATGGAAATCCCCAGCCGCTTTTACTTGCGCGCGAGGTCGAGCCGGTTGCTCCGCCGCGAGTAGTTAATGAAAAGCATCTCATCCTTCGTCTGCGTCAAGGCAATCGCCATCGCCGTGCGATTTATTTTGATGGCGTGACAAATCCGCTACCGCGAGCGCCGTGGGACATCGCATTTCGGATCCGCGCAGACGATTATGAGGGCGAAACCCTGGTTGCCATGCAAATCGAGGCAGTGCGGCAAGCAGAACGCGGCGGGTGTGAACAGTGAACAGCGCGAACTTATCTAACCGAACAGAGATCACCGATAATGGATCACCGGCACCTCCGCGACCGTTGCCCGGCAGCGTTGCGACTTCGCAGTTACTCGAAGAATTAAATTGGATCCCGCGCCCGAAGCTTCTCGCGCTGCGGCGACTAGGCATTGAGACGGTGGAAGATTTGCTTACGCATTTTCCACGTCGGCATGAAGATC
>DATHHK010000047.1:0-3491 GCA_035317225.1 Candidatus Udaeobacter sp. | reverse complement strand
GCCTTTGGAATCGCGCAGCGTCTTGATTCGATTTGCCCGACTTTCCACGACGAAGATGTCGCCATTGGGCGCCGTGAGCAGAAAACGCGGATCGCAGAAACCACTGGCGTAAAATTCGACCCTAAAACCGGGTGGAACCCGAGGCTGAGCGTTCGCAGGCCGATCAACGACGTGAGCCCGGTTAATTGCCAGAATATTCGAACTTGGCTGCGGCAAGTCCTGGACGGTGATTTTGCGTCGGACCCCGGGCGCATCGCTTGTCCAATCGCCCATCGCTGCCTCGCCCGTGAGAAGTGTGCCGGCGTCGGCGGCGACGCCAAGTGCGAGTACGATGCAGATCGACCAAGACTGGCGAGCCAATCGGCGATTCCGCATACTCTTGTGGAATCGGTTAGCGGTTGGTGATCGCGTGGATTGAGTCGCGGTCGCCGCCGACCTAGTCTTGCGATCGCGGCGGAAAATTTTTCCTAGGCGTCCGGGCAGCCTTTTTAGCGGGCAAACATTTTAGGCGGTAATTTTTCCGCCAGTGCTTTGCCTTTTTTGCGATCGGTAATCACAAACGTGTTGTTTTCGCCGTGCGTTGACCACGGGCCGCGCGGCACTTCTTTGAATTCTACAAACTTCCAGTCGGTTACATCCGTTTCATTTAATCCGAGGTAATCTCGCACGGCAGGCGAAACGTCGAGGCCTGCTCCCTTGTTCAAGTTTGGTTTCGGCCGTTCGTTGCCGAAAACGTATTGCCAGTGATCGGTGCGGAACGGGCCGGCGTCTTCCCATTGCGCATAAACAGTGCGGTTGGCCTTGCGAATGGCGATCCATCGATCTTTGCAAGTAGAAACAGCGGGGCCCTGGTAAGCTTCTTGAAACCAGGGAACAACGCGCGACGCTTCCGGTCGATGGCCCGTCCGAGCCTTATCGTTATAGGGAAGAGCGCAGTAGAATGGATTCTGCCTAGGTGTGAATTTCACCGGAATGTAATTGCTGCGACGCGCGGGATTCGGGTCGTCAAAGCCGCCGTAGTTCTTTGTCCATTGTTTGTCCCATGAACTCGTGCGATTCGGCACCAGATTATTTCCGCTCGCTTGTTCACCAATCCAAAAAACGGTGGTGACGATTTGGCTTTTCCACGAGTAGCGGTGTGCGGTCTCCGATTGCGCTTTGAATAATTGTCCCGGTATAAATGAGATTGAAGTCGCGCCGCTCGAACGATCCTCTTCCGATTTGTCGGATTTTTTGCTGAATTTTGTTTTGGCCGGTTCCGCTTTTTCGCCCGTGCCGTGTGCAAAAAGAGATGAAATCGACGAAAGGATGACCGCAATCGTGTGGGTAATTTTTCCTGGTTTCATTGGTGTGTTGTTAAGCCAGCGCGAAAAAGGAAGAAGTGCATCTTTCTTTATCTTCGTTCACGAGGACGCGGATGCGCGTCAGTCGAGGCGAATTTGGATGCGCCGTAAAATGCTCGGCCAATGTCGATACGGATTCAGATTAGTCAACAAATTTTCCCGGATTTAAAATTCCGTTTGGATCGAGCGATTGTTTGAGCCGACGATGCAACTCGCGCGCAACGCCGCTGGTCGCGTCCGGCCACCAGCGTTTTTTAGCCAAACCGATCCCGTGTTCGCCTGTAATGACGCCACCCCAGGCCAGGACTTGTGCGAAGAGATCGTCCAGCGCGTGCTCGACTTTTTCGCGCACTGTTGCGTCGCGATTGTACCGTTCCGCCATGATGTTGACGTGGATGTTGCCGTCCCCGGCGTGACCAAAGCAAGCGATCGGAAATCCATATTTAGTCTGCAACGTCTCCGCGAATTCCATCAGATCGACCAGATGACTACGCGGGACGACCACATCCTCATTTAACTTCGTTAGTCCGGTCGCGCGAAGTGAATTGCTGAATTGCCGGCGCAGAGCCCAGAGTTTTTCGCAATCCGCCTCACCGATCGCTACCTCCAGCACATTCGGTTTTCTTTTCTCCAGCAATTTACGAATCGCTGAAGATTCGGCGCGGACACTTTCCTCTTGTCCATCGAGATCGACGAGCAGATGTGCGTTCCCCTCGGGCACAAGCAATTTTCCCAGATCGCGTCGCGCCGCTTCCAACGTGAAATGATCGGCGATTTCCAGTGAACAAGGCAAGAATCCCGCCGCAAAAATTGCTTGCACCGCTTCGGCAGCTTTCGCGGCAGTCGCAAACGCAGCGGACAAGGTTGCACGCGCAGGTGGAAGCGGAAGCAAACGCAGGGTGACTTCGGTCACCACGCCAAGGAGCCCTTCGGAACCAACGAAGAGCCCGATCAGATCGAACCCCGTCTTGTTCTTGTGCACACGACCGCCTGTTCGCAGCACTTCGCCATCGGCCAGCACCACTTCGAGGCCGATTACGTAATTTCGGGTAACACCATATTTCAAACAACGCGGTCCGCCTGCATTCGTAGCGACATTTCCGCCAATGGTGCAATTTTTCATGCTCGCGGGGTCCGGCGGATAAAATAATTTTTGTGCACGCACCGCTGCTTTTAGATCGGCGGTAAAGACTCCTGGTTCAACAATCGCAACTGCGTCGGAGAAGCTGATTTGTGTGATCCGATTCATCTGCGACAACGACAGAACAATTCCGCCGCGCGCCGGAACACACCCGCCCACGTATCCATAGCCGCCACCGCGCGCTGTGACCGGAATTTTCTCGCTCGATGCAAACTTAAGCAGTTTAGTGACATCACTCGTCGATGTTGCAAAAACGACGGCATCCGGTTCGTGAGCCGCGAACCACTTGTCACCGCTGTGGGCTTTAAGCGCCTCGCCGTCGTCAACGACGGCGTCACTGCGCAACAATTGGCGGAGCCTATCAGCCAGACTCATGCTCGTGATCGTAATGGTGCTCGACAGTTTGTCATTTGATTAGGAGCGCGAGCATCAGTGAGTTCGGATGTCGGCTGGGCTGATTCAGTCGCCAGACTCCCAGCCTGGAAACGGGCAGGATGGCAACCCGCCTTGCAAGTCAGGCTGACAGCCAACATCCGATGCTCAGAGCGCGATTCGATAATGCCGAGCCGGTTCCATCCGCGTAATGAGTTTTTCGACTCCCGGAAAAATCATTGGCTTGGTCTCATCGGGTCCGGCGAATTCTTTTACCGCATCCATTGAATCAAATCGAAGCAACGTGACGAATTCGGTTTCATTCTCATCCTCGCGGATGAACAACTCTGCGCCGTGATAACCTTTGATGTTTCGCGCAGCAATGCTCGGGAAGATTTCGTCGCGCAGCATGTTCCCGTACGTCTTCGCGTCAGCTAGCTTCGTCCAGCCATGCCAGATTCGTGCAATCACCGGATCATTGCGATCGAAGGGCTTGACCGCCGGGAGCGCAGTTCCATGATTCGATGAGGAAGAGCATGAGCAAGAGTAAGACGAGGATCTCAGTCACATTCCCATTATTTGATACCCGCCATCAACATAGATGACCTGGCCGGTTATTGCCTCGGCTCCATCGC
>DATHHK010000046.1:0-14803 GCA_035317225.1 Candidatus Udaeobacter sp. | reverse complement strand
CTGACCGGGTGGGAGCTGTGGATCGGGTCGGTGGGAGCCATCAAAAAATTTGGGTTCCATTTCCTTGTCACATCCACCTGGGACCCAGTCGCGGACCAATTTGGCGCTCTCCCATTTATATATGGGACACTGGTTTCTTCTCTAATTGCGCTGTTGATTGCCGTCCCGTTGGGCATCGCAACGGCGGCGTACCTTACAGAGCTCGCGCCGCTTTGGATTCGCCAACCGCTCGTGTCTTTGATCGAAATGCTGGCGGCAATTCCGAGTGTCATTCTCGGGCTATGGGGCATTTTCGTAATGATTCCGTGGTTGCGCGATTATCCCTTCGCATGGCTCAAACGGTTCTTCGGTTGGACACCCTTGTTCAGTGGGTCGATTTACGGTCCGTGCATGCTCGCCGGCGGGATTATTATCGCGGTTATGATTTTGCCGATCATCGTTTCGGTCTCGCGCGAGATTTTGCGCAGTGTTCCGGATTTGCAACGAGAGGCCGCCTACGGTCTCGGCGCGACCCGCTGGGAGGCAACGCGCATTGCGGTGCTGAGTTACGCAAAGAAAGGGTTGTTCGGCGCCGTGATTCTTGGTCTGGGACGCGCTCTGGGGGAAACGATGGCCGTAACGATGGTAATAGGCAACACCCCGCAGATCGTCGCGTCACTGTTCCAGCCCGGATACACCCTTGCCAGCGTGCTTGCCAATGAATTCACCGAAGCGACAACTGATATTTATCTGCAGGCGTTGTTCGAAATTGGGCTGGTTCTTTTTGGAATAACCATCTTGGTCAACCTTCTCGCCCAATTGCTTTTACGGACGATCTCTGTCAAATCAGCAACCCGCGCGGTGCAATAGCTATGCATTTGGCACGAACACAGAATCACACCTGGCGCAAAATCAAAAGCGCACTGGCATGCGGGATCGCCTTTGTTTCTGCGGTTCTTGTGATCACGCCTTTGGGGCTGGTATTCTTTCATCTTGTCATCAATGGCGCCAGTTCCGTCAACTGGGACTTTTTCACAAAATTACCGGCGCCGGTAGGAGCCGTTGGGGGCGGCATGGTGAATGCGATTGTCGGCTCACTCGAATTACTCGCACTTGCTGGTGTCATTGGGATACCGATTGGCGTTTTGGGCGGAGTTTATCTGGCGGAATACGGCTCGGCGCGGCTCAACTCTATTCTCCGTTTCTTGGCTGATGTGCTCAACGGCGTTCCGTCGATCACCTGGGGCGTCGTGGTTTATGGTTTGGTAGTTTTGCGCTTCAAAGGCTTCTCGGCGTACGCCGGCGGGCTCGCGCTTGGTCTAATCATGATTCCACTGATCCTGCGCACGACAGAAGAGGTTGTTCTGCTGGTACCGAATGGTTATCGTGAAGCCGCCCTCGCGCTGGGTGTTAGCCGGTGGAAAACAATTGTCCACATCGTGATGAAGACCGCGTCCAGGGGGATCATCACCGGGATTTTGCTAGCCCTCGCTCGCATAGGCGGCGAAACGGCTCCGCTCCTTTTCACTGCTTTCGGCAATCATTTTTGGAATCACAGCCTGAGCCAGCCCATCGCTGCGCTCCCATTGCAGATTTTTACCTATGCGATCTCTCCCTACGACGACTGGCACCGCCAGGCTTGGGCCGGCGCGCTTGTGCTCGTCACCGGAATTTTCTGCGTTAATGTGCTTGTAAGAATCCTAACTCGCGGACGCGGCGCGCCAGTCGTGTAGCATCCTAAAAAATGGTTAACGTCATTATGACAACACCCGAACAAAGCGTCACGGAGCGCATCGAGCGGCCTGCCCAGCCGCCCGTCAGCGCCGAGCCTGCACCAAAGTTAACTTTTGAGACGAAGAATGTCTCGATCTGGTACGGGGAAAAGCGGGCCATCGAGAATGTGAGCCTCGACATCGCTTCCAATGCCGTGACAGCGATCATTGGGCCTAGCGGTTGCGGAAAATCAACGTTTCTCCGGGCCCTCAATCGGATGCACGAACTGGTGCCAAAGACGCGGATGGACGGGACGGTCCTTCTTTATGGCGAGGATCTTTATTCCAAAACCGTTGATCCCGCAATTGTTCGACGCCGAGTTGGCATGATCTTCCAGAAATCGAATCCGTTTCCGACCATGACGATTGGCGAAAATGTCATCGTCGGCTTGCGATTGAACGGAGTGCGCAATCACAAATTTCTTAATGAACGCCTGGAAAAATCACTGCGCATGGCTGCTCTTTGGGACGAAGTTAAGGACGATTTGCACAAGCCAGGCACCAGTCTTTCGGGTGGCCAGCAACAGAGGCTCTGCATCGCGCGCTCGCTGGCCGTGGAGCCGGAAGTGATCTTGATGGATGAGCCTTGTTCGGCGCTCGATCCGATCGCCACGGCGAAAATCGAGGAACTGATCCACGAACTAAAAGCGAAGTACACCATTGTAACGGTGACGCACAATATGCAGCAAGCCGGCCGCATTTCGGATTACACCGCCTTCATGTACCTCGGCCGGTTGATCGAGTTTGGTCCAACGACCAAGATTTTCACAAATCCAACCGAAAAACAGACGGAGGACTACATTACCGGCAGGTTTGGTTGATGAGTTAAGTGTGTACAGGAGTATACGAGTGAGAACAGGAGCGAGAGCGAAGAAAGGTAAAGGTCGATAAACGATGGTCGCAAACAGGCATATACTTGGAACATTTGATGAATCGCTGTCGGCGCTGCGCAACAACGTGCTCATGATGGCGGGGTTGACTGAGCGCAGTCTGGAACGGGCAATGAAGGGTTTGGTCAATCGCGACGATAACATTTGCGCACATGCAATCGCCGATGACGAAGAAATAGATCAACTGGAGAAACAGATCGACAAGGACGGCGTCGATATTCTGTTGCGCTTTCAGCCCGTTGCGTCCGATCTGCGCCGCGTCGTCTCGGCAATGAAACTGTCATCCAACTTGGAGCGCATGGCCGATCAGGCGACTACAATTGCGCGACGCGCGCGGAAGTTAAATCAGCATCCGTCCTTGCCCGAAGTCGAACTGATCAAGCCGATGTACGACCATGCCATGTCGATGTTCAAGGACAGCGTGGACGCTTTCGCACGCGAGGATGTCGACCTCGGCCGAGCAGTGGTTCCCCGTGACCAAATCCTGGATGACTTGAACCGCGCGGCCGGTCATAAACTAGTCGAGCGCATGGCGCAGGATCCTGATCAATTGCGCGGTTACCTAAATCTGATCTTCATTGGCCGCTGCCTTGAGCGCGTTGGTGATCACGCTACCAACATTGCCGAAGACGCCGTTTACGCCGCCGCTGCTGAAGATATCCGGCATCCGTCGCTCGCTGCCACAACGTGAGGGAACATTGGCAGGCGCGGCCGCTCTTGCCTAACTTTCCAAGCAGTGGTTGCTTGAATGATGCAGGCAACCAAGAGTGAAAGCGGTCTCTGGTTCGTGATGTGAGACTGCGAATGACAGAAAGCACTACTTACGGGCTAGCCATCCAACAACGATCTAAGATGCCTACAACGGTCGCAAAAACGGATGTTACCGAGGAGCCCTCTGCCAGGGTCGAGCTGCTCCAGAAGGAGGGTGCTCAGGAAGCGCGTTTGTCGGATCCTGGAAACTTCCTCAACCGCGAACTAAGCTGGCTTGAGTTCAACCGGCGTGTTCTCGAGGAAGCACAGGACCCAACGCAGCCCCTCATCGAGCGAGTCAAGTTTCTTACCATTTTCAGCTCTAACCTGGATGAGTTCTTCGAAATTCGGGTGGCTGGGATAAAGCAGCAAATTAAAAGCGAAACAAGCGATATCGGACCGGACGGCTTAAGCCCCACCGATACATTCGATCGGATCCAGAAGACCGTGCGCAGGCTCGTTGCAACTCAATGTGCGCTTTGGAAAAATGAACTGCTGCCCGAGCTTGCAAAAAACGGGATTTACGTGCGCGAAATGGCGGAACTTTCGCCAAAACGCGCCGCTTGGGCGCATCGTTATTTTCAACAGGAAGTTCTTCCAATGCTGACACCGCTGGCGGTAGACGCCAGCCATCCATTCCCGCATCTTTTGAACCGAAGCCATAACTTGCTGGTGCAGGCGAAATTGCAGCGAGGTGGCGAACCGCTGCACGCCATCGTGCAGGTACCCAGGGCAGTGTCGCGTCTGATTCTCCTGCCACGCGGTAAGAGCGCCGATGAACCCTGGGAGTATATTTATCTCGCCTCTCTCATCAAACAGCACATTGGCGAATTGTTTCCCGGTTTGATTCTGGACGAGGTGCACGCGTTTCGGGTCACGCGCAATAGCGATCTGTATATCGACGATGAAGAAGCAGAAAACCTGCTGCGCAGCATCGAGCAGGAGCTGCGACGCTCAAGTCGCGGAAACGCCGTCCGGCTGGAGGTGGAAGCGGATTGTCCAAAGGGTGTTCTGGAATTGCTGCTGAGGTTCTTCGACCTGACCGAGGCTGATGCTTACAAACTCGACGGCCCACTTACCATGACGCATCTGATGCCGCTCGTGACCAATGATGCGTTTGCAAAGCTGAAGGACCGGCCATTTCAGCCTGCGCGCGACCCGGCGCTTCCGCCGCACGTTGATTTTTTTGAGGTATTGCGACGCCAGGATGTGCTGCTTCATCATCCTTACGATAGCTTCGATCAAATTGTCGAGTTGATAGAAGGTGCTGCGCGCGATTCGCAGGTGCTAGCGATCAAAATTACTCTATACCGAACAAGCGGTGATTCGCCCATTGTCGAAGCGCTCATCGAAGCCGCCAACGCGGGGAAACAAGTGACAGCCATTGTTGAGCTTCGCGCGCGTTTTGATGAAGCGAGCAATATCCAGTGGGCCCGGCGCCTGGAGGAAGCCGGCGCGCACGTCATCTATGGAGTGGTTGGCCTCAAAACGCATTGCAAGGCGCTGTTGATCGTTCGCCGCGATGCAGACCAAATCCGGCGCTACGTGCAGCTGGGCACCGGCAACTATCACCCGCGCACTGCACGCATTTACACCGACTTTAGTTTGCTCACCAGCGAACCCAAGTTGACGGAGGAAGTGGCAATCGTCTTCAACACCCTCACTGGCCTGGCCGGTTATCCGGGACTCAAGAAATTGATGGTTGCGCCGTTTGATATGCACAGCCGCCTCATCGGGTTGATCGAGCGGGAACGTGACCACGCTCGGGCAGGTAAACCGGCCCGCATCGTCGCGAAATTGAACGCGCTGGTCGATCAGGAGATCATCGAAAAACTGTACGAAGCTTCGTGCGCGGATGTAACCATTGATTTGATCGTCCGCGGGATCTGTTGTTTGCGGCCAAAAATGCCCGGCTTGAGCGACAATATCCGTGTGATCAGCATTGTCGGCCGCTTTTTAGAACACAGCCGGATTTTTTATTTTGAAAATGCCGGACAGCCCAGGGTTTTTCTTTCCAGCGCGGATTGGATGCCGCGAAATTTTTTCCGGCGCATCGAACTGGCGTTCCCAGTCGAAAACCCGGCATTGCGCGACCAGATCATCAATGAAGTGCTTCCCAGTTTTCTGCACGATCGCGTCAAGGCGCGGGAACTGCAGCCTGACGGAATCTATCGTCGACTGAAACCTGAGGGAGCGGAGCAGCGTGCCCAGGCCCAGTGGCATTTCCGTGAAGTCTCTCGCGAGCGCGTGAAAAAAATGACAAAGTCGAAGAAGAAATTGCGCGCCGACAAATTAGTTCCGATCACCGTTGCCACCGAACCCGGCAGCGCGAATCCAGAAACTGACAGCGGTCAAAAGTCGGCGCCGTCAGACACGACACCGCCGGCTTCACCGACGCCAGCGACAACTCGAAAGCAATCTTGAAGAATAAAATCCTCGTTATCGACGTCGGCGGCTCAAATGTGAAGCTGATGATCTCGCGCGGGGAGCGAAGAAAATTCAAGTCGGGCCGGAAGTTGACGCCGCGCGCGATGGTGAACGAAATCAAACCGCTGGTAGCCGATTGGAAATTCGCCGCGATCTCACTCGGGTTTCCTTCCCCGGTGCGCAACGGCAAAATTGTAAGCGAGCCGAAACATCTTGGCCGGGGCTGGGTCGGATTCAATTTCAAGAAAGCGCTGGGCAAACCAGTGCGCATCATCAACGACGCATCGATGCAGGCGCTTGGCAGTTATCATGGTCGCCGAATGCTCTTTCTTGGACTTGGGACAGGACTTGGGTCCGCCCTGGTTTGGGATAATTATGTCCTCTCTCTCGAACTAGGCGACTTGCCCTATCGCAACGGCAGCATCATTGAGGATTATCTGGGCGAAGCTGGCCAGACACGGCTCGGCGAGAAAACCTGGCAGCGCGATGTTCAGCACGCCGTCGTGCAACTCAAGAAGTCGCTCATTGCCGATTATGTCGTACTCGGCGGGGGAAACGCCAAGGAGTTAAAGAAGATTCCGAAGGGAATTGAACTTGGACATAATCGGAACGCTTTCCTGGGTGGAGTTCGTCTGTGGCAAATTGATTCACGCACACGACGACCGAAGTGGCATATTCTTTGAGGCAGTTAAAAAATGTCAAAAGACTTACAAAGTTAAATCGTCTGCCATCAAATGCTTTCTTCTTTCTAACTTTTTAACTCTGTTAAACATGAAACTTTATTTTCTAAGACATGGTGAGGCCGATTGGCCAAACTGGAAGAAACCCGATGACGAACGGCCGTTGAACAAGCGGGGAAAAAGAGAAATGCGCGAAGTAGCGAAATTTTTGGACCGCCTGAAAGTGCGACCCGACTTAATTGTGACCAGCCCATTGCCCCGCGCGGCACAGACCGCCGAAATAGCGGCCGACTACCTCAAAGCCAAGGTGCGCAAGGATGAATCGCTCGCACCGGGATTTGGCAGAAGTAAATTGCGAACGGTGGTGAAGCGGCATCGGGCAAACATTCTGATGCTTGTCGGTCACGAACCGGACTTCACAAATGTGATTTCAGGATTAACCGGGGCGTCGCTCAAACTCTCCAAGGCTGGCGTCGCGCTGGTCGATGTAGATCCCGAATCCGAGCAAGGAAAACTTCTGTGGCTCCTTCCGTCGAAGATCAGCAAAAAATAGGTGCGGTTCGCTAATGTGTCACTGCGCGAGCAAATAAATTGCAACTAGCGCGACCAGAAAGTAAGGAACAAGCACCGCCGCGCCGGCGTAATCCTTCGCCATACGTTGTCCGACGAACAATGCAACGATTGCAACGGCTGAAATAACAGCGCCGTAAAACGCCAGGGTCGTTTCTCGCGAAACGATGATTGTGATGCACCCAATCGCGCTCAACGCACCTGCTGCAATTTCGAGAATCGTGATCGCTGCCAACAGAACGGACACAACTCCGGCCAACTGGCTTTTGGCAAAATGCCCCTTTAGCCATTCGAAGTTACCGCGGTGATCGATGATTTTATCAATTCCAGATTGAAGGAAGAGAATCGCCAGAAAAGCTGAGCCGAAAATCTGCAGCAAATAAATTGCTCCCGTGAGTGTGTGCAAAGATGGCATGGCTCACGAATCTTAACTGGATGAAGCCAGCCTTGTCGATTCTTCTGTGGCCTGATGCCGTCACAATCCTAACTCCTAATCGCCTTGAGCAGCTGCCTCAGCAAACGCCACGTTGCCGGCTTTCATATCCATATCGGCTTCTGCTGATGTACCGAACACCCGCGCGCGTGCGTCGTCGAATTCGCCCTCCCATCGTGCGACCACGATTGTTGCCAGACAATTGCCGATCACATTCACGCAAGTGCGGCCCATGTCCATCAATTCATCCACGCCAAAAATGATCGCAACGCCGATCGGCCCCAGACCTGACGGCAAAAAACTGTTCAGCGTCGCGAGCAAAATAACCAGCGACGCACGCGGGACTGCCGCGACGCCTTTGGAGGTGAGCGTAAGCGTTAGCATCATCACAATTTGTTGACCGAAATCCATGTGCCAACCCATGGTTGTTTCGGCAGCTTGCGCCACGAACACGGATGCGAGCGCGAGGTAAAGGGTCGAGCCGTCGAGATTAAATGAGTATCCCGTCGGCATCACGAATCCGACGATGTGCGCCGGCACGCCGAAACGCTCCATCGACTCCATCGCTTTTGGCAAAGCCGATTCGCTGCTCGTGGTCGCGAATGCAAGCGTCGCGGGCTCGCGCACGGCTCTGACGAATTGCCGCAACGGAATCCGAGCGATCCAAATCACCAATCCGAAGACTAACAAGATGAAGATCGCGAGAGCCAGATAAAGTGAGCCGATCAATTTGCCGAGATTCACCAGGACGCCGAGACCCTGCGTGCCAATCGTGTGCGCCATCGCTGCGCCTACGCCAATCGGCGCGAACAGCATCACGTAATTCGTAAACTTGAACATGATCTGGGCGAGGCTCTCCATCGCCCGGACAATTGGTTTCCCTTTTTCACCGACTGCTGAGACAGCGATCGCAAAGAGCACGCCAAAGATGACGATTTGCAAAACGTCACCACGCACCATGGCTTCGACGATGCTCGAGGGAAACGCATGGACGATCGTTTCGACCAGAGTCTTCGGATGACTTTGCTCGATTGTTTTAATTACGTTGGTGTCGGTGGCCGCGAGAGTTACACCTATGCCGGGCTTCGTGAAATTGACTACGGCCAATCCAATAAAGAGCGCCGCAGTCGTGACGATCTCGAAATAGATGAGCGCCTTCGCGCCCATCCGTCCCACTTTTCGCAACGCTCCCGCGCCTGCAATTCCGACCACGATGGTCGAGAACACCAGCGGCGCGATGATGGATTTGATCAGGTTAATGAAAATGTCGCGCAAAAAATAAACGGCATTTCCCCAGTCTGGCCTCAGCCATCCGATCACGCCCCCGACGACCAGGCCAATCATGATCTGGATCGTCAAAGAGGGCCGATACCAAGGGCGGCGCATCTGTTGAGATTCCCTGGTAATTACCGCCATGGTCAGGCGAACAAGATGTCTGCGTTACTCTTAATCGATCAGGCGCCGATTGATTTCGCCGTAAGCATCCACGCGACGATCCCGCAAAAATGGCCAGTGCGTGCGCTGCTCGTTTACACGGCTCCAATCCACGTCGGCAATCACAATCTCTTCCCGGTCGACGGAACCCTTTGCGATGATTTGGCCGTCCGGGCCGCAAACAAAGCTTTGTCCCCAAAATTCAATGCCCTCGCTGCCCGCAGGCGCTTCATGACCGACGCGGTTCGGGACTGCGATATAGCATCCGTTCGCGATTGCGTGACTGCGCTGGATGGTTTCCCATGCGCTATGTTGCGCCGCGCCGAACTGCTTCTTTTCCGAAGGGTGCCAACCGATTGCTGTCGGATAAAAAATAATCTCCGCTCCGTGTAACGCAGTCAGGCGCGCCGCTTCCGGATACCATTGGTCCCAGCAGACGCAAACGCCGATCTTGCCCTGCGGTGTTGGCCACGCCTGAAACCCAAGGTCGCCGGGCGCGAAATAAAACTTCTCATGATACAGCGGATCGTCCGGGATATGCATTTTGCGGTATTTGCCGAGCAATTTTCCGTTCGCGTCAATGATTGCGGCGGTGTTGTGATAAACGCCGGCGCCGCGTTTCTCGAAAAGTGAAGCGATAATTATCGCGCCAGTTTCTCGCGCTACTTCTGCCAATGCCGATGTTGATTTGCCCGGAATTTCCTCGGCCAGGTCGAAATTCTTGTGGTCTTCCGTCTGACAAAAATATTGCGATCGAAAAAGCTCCGGCAGACAGACGATCTGTGCACCTTTTTGCGCGGACTCGCGAATGAATTCAATCGCGCGCGAGAAATTCTCCTCTGGCTCCGGTCCGCAACGCATCTGGACCAGAGCAATCTTTGTGTTCACCGATTCAGTTGGCATTGAGAGATGCAGCGATTGATGACAGGCAACCCTGCCTGTCTCGGCCGACATGCTGCCAGCATGTCGAAGATCGGGCAAGCTGGCAGCCGGACCTCCGTTCCTCTACTTCAGGGAGTTCGCCGGAACGATTTTCACGCTTTCGATTACCACCCGTTTCGTCGGCTTGCTCATTTCGCCCTGTGCATTTCGCTCGATCGACGTGTTGCCGATCTTCTCCAGAACGTCATCGCCTTTGATCAATTTGCCGAACGTCGTGTATTGCCCGTCGAGTCGCTGAACGGGTGCGAGGCAGATGAAGAATTGCGAACCGGCTGAATCTGGGTTAGGCCCGCGCGCCATCGAGAGGACACCACGATCGTGGGAATGATTGTTAAATTCGGCTTTGATTTCGTATCCAGGCCCGCCTTGTCCGTAAGCATCTTCTTTTGCCGCGTCTTTTGAATTCGGGTCGCCGCCCTGAATCATGAATCCTTTGACGATGCGATGGAAAATGGTTCCATCGTAGAAGCCTTGACGCGCCAGCTTCTTAAAATTCTCGATCGTGTTTGGCGCGGCATCAGTCCAAAACTGTACCACCATCTCACCTTCGTTAGTTTTGATTACAGCGACTTCGTTTGAGTTACTCATAGTAGATATTTCTTTCTTTTCTTCGGCAGCGAATGCCGCTGCAACAAGCGTAGACGCGATCACGCAGCAAAATAGAAGTTTCATGTGTAGCAATGGTAACGCTCAGCGGTGAACGTTCAACAGGTGTAAAACGCGCGCTCATGCTGAACGGAGTGAAGGATCTCACATCAGATCATGCAAGTAGCTGGATCGGCATCACGTCATCTGTGGTATTCCTGCAGACTACGCACCTGAACTTTCCGTTTTTGCAGTGACCGGATTCCGTTTGCGCTCGCCAGCGCAGCCCGCACGGTCGTCATGATGGGAATCTTCGCGGCCAGCGCCGCATTGCGAATGACCACCTCGTGCTCGCGCGGAATTTTCCCACTGGGCGTGTTGATAATGAAGTTGATGTCGCCATTCTTGATGCGATCCAGGACGTTTGGGCGTCCTTCGTGAATTTTGAAGACCTTGGTGACCTTGATCTTCGCTTTTGTAAGGGCATCCGCAGTGCCGCTTGTGGAGATGATTTCGAAGCCGAGTTTCACAAACTCCCGTGCGACCGGGATCACTGCTTCCTTGTCTGCATCCTTAACGCTGATGAACACTTTTCCCTTTTTCGGCAGTGGTGGCGGCGCAGCCATCTGCGATTTGGCATAAGCGAGGCCGAGATCGACATCTATGCCCATTACTTCGCCGGTCGATTTCATCTCCGGACCAAGCGAAATATCCAGGCCTTCGTAGCGCAGAAATGGGAACACGGCCTCTTTCACGGAGAAATGCTTCGGCACGATTTCCTCGGTGAAACCGAGCTGCCGCAATGATTTTCCAGTCATCACTTTGGCAGCGAGTTTTGCAAACGGCACACCGATTGCTTTGCTGACGAATGGAACCGTGCGCGACGCGCGCGGATTGACTTCGAGGACATAAACGTTATCGCCCTTCACGGCGAATTGCACATTCATGAGACCTCGCACGTTCAACTCCCGAGCCATTGCCTTCGTTGCCGTGGAAATCTCATCTAGAACTTTCTGCGATAACGAGAACGTGGGAATCACACAGGCGCTGTCGCCGCTGTGAATGCCTGCTTCCTCGATATGCTCCATGATTGCACCGATCACGGTCGTTTCACCATCTGAGATGCAATCGACATCGACCTCGATGGCATCTTCGAGGAAACGATCGATCAGCACGGGACGATCCGGCGTCACTTCGATTGCGCTCGCCATGTAACGCCGAAGATCTACTTCATTATAGACAAGCTCCATCGCGCGCCCGCCGAGGACGAAGCTCGGCCTAACGAGCGCCGGATAGCCGATTTTCCTGGCGATCGCCACGGCCTCTTCCGTGTTCGTCGCCGAACCGTTCGGGGTTTGGCGAAGGCCAAGTTTGTCGAGCATGTCCGCGAATAAGCGTCGATCTTCAGCCGTCTCGATGCTTTCGGGCTGCGTGCCAAGAATCGGTACGCCTGCAGCTTTCAATCCGCTCGCCAGATTCAGCGGGGTTTGACCGCCAAACTGGACGAACACGCCTTCTGGTTTTTCCTGATCATAAATATTGAGGACGTCTTCGAGGGTGAGCGGTTCAAAGTAAAGTTTATCGCTCGTATCGTAATCCGTGGAGACGGTTTCCGGATTCGAGTTGACCATGATCGTTTCAAATCCGAGTTCGCGCAGGGCAAAGGCGGCGTGCACGCAGCAATAGTCGAATTCGATTCCTTGGCCGATCCGGTTCGGTCCGCCACCCAGGATCATGATCTTTCGCTTACCACTTTCACGCCGCTCGTTTTCATCTCCATACGTCGAGTAGTAGTACGGCGTGTATGCTTCAAACTCCGCCGCGCAGGTATCGACGAGGCGATAAGTCGGAATTACGCCTGCCGACTGCCGCTTCGAACGGATTTCAGTTGCGCTGACTCCGTTCGCCACAGCCAGTTGGCGATCCGAAAAACCGAGTTTCTTGGCGCGGAGCAAATCTTTAGTCTTCAAACATTGCGTCGCGGTCACGATCTCCGCAAGATTCCTCAAAAACCACCTGTCGATCTTGGTCAGTTCGAAAACTTCGTCGATTGGCATTCCGTCTTGAAATGCCTGGGCTAGATAAAAAATCCGTTCCGCGTTCGGGATGGCGAGCCTTAAGCGCAGCGTCTCAGCATCGACATCTTTATTTGCGCCATCGCCGCATAGACCGAAGCGTTTGATTTCCAGGCTGCGCAGCGCCTTTTGCAATGCTTCTTTAAACGTGCGGCCGATCGCCATCGCTTCGCCAACGCTTTTCATTCGTGTCGTAAGCGTCGCTTCCGCCTGTGGAAACTTTTCGAACGTAAACCGCGGTACTTTGACCACGCAGTAATCGATGGTCGGCTCGAAGCATGCCGGGGTTTCGCGCGTGATATCGTTTTTGATTTCATCAAGCGTGTAGCCGATTGCCAGTTTTGCCGCGATTTTAGCAATCGGAAAACCCGTTGCCTTCGATGCCAGGGCACTGGAACGCGAAACCCGCGGATTCATTTCAATTACGACCATCCGGCCGTTGTCGGGGTGCACCGCAAACTGAATGTTCGACCCGCCAGTCTCCACGCCGATTTCGCGAATGACCGCGAAGGAGGCGTCGCGCATCATCTGGTATTCCTTGTCGGTGAGCGTCTGGGCCGGCGCGACAGTGATGGAGTCGCCGGTATGCACGCCCATCGGATCGAAATTTTCGATGGAACAGACAACCACGCAGTTGTCCATGCGGTCGCGCATCACTTCCATCTCGAATTCCTTCCAGCCAACCAGCGATTCTTCGACTAGCACTTCGTGGACCGGCGAGAGATCGAGACCGTGTGCAACGATCGCATCGAGCTCTTCGCGATTATAAGCGATGCCGCCACCGGCCCCGCCCAGAGTGAATGCCGGCCGAATGATGAGGGGGAACGTTCCGATCTCACCAACGATGCGATCGATATCCGCGAGCGAACGCGCCACGCCAGAGCGCGGCACATCCAACCCGATGCGCAACATTGCTTCCTTGAACAATTGCCGATCTTCGCCTTTTGCGATGGCTTGAGCGTTTGCTCCGATTAGTTTCACGCCATGTCGCGCCAGAGCACCGTTGCGATTTAACTCCATCGCAGCGTTCAGTGCCGTTTGTCCGCCCAACGTTGGCAAGATGGCGTCGGGTTTTTCGCGTTCCATAATCGCCTCGATCACCTCGGGGGTGATCGGTTCGATATAAGTGCGATCGGCGAATTCCGGATCGGTCATGATGGTTGCCGGGTTGGAATTCACCAGAACGACCTCGTAGCCTTCCTCTCGGAGTGCCTTGCAGGCTTGCACGCCGGAATAGTCAAATTCGCAGCCCTGCCCGATGACGATTGGACCGGAGCCGATCAGCAGAATTTTTTTGAGTTCGTTATTTCGCGGCATCTGCGCCAGCGCGGACAGTAAACGAAATCACACGATCGTCACGCGAGAATCGTAGCCGAAGGTTCGCCAGCTTGGCTGACGTGGCAGGCTGGAAGCCTAAGCCACCTGTGCCATGCGTTGCCGGTCGAGCCACACCTTGCAGACGCTTTTGATGCGTGTGAGGACATAATAGACCGTCTGGCTGCGGATTCGCACCAGCTCCGTTCCGACGATGCGGGTTACGAAATCGCTCGGGAGATCGAGAATTTCCTGCGGTGTCGAGCCTTCGAGTCCTTTGCAAAGAATCGCCGCCATGGACCGGGTAAGCGTCTGCACTTCCGGACCGAGTGTCATGCGAATGTGTGCTCTGCCGTTTTCATCCACGTGCAGATAAACGCCGACCGTATCTGTGCATTCCTCGTCTTTTCGAACATCGACGAGTTCAAAGTTCTCGCCCTCGCGCGGCTCCTGTTTCTTCGCGTTGTCTGCGTAGGAAACAAGCGTCTCGCGCCGTTCATCTTCGGGGAGCGACTCGAAGAGGTTGATAATCTTGTTTAGCTTGGTCGGGTACATGGACGATACGTAATCTATCATGGCTTCGCGCTTTGCTCAGCAAGGTGTTTGTGGCTAATTGCGTCATGAAGACTCCGATTAAAGTCGCTGTAACAGGCGCTGCCGGGCAAATTGGTTACGCGCTTCTGTTTCGCATCGCCTCAGGACAGATGTTTGGGACCGACCAACCGCTCGCACTCCATTTGATTGAAATTCCGGATGCGCTTGGCGCGTTGGATGGGGTTGTGATGGAACTGCACGATTGCGCATTTCCTCTGCTCGAGTCAGTTGTCCCCACTGCGGACCTCAATGAAGGCTTTCGCGATGTTAACTGGGCGCTGCTGGTGGGAAGTGTGCCGCGCAAGGCCGGTATGGAAAGGAAGGATCTGCTCGGGATTAACGGCAAGATTTTCATAGG
>DATHHK010000045.1:0-5193 GCA_035317225.1 Candidatus Udaeobacter sp. | reverse complement strand
CGCGCGATTCGCACCCCTATCGCCACCGAGATCGCGAGACCGAGCAGAGCGAGAAATAGATAAGTGCGTTCGAGCCGAAGATACGAGGCTAGTTCCCCGTCGAGCGATCGTTGCAGAAGCGCGAGCACCGTTCCCTTTTCTGCCGGAAGTGGAACGGGATAACTCAAAAAGGTCTCGCCGGCCACACGGAGGTCAACAATCTGTCTTGCCGGTAGCTCAGCCATGCGCGACACCGACTGCAGGGTCGCACGCTGTTTTCCGTCGAAAGTGGTGGCGAATAAGGTCTGCGCGCTCAAAAACGTGATCTCCAGATGAGTGTATGTTTTGATCTCCCGCGCGAAATCATCGTCGATGCGGAATCCGGGGCAGAGCCACGCGATTGGATCGGGCGCTAGCAGCGGCGTGACCGCCATGGCATAGAGTTCATTGCCAAGAGAAACAAACGCGTAAGCACTCTCAGTTGTTTCCGCCTTATCGATCAATTTTGGGAAAGGAAATGGAACACCGTGCAGGTCCGGCTGGTGAGTATCGAAAAGGAGTTCCTTCTCCAGGGATGCGATCAGAACCACGTCTGCCTTGACTCGGCCCTGAAGACTTTCCAATGCCGACAACGTGGTCGGGCGATCCTGATCCGCGCCGGCGAACGCTTCCTGAAAAGCATGATCGCGCGAAACAATCGCCGCCGCGTTGGTGATCTGTTGATTGCGTTGCTCGATCAGCTTCTCGAAAATTTGCGCTCCAGCTCGCAAACTCGATTCGATCTGCGCGAGTGCATGCTGGCGGTTCGCGTGCCTAACGAGGAGATAGGTCGCACTTTGCAGGAGCGTCAAGAGCGCAAAGAGGAAAAAGAGGAGCCGGTTTCTGAAACTGCGGAATCGAAAGTTCAGCGATATCCTCCGGTCGAGAACCCCGCCGCGCGCTTGACGCGAAAGCCTGGCTTAAGATCCAAAGTGAAAAGCAACTGCTTCATACCGCCCGCGGCAACGTCCACATGTTGCGCGAAGGTTGCCGGTGCGCCTTTGAGCGACGGTTGCCAAACCTCAACTGTGTATTGTCCTGGCGGTAAATTCTTTAGCAGCGCGTGGCCTTCTCTGCCTGTGACTTGGAAATGCGGCGTCCCCAGCACCGCCACATAAGCGATCATCCAGTCGTGGATATTGCATCCGAGTGTGACGAATCCCTCCTTGTCGAAAACAACTGGCTCAGCTGGTACGCCCTTATAAAGCGGTAGCTCAAATTTTTTCGCGGACGATAACGAATAGACGTGATGGCGAATGTTGTCCTTGTTCGGAAACAGGATCGAGGTACCGACCTGCACGGCGGTCACATAGGGAATAAATTGTTTGTCCTGTTGATCGATGGCCGTTTGTTTCTTTGTGCTCTGGGCGTTCATCCCGTTTCCTCTAGCGTAGACGACTGCGTCGGAAACGAGCGCGCCTTTGCCGTCTTTAACGGTAACGTCAAACGAACCTGCTGACAGATCGTGGCACAACCCGAAAATCACGAGTAAGGCAACCGCGCGCATCAAACTAATTTAATAAGCAAACGCTACCTTGGCCTCTATCAAATGGTTTTCGTATTCCAGGGGATCATGCGAGGTCGCGGCGTATTCGTAGCTCACGAGAACAGAAAGATATTTGGCCACGAAGTACCTGGCTGAAACTGAAACGGAGTGAGTTGAGGCTTGCAAGCGATACGCGGTGTAAAGGGGATCGGTCCCAAACGTCGTAACGATCTGCTCTTCGGAAGCGAGCCGCAGAATGTCGGGCCGCGGCGGAACCGCATAGGAAATGACATCGCCGTACCGGTAAGCGTAGCCAAGAGAAATTTGGAGCGAGGAAGTCACGTCAAAACTCAATAGAACAGAGGCGCTGTTCCCCTGTAGATCCCAGAAATCGTCGCGCGCCGCGAAATGGTCGAACGTATAACCAGTTTCGACCGAGAGTCGGTCGGTGATTGCAATTCCGCCCCTGATTCGAAAATTGTTACTCCAGCCATCGCGCTGATATTCATCAAAAAATTCGTAGGCGAGCCGGTCTTCGACCAGAATCCACGGCGCCTGGCGTCCCAGCCCAAAACGATAACGCAGGCCAGTCGAACCTCCGAAGTCGATGTTGTTGAACCCAGAAAATCGGTCCCACACTTCTCCGTCAACATCGCCAGCCAGATTCAGACGCAAATCGCGTGACAGCTGAAACCCGAATCCTGCTCTTACATCGCCCCTCCAAGCCAAATCGCTTTTTTCATCCGCGGCACGATCAGAGTTGGAAAGGTTGCTATCGTAGAACACGCCGGTATCCGCATCAAAACGCCAGTCTGCCCGCGCGACACTTAGCTCTAGTGCAAGTAAGCCGATCAGGCCGATTGTTCGCGTCACCTGCATAGATCCACCTTAGCTTGATTGAATCGGATTTCACGTCGTGCGTTTATTACTTACATCGACATACTTTTGAATGGTTCGAGCTAGCTTGACCGTCAATCACTCCCCATCCAGGCTTCCAATGCTCCCCTGCGCAAAGCTGTGGAGCTTATTGGCAATAAACACTCTCGCTCGTGAAATAGAGCGTCGAGAAAGAGACTCAGCCATCTGAACTCGTTAAGCACGTGTGGACATGGAGCCCGTTTCACGGGAATTAGCCGGACAAAGAATTGAGCGCTTCCAGGCAAGCCGACATTTTGGAAGCGCAATGATTCGCGGGTGCTTCCTTCGCGTTCAAGAAACGCTGTTAATTTTCATCGGCGAGCACAACAAGGCGTTTCCCGTCGTCACGATGCGCGTCAGCGACAAAGATCTACTTCTCCTAACCCCAGCTCACGTTAATGTTTTTTTTACACTTTGGCGGAGCAGTTTAACTAACGTTGCCGCCAAAATGGATTTAATGGAACGGAAGTTTAGACAGTGTTTGCGAGATTAAGGAGCGAATGTTCACGGCTTTTTCAGCAGCTACGCGGCGGAGCGATCTGGCCGAACAGAAACGCTTACATCAAGAACAGCTGCGGACGAGACTGCGTCGACTTCGACGGCGAGTGCGCCACGCAGCCAGCGTACAGCGCGAAAGAGCTTTAATCTATCGTCTGTTGGCCGGTCGATTTGCATTAGATTCTCCTCACCACTTACTTCTGCGCATGCTCGCCCGAAGCGCGATGCGCCGCATGAGGAGACTTGAGGCTTTGCTTCACGAGCTTTCGGGGACAGCGACATCAGGGCTACCGAGACGATGGTTGTTTCCCTGGAAATATTGGTATGCGCGGGAGGCTCCTCGAAAGTGGGCGCTTTTACAGCTCAAGTACCAGAAGAGTGAGGATGGAATCGAACAGGCTGCCCTAACGAATGGTCTTTGCGGCTAGGGGCGTTGCAGTTTCGGGCGGCAGCCACCGTCGGCCTCATTTTTCTGAAAGCATCAAATACTCAATAGGCGAGAAACAAGAAGGAGCAAACGGGTGACTGCGCGGCACTCTTATCCCTGCCCGGGCGCATGCATTCATCCACTAACCGAAGTCCAAAAGCATCATCGTATGCAAACATTCCGACTGAACCGTGCAGTTTTAAAAGGAAAATCTGTTTTCTTCGAACGTGAGGTTTGCGTTCTCGAAAGCTTGGATGCCAGAGTTCAACCCCAACGTGCCGTAAAACGCACAATTTTGATCGACTTTGAAATGGGGCAGAAACCAATCTCAAACAGGCGATCGTAGTTGAAGGAGAGTATCCCGCCTGTGGAACGAGCAAGTTGATTTTGATAATGCCGTCAGGTATACGAGGGAGACAGGCGGCGAACTCGCCCACCGGCTGCACCACGGGATGTCGGAAATTTCCCATCTGAAATCATCCGAAATCGTTATGGGCGTATGAACGAAGCAAGATTACGACATGACCACGAAAGCATTATTCGTTAAACTGGAGGCGAAAGCGGGCAAAGAAAACGAAGTTGCCAAATTCCTGCGCGACGGGCAGGGCTTGGTTGCGCAAGAGCCCGCAACAACCGCGTGGTTTGGCATTCGACTTGGCCCAACCACTTTCGCCATCTTTGACGCATTTCCGGATGATTCAGGACGCGACGCGCACCTGTCGGGAAAAGTTGCCAAGGCCCTGATGGAGAAAGCGCCCGAGCTACTGGCGGAGCCGTTGAAGATCGAGAAGGCAGACGTATTGGCAGACAGGTTACCGGGTTAATCGGCCTAAACATTGGCGGGAAATGCGGTGATGCGACCGGATCGTTCAAACCGGCGCGCTCAGCCTGAAAGTTATGCGGTGTGGGAAATTCACCCGGTAATTAGCTCATCGCTGGACGGGGGTTTCCTTCTTTTTCCCTTCGTGCAGGGTGTACTCGACGGGTGGACTTCTCCGGTGCGGAAGGTCAGTCGCGCTTGCAGCTTCGTAGGCTTTGACCCGATGTTGCGCTTCCGGGGTGTCGATCTGCAGGAGCGCGTCCAGCGCTTCCGCCGCCAGGAGCCCGCCAGACATGGGTTGATCGAGCACGCGCGCGATTTTTTCGACGAGGTCGGCGCTGCGCTTTCGCCCGGCGGCGCGCATGGCGCGGATGGCGATCCCTGGATCGGGATCGCTGACCAGCAGCGCGATCGTTTCCAAGGCCTGCGGGTGGCTCATTCTGCCAGCGAGCACTACGGCATTGGCGCGCATCTTCGGGCGAATGCCGGGATAGCTTCCCAGCGCGGCTTCGCAGATGACGGTGACGGCCTCAGTTCCAAGGCTCTCGATGTACTGCGGGGCGTCGTCCTCGATCTCAATGGCGCGCAGCAATTGGAACATGCGGCTTTCGATTTCGGTAGGCATGGGAATTTCTCAGTTGGTTGTGTCTGGCACGCTGCAACGGTTAACACCGTCGAACGGTGTACCAGTCTTGGTTTTACCGGCTTCCACGTAGGTTGCGCCGATTCTCGCCTGGGCAATCTGGACCGCTTCGAGAGCCTCGCCACCTTCCGCAAAAGGATACATTAAATTGCTCTCGCTCTCATCTCCTTCTGTCAAGCAAGCCCGACCCAGCAACGAATCGACCTTGGCCGGATCCTCTCCCTCCTTCAAACAGGTGTGCGGCAAACAAATCGCGTGCCCCGCCTCGTGCGCTGTTGCCTGGGCCAGATCAGTCGCGATGCCGGCGTCATCGCCGACGATCATGATGCTCGCTTGTCCTTTCCAGGCGTAGGCGAGGGCGGGGCCCTCCACTTCTTGAAAGA
>DATHHK010000044.1:0-5585 GCA_035317225.1 Candidatus Udaeobacter sp. | reverse complement strand
TCGCGGCACGCTATGCTTTTCTACTTGATTGGCACCACTATTATTCTTGGCGCGATCACAGGATTCGTTGAACTCAGTAAGGGAGCATTCTTTAGAGGACTCGGAGGACAAATCGTGCAGGGAGTGCTCAGCATTGCCTGCTTCATACTTGTAGGAGTTGCTTTTTGGCGCTTCGACTGGAAAATCGGGCTGCTTGATCTTCTTCTTGTTATAATTGGCTCGAATGTAGGTGTCGCGTTGCACAGAGTTCGGCTGTCTGGACATTAGCTTTGCACCAGAGCTGTTCAGAAAATCCGGCGGGATATGACGTGGAAGGTTTAGATGAAACAGGGGCGGTTCGCTGAACCGCCCCCGGGCGATTGAGGTCGATCGCCTTATCCACTCCTGCTTTTCATTCGCAACACGGTATTGGCTGGAAGGCGAGACAGGCAAAGGTCTCACCGAGCGGCTGTGCGGGGGCAAAGGTGCTTCGCACTCCCTGCTGGGTGAACTTATAGATGGCGTTGGGAGTGACGGTGCTTGCACCGCTCACATCGCCCGCATCCACTACAAGCAGGTTGCCCGCGCTGTCGCATGCCAAGCTTTGCGCGCTGTTCGGCACTGAGCCAAAGGTCATTCGAGGGTGCCGACGTAGAGCTTCATATCTATAGATGTTGCCGCCCAAATCCGCCATGAGCAGCTTGCCCATGCTGTCAAAAGCCAGGTCTGCCGGGCGATCGGACGGGTTCAACACGGCAAAGATGGTCCGGGAGCCGTTCGGCTCATACTGATAGATGTTGCCTTGGTAGATGTTGCCAGCGTTGTTATCGGCGACAAACAGATTTCCCGCGCTATCAAAAGCCATACCTACAGGGTGATGCAACCCTGTGGCAAAGGTGGCTCGCGATCCGGTCGGCTTGTATTGATAGATGATGCCGCGATTATAATCCGCTGCAAACACATTGCCTGCCCCGTCAACAGCAAGGTATGAGGGGTAGCTCAAACCGGAGGCAAAGGTAGTTCGCACTCCGTTCGGAGTAATTTTGTAGATGGCGGCCTCGCCGAAGAGCTCGTCATAGTCGTAATCCACGACGAACAAATTGCCGGCCCTGTCAAAGGCGATATCCCAAGGGTCAGTGAGACCTGAGGCGAAAAGGCTTTGCCTTGCGTCCCAAGTGAATTTGTAAATTACTCCGCATCCTCCACGGCAATTTTTAGGTGGCAAACTGCCCGACACAAACAGGTTTTGTGCCGAGGCGCTAGCGCACACCAAAATAACTGCTCCCAAGCATGCCGCCCTGCTGAAGAACTGACTGGCCGTGCTAAAGACGGATTTGAATTTGGTTTTCGTTAGGTTCGTTTTCATACTCGTTCCTCTGTTTTATTTTTGTTGGTTTTATTTGTCCTTTCATAGAGGTACTGCAGGAAATCCGGCGCGAAGTTATGCCGAAACTTTAGCAATTATGACAATGATGGACTACTCGCGTCGCCTAAACAGCTACCACGTGGCAACCGGCATGTAACGGGTCAGGGAACCGCTTAGGCCAGAACGGAGATCCAGGAGATCCAAACCGAAAACTTCGAAGGGATCTTCGCAAGCAGGCAAGCTATCCAAAGATTCCCTGGCGAATGTGTGACGTCTTCTTAGGCCGACCGTCCGCGAACCTGCGCGAGCAGGTGATGATAAGTGGGTGTTCGTAAGTTCATGATAATTGGGTAAATCATGTCTCAGCTAATCCATCCAAGACGGGATACTTTTATCCAGCGCTGCGATCAAACGCACCTGCGCTTTCCTTGATAAGCGGAAACGCTTCGTAGGATTACCCCCCCATTGGGCAAGTAATGACGGAGTTAGTCTCGAAGCTCTCGGCGTCGAAAGCCAACGCTGCTTGACCATTTCGACAAGTTCTGGTATTCGCGGACCATAAGTCTTTCTAAGAATACCAAGCGTTTTCATGACCACTTGGTGAGTATACGCTCGCGTAAACCCGTATCGCCTGCCAATCTCTGCGAACGTCATCCCCCGAATTCTGGCAAGAAGAAATTGCCTGTTACGAATTGCAAGCTTTGCTATTCCTTGCTCAAGCAAAGTCAGTAATTCCGCCAACGCCCTGGATTCGTCCATGGGTGCCTCATCAAAATGGCCGGAGATTGCGCGTTCAATGAGTTGCTCTACCTCCGTAAGAGTGCGCCAGCCACAGGTCTTGCATTGAAGTAATTCAAGTGGAGTGCGCCCGTGTAGATTGCCCAGGGTACGGAGGCCATTTGAACGGACCACATTGGCCAAACGCTTTGTGATCGGCAACTCGTCGAACCGCAGTGCACACACCGATTTCGGAACGGCAAAAGCCATTCCGCCCACCGTAGCCTCTCGAGTCACACCTGTCCCGCGATTGCGGGACGAAGTCTGCTTGGCGAGAACGGATGCAAGCGAATCCAACTCTTGCAACGTTTTTACGCCACAATTTCTCTCCCAGGCAAAATCACCCACTCGCCGCCCGTGAAGATCGCCGATTACACGGACGCCCGACATGTGCAACGCGTGGGCTAGTCGCGTGCTGATCCGGCGGCTGCCGGGCAATGCTGACAGTGGCCGCTCCCGAAGACGGGCTTGAATCTTAATCGTCCGGGGAAAACAGTGTGAAGTAAAGGCAGTCATGTCGACTGTTGGGCGGCGGTTGCGGCAGTGATTACGGACGACTGACTGCTGATCATTCAGCAGTGTTGTAGCTGGACTGCAGCAGGTTTGTACAGAAGGCAACAAACGACACAAAGCCGTAGTTGAATTCTGAGACCTTTCGTTATCTGCGCCTGCTCGCGAATGCGCCCTGCGCGGGGAAACTTTCGGAGTTCGGAGTTTCATTCTGTTAGGTCTTTCGCTGTCTATCAGCCATCAACTGTCAGCCATCAGTTAAAGCGAAGCGTTCTTCCTTGATCATCTACGGTCTCGGCACTCGTAGTCGCCAGTGCCGTCGGCCGTAGTGCTCGCAGGCAGAGGCCGTCTATGGAGTTGCACCGCCCATGTACACGGTGGTTGCGCCGGTATTATTGTTGAATATCTCCAGACTTCGGCGCAGGCTTTCGCTCGGGATTCCAGGGCTAACGATCTCGACTTGGGCTCGCACCTCGGCTCGGACCAGGTCGGGAGCGTTGGGTGGCAGCGGACTCCCAGGCCGTCTGAAATCGACCGAAACGATCTTGCCCAATGGCAACATAACCGCGGATTGAGCGAGTGTAAGGCCGCTGGCGTCGATAAAGCGCCAGTTAATGAACATACCATTTGGTACGTCAACGTTAACTAAGTTGAGCCGGGCAGTCTGGTCCATGGTTATGCCGACCGGAGCGAAGCCGATCCTGACACCAGGAAGGATGTCGGCTTGCGTCTGGGCTGCACCAAGAGTCAGTAGTACTGCGAACAGCAGCGTGAGTTTGGTTAGTGGATTTTGATTTCTCATACTTTAATTTCTTTCTTGTTTGGCCCTCTCTGATTTGGGCCTTCACAGAGGTACTGCAGAAATTCCGACGCGAGGTTACGCGGAAAGTTCGGAAACTATGAAAACCGAGGATTACCTGCCTTCGCCTCAGTTAGATAAGCGGCCATGGTCACGTTCGTCGTGGGTCAGGGCGAAGCTTTTTTGGGCGCGAGAGAGGCAACGATTTTTTCAAAGCGCGGATCGCCACGCAACGGATCCCAAAAGGGAAGCAGTTTCAGTTGGCCATAGGTGAGGCGGCTTGGAGGACGGATGGCAACAGCCAGTTGTTCGCAGGCCAGATCGTTGTCGCCAATCCAAGCGGCCGTCATGGCTAAATATTTGATCATCACGACACCATTGATTGAATCCTTTTCCACGGGAAGAAGCGCGACTGCTTGCCGGACTTCGCGAAGTGCTTCTTCTTTTTGTCCGAGTGCGGCGTCGATCAAACCCAGCACGCATAAGGGCGGACCGTAATTTGGTTGAGCCTTGATGATCTTCTCCTGCTCTGCGCGCGCAGCGGCGAAAGCCAATCGCGCCGTGTTTTCATCCTTCGTCATGCGGGCAATAACGCCTTCTACGAAAGGGCGACTGAAATTCACGGCTTCATCGGTAAAGGGAGGGTTTGAACCGGCTGCGATTGCCGCTTTTTTTGCGGCAACCGGGTCGCGCTCCGTCAGTGCGCAAATCAGCAAGCCATCGGCGATATTTTGCGTGGCGGTAGGATTTGTGGCCCGAATTGAATCGAGTGTTTGATGCAACTGGCGGGTATCGGCTTTCCAGTGGAAGTCCACGAATGCACGGGCGACTTTCGTATCGACATCGTTCGCCTGGATGGCCAACGCGCGGTCCAATACCGATTTTTCTTCGGCATAACGTCGGAGATGATGGTAACTGAGCCCAATCTGCTGTAACGTGAAAGTGTTGCGCGGGTCGAGCTCGATGGCGCGTTCTAGACTCCGCACTGCCTCTTCTTGTTTGCCTTGGCGACGCTGGATGTAACCTTTTAGCTCAAAAACCCCGGTATCATTAGGTAGGGTCTTGGCTGCAACATCCAACTCAGCCAATGCGGCGTCATACTCCAAGTGGCCTCGATAGAGATTTTGCGCACGCGCGAGGTGTGCTTCACCCGCGTCCCGGCCTAGACGAAACGCGCTCCTAATGGCGGCTTCTGCCATTGCTAGGCGCGCTGGGGTATGGTCGTAACCGAGGAAGTAAATACGGTCATGAGTATGAGCGAGCTGGCAATACGCTTGGAAAAATGACGGATCCCGCGTGACAGCCTGGTTCAGCAAGTCGGCCGCCTCGAGCAAATCCTTTCTAGCGTTCCTGATGGCCAGAACATTTCTGGCGTGAGCATAGAGATTGAACGCGGCGATGTCGCTAGTCGGGGGACGTTCTATTGCGCTCACTTCATTTGGCGAGAGTTTAGCCTGAAGTTCGTCGGCAATCGCCTTTGCGATGTTACTTTGAATCGCGAAAACGTCCGCAAGCTCGTGGTCATAAGTCTGCGCCCATAACTGGCGGTCGCTGTGCACATCGACCAATTGCGCATTGACTCGCACGCGATTGCCGGCACGCCGTACTGTTCCTTCCACCACATTCGCGACGCCAAGTTGACGGCCGATCTCACGCAAATTCCTGGGAACCCCGCTCTTGTATTGCATCACCGAGGTGCGGCCGATCACCTTCAGATCGGCGATGCGGGCCAGGTCAGTTAGAATTTCGTCCTGCACGCCATAGGCGAAATAGGCGTTCTCTTCTTCGTTGCTTAGATTTTCGAACGGAAGGACCGCTATGCTCTTTTCGGGCGTAGGACTAAATAACCCGCTTTCCCAAACATTCCAGGCGATGGCTGCTGCCAAAGCAACCGACGCTGCAATCAACGCGGCAATAGCTGGTTTCCGCCGCACCCATTTGCGGGTGTGCGTAAAAAAGCCACTTCGCTTCGCCTGGATTGGTTCGTGCTTTAGCCAGCGTTCCAAATCCTCAGCCAGCGCGAGAGCGGAAGAGTAACGACGCTTTGGATCTTTCTCCAGGCACTTGAGGCAAATCGTGGAAAGATCGCGAGCGATCTTTCGATTCCACAAACGCGGTTGCCGCGGTTCAGTATCCAGCAGTAGCCGGATCGTT